>JAWOCK010000013.1:0-19788 GCA_046483845.1 Thermoplasmatota archaeon | reverse complement strand
TCCGGACCAGTGTTGCAGGGGACGCCGAGAAGATAGCCCAAAGGCATAGAAATGCTGACCTGGACGTCATCTCAGCCTGCGGGGGCGACGGGACGATCTACGAGGTGGTGAACGGCATGGCCGGCAGCGGGAAGGCCATCGGCATCATACCGCTCGGTTCGGGAAACGACACCATCGTTTCCATCTCGGGGGGCAAAAGGAGCATCGATGACTGCATCGAGGATATCGTGAAGGGAGGGAGGCATCCTATCGACCTGGGGAAGCTTAACGATAGATATTTCCTCAACGTCGTTGGTGTCGGAATGGATGCGGCCATAAACCACGAGGTGGCGAACAGGAGGGACCTGGTGAGGAGGCTAGGTCCGACGGTCCATTATTTCTTCTGCACCTTCAAGGTGATCCCCACCTGGAAGGATATGGACCTTCTGCTTTCCGAGAACGGAAAGGAGCCCTACAGGATGAAGGCGAAGATGCTCACAGTAGGGAACGGAACGGTCTGCGGGGGCGGTTTCAGGTTGACGCCGAAGGCAAGGATGGACGACGGTCTTCTCGACCTGAGCCTGATCCGGGGAGCAGGGATATTGAAGACCATGGTGAACGTTCCGAAGGCGTACAAGGGAAAGCATCTAAAGTTAAAGGACCTCACGGTCTACAAAAAGATAAGGACGCTCTCCCTTACCACTCCCGGGGAAAGGGAGCTGCCATTCCATATCGATGGTGAGAAGGGCTTCGCAAGAAAGATGGACCTCAGCCTCGCTGAAGGTATGATGTGGACCGTCCACAGGCTCGAAGGGGCCCGATGAACCATTATGATTTCCCAATTACCATTAATATAAGGAAGATAATCTGATAAAAAAAGATCAGAAATGGGGGTTTCAGATTGAACAGGAGATCTATTGGCATCTTAACGGCCTTTTTACTGCTCGCATCACTTACGTTACTTCTGCAAGAAGGGATCCGTGGAGCGGATATAACAGGAAAGACCGGGATATCCTCCGGACTGCTCCAGTCCGGCTCCTTCAGCTCCGTTGAGGTATTCGACCACGACGGTGACGGAAAGGATGAGATATTTCTCGGCGGAGCCGGCAGGACGAACCCGAAGACACAGGGGATAAGGGCCTACGAGTTCGATCCGACATCGAATACATGGTCCGCATACAGCTCCGGTCTACCCGGTTCAACCTCCGGCGATTACTACGGGGCCCTGGGAGTAGGGGACATAAACGGCGACGGGAACATGGACATAGTGGCTCCGAGTCAAACAAAATGGTATTCCACCAGCGATCAGAAGGTGGAGATATTCACCAGCAATTTTCAGGGGGCCTTCTCCCTCTCCCATACATTCTCTCCGGCAGCTTCCACTTCCGAAGCGGAGATAGCGGACATCGACGGTGATTCAAACATGGACATAGTCTACACCTACGACGGAGGGGTGACGGTCCAGTTCGGATCCGGGTCCGCAACATCATGGACCGAGAGCAGCCCCTCCGCATCCGGCAGGGAGATGAACGGGGTGGGTGTCGGCGACCTAAACGGCGACGGACTGCTGGACCTTGCCGCCACCGTCTACTCCGGTTCCAACGTCTATATCTACATCCAGGGCTCCTCCAGAAGCTGGACCCAGCTCACCAGGAGCGTGGGAAGCCAATCCTTTGGTGTAAAGATAGATGACCTCAACGGGGACGGGAATAACGATATCGTGGTTGGCTCCAGATCCGACGGGATCAAGGTCTGGTGTGGAAACGGGGGCGGGTCCACGGGAGGGGCCTCCTTCACCTGGACGGACAACAGCTCCGGGCTTCCCAGCAGCGGTGGCGACTGGAACCAGATAGAGCTCGGGGACCTGGACGGTGACGGGGACCTTGACATGATCGCCTCCAAAAACTCGGAGAACAGGAGCAGGATCTATCTCAACAACCTACCCAACTCCTGGACCGAGCTCTTCTCATCATCACCGCTCTATCTCGGAAGCGGTGCGGACGGCTATGGTGCCAACTTCGGCGACTGGGACGGGAACGGTGAACTGGATGCCGTGGCATGTTCCTGGGGAGGGGGCGTCGATGCCTGGATAATAGACCGGGATACCGTCACGCCACCCCCGGAGAACAGGCCCCCTATGCCTGATGCTGGAGAGGACCAGGAGGTCATGCTCGGTGAGACCGTATTCCTCGATGGCACCGAAAGCTTCGATCACGAGGATGCTCCCGATGGAGACGCTGACGGGGATCTCCTTGTATACGACTGGAACGTAACGGGCTATCCGCCCGGTTCCCTGATCAGGGACGGTTCGCTTTCACCTTCCGACTCATCTGCGGAGCCCTTCTTCGTTCCCGATACGGCAGGAACATACACCCTGACGCTCAGCGTAAGGGACACCGATGATGCCTGGTCCAATCTCTCCGATGAGGACAATGTCATGATAACGGTCATCAAACCCAACGACCCGCCGGTGGCGGATGCCGGGTCCGACGTATCCGGAATGGTGAGCAATGAGCTTTTCTTCGACGGGTCCGACAGCTACGATGAGGACGGGGAGATCGTCGATTACCAGTGGTCCTGCACCTCACACAGTGTTACCATAAACGGCCAGGGGACCGACACCGCCTCCTTCGTTCCCGACACGGCCACCACCTACAACTTCAGGTTAAGGGTGAAAGACGATAACGACAGCTGGTCGGGATACGACCTTGTCAATGCAACCGTGGTGAACCCTGGTCAAAACATGCCCCCCACCGCCGATGCGGGCCCCGACCAGGAGATCATGCTGGGGGACGAGGTCACCCTTGACGGAAGCGGTTCCAGGGACAATGACGGGGAGATCGTTACCTGGGAATGGACCTGCACCTCGCATACAGTGGAGTTCTCCAACGCCAACAGCTCTTCTCCGTCCTTCACCCCTTCGGAGGCAGACACCTATTCCATCGATCTCAGGGTAAGAGACGACAATGGCAGCTGGTCACCGGCGGATACCGTGGAGGTCTTCGTCGAGGAGGCCTACTTCAATACCAGGCCGGTGGCGGTCGCAGGCGAGGAACAGGAGGCCTTGGTTGGTGATCTGGTGAGGCTGGACGGCAGGAACTCCTACGACCTCAACGGCGTGGTGGAGGAGTTCAACTGGACCTGTATCAGCCATGATGTGGAGCTGACAGGTGCCATGGGTGCAGAGCCATACTTCATACCGGATTCTCCCGGAACCTACATCTTCACACTTGCAGTGATGGATGACGAGGGTGCATGGAGCGGGGAGGACCAGGTCAGTGTCGTGGTATCGGAGGTTCCCGAACCTCCCACCTTCACCATTGAGCTGGGGCCCTTCCGATACGAGGACGATTCTCCGCTTTCGGGAGCAGAGGTAAGGCTGCAGATAGGTCAGAACACCTACAACTCCACCACCGACCAGGATGGAACGGCCTCCTTCGACGGGATCCCTGAGGGAGAGCACTCCGCGGAGGTGCTTTACGAAGGGGCGGTGGTGATAGCTTCCTTTACGGTATCGGTCGACGGCCAGGGGGAAGTAACCTATCCCGACGGTTACGGGAAGGCCGATAAGGAGGGTGCGGTGGACGATGACGACGATGATGTGACCCCGCCTCCCAATGACGACGATGACGCCGCAGAGGATGGAGCCATATCAGCAGTTGTTGTCATCATCATACTGGTGGTCCTCACCCTAGTGGCCGTTGGTGGAGCCGGTCTCTTCCTGTACTTCCGTAGGGAGAAGGAGGAGGAAGAAGATGAGCAGAAGGTCTGCCCTCACTGCGGGGGTCCCCTTGAGTACAAGGAGGATTTCGAAAGGAGCAGGTGCACGGAATGCGGGAGGTATTCCTGAATGAAGCCGAGCATACCGACATTCCTTTTCATTCTCGTTCTCTTATTTTCCATCACTGCTGGGGCAAAGGACAGGCATCCTGAGTTCGGCTCCATGGAGTTCAAAGAAGAGATCTCCGGACCAAGGTACAACCATACCGCCACCCTCCTCGGTTCCGGGGAGGTGATCATCTGCGGGGGTACGAAGGACGGAGGAGGTTCAATCCTATCCTGCGAGATATACGATCAGGATGAGGGGACATGGTCATTTTCAGCCTCCATGCTGGAGCCCAGGCAGAGGCATTCGGCGGACCTGTTGCCGAACGGCAGGGTACTGGTGGCGGGAGGGTACATTGGAGCCGGTCATCCTTCGCTGTACAAGCATTTCTCGGGACCGGGGAACAGGTCCCTCTCCTCCTGTGAGATCTACGATCCCGAAAATGATGAATGGACAAGAGCATCTCCTATGATCACGGGACGATTCTGGCAGAGGTCCGTGGTTCTTCCCGGAGGGGATATCCTGGTTATCGGAGGTCTGAACGCATCCACCGGGGTCCTCGGCTCCTGCGAGATATTCAGGGCCGATCGGATGCGCTGGGAGCAGGCTGCACCGCTCAACACCGCAAGGGTCAGATGTACAGCTTCCTTGCTGAACGACGGCAGGGTGCTTGTGACCGGAGGACACCAGGGGATCATGAAGAGACCCATTTCATCCTGCGAGATATATGACCCGGAGAAGGACATGTGGGAATACACCAATCCGATGAGCAAAGGGAGGGGATATCATTCCGGGGTGGTACTCTCGGACGGCAGGTTCCTGGTGAGCGGTGGTTTCTCCTCCTCCACCACCGCAGACTGGAATGATTCTGAGATATTCGACCCCGTTGAAGGAACATGGACATACGCAGGTGAGATGGCCCAGCCCAGGCACAACCACCTTCTGATAGAGGTGGATGGGGGAGAGGTGATAATGCTTGGGGGTTCCAACTGCCTCACGGGCGGGTGCCACAGCACCATGGAGTACTTCGAGCCCCGAACAAATACCTGGAAGGAATCCTACCAGGTGATGATGGGAAGGAAATGGAACACGGGAACGGTCCTGGAGGACGGATCAGTATTGATAGCCGGGGGGCTCTCCTGCGGAGCCCCCACCGCCTTCACGGAGCTCTTCATACCACCCTCTCACTCGAATGAAGAAGCACCAGTTGACCTCGTGATGGCCCTGATACTGATATTTTTACTGGTACCGGTACTGTTCATCATCAGGGCCCACTCGGGGGAATGATGTCTTGGAGAGGGGGATAATGTGGTTCACGGACCTTCTCCCCCACCTGTTCACGATAACCCTCGGCTCCCTGGTGATGTTCTCCTGTTCCGTATGGCTTGGTATCGGGTATCTGGTGATGTCCCTGCTGGGGGTGGTATGGTTCTGGGCCACCATCTGCACCAGGTGCAGGGCCTACGGGTCAAGAGCCTGTCCAAGCGGCTACGGAAGGATATCGGCGCTTCTTTTCCCCATGAGGAAAGGGGATTTCAAAAGGGCATTCAAGAGGAACATATTCTCCGTGGCCCTCCAGTGGTTCGTGCCGCTCATCGTGGGCATCGTGTGCATGTTCCTACATTACTCCATGGTCAAGGTCTACTTATTTACCGCCTTCATATTGGTAGCATTCATCTACCTGCCATTGGCCTCCAAGGGACGCGGCTGTTCAAGATGTACCCAGAAAGGTCACTGTCCCTGGAAAAAGTGAAATTCTTTTTCCCGAAAGGATGGATCACTTCATTCACCTTCACCAGTGAACATATGGAGCCTGTGGGCAATCACGCCCATGGCCGTTGCGGTCTCAAGTGGTACCCTCTTCCCGGTCAGCTCCAGGTGCGCCTCCACGGACCTGAGCAGGTTTGCCGGAAGCCCCTGTCTTCCGAGCCCCATGATCAGGCAGACCCTTCCGTCCCCTGACCGCTCCTTGGCGGTGCGTATGTCGACTGCCTTCTTCCTCTCAGGTCTCGAGGTGGTGGCGACAGGATACCCGAGCTTGCTCCAGTCCTTCGGAGGCTCCTTGGCCGTTGCTTCCACCAGGTGGATGCTTCCCTGCTTATGGAGCTCCCTCAGGTATCTTCCTCCTTTTCCTATATTGGTCTCCTTCGAGGTCCTATCGACCAGACTTTCCAGATCCTTCTCCGGGAACCCTATCAGGGCCAGATCAAGGTCGAACCCGAAGCAGAGAGGTGCGGCCCTTGCGATGGCACGAAGATGTATCTCCTTGATGGCGCCCTCGTAGGTGTCGTATAGTGCCAGAACATCCCTTGGACCTTTCTTTGTTTCAGGCCCCAATTCTCTGCTGCTTTTTGGAACCTCCCATCCCTCAGGGACCTTCAAACCGGACTTTTCCAGTGCTTTCACCATGAAGGTCCTCACCGGGTCCTTCTCATCCGTATCCCTCCGGATACTCTCCATCAAAGAAAGTGCTTCGTCCCTATGTTCCATCCTGAGCAGGTTCTTTGCCAGATGGAGCCTTACACCCGATCTCTTCTCGGGGTTCTCAAGCCCCTCTGTCATCTCGATCGCCTCTTGGATGTATCTGCTCGCAAGGTCATCATTTCCTGTTCTGTCGGCAGATGATGCGATATAGGATAGCATCTTTATCCTATCGATCACGCCCGGGTCCCCGGCGATCCCATCATAAAGTGTCTCCAGGGCCCATCTGCTCGATGCCGCATTTGCCAGATATGCGAATGTCTCCAGTTTCTGTTCTCCTTCCAGGCCGAAAACCAATCCTATAGCATCTTCCATGGGAGAGTGATATTCAATGTTCGATCTTTCCAGCTGGAGGTGGATATATCCCAGGAGCTGTGCCCTGAGCCGCCTATCTTTGATCCCTTTGACATCCGTAAGGAGCTCCTTTACCAGATCCCCGTTCTCCGGGAGCCTCCTGGACCATGTTCTGATAATATTCTTTGCGTCCTTTAGTTCGAAACCTTTGTTGTTCAGGGACTTCTTCAGAAGTCCGGGGAGCATTTCTGAAGGGAGTTTGTTCGGGCATATCGCAAGTGCGTCGGACAGGCCTTTGCCGTTTGGAAGCAGGAGAATACGTTTCCCTATACCTTCAAGGAGCATTCTCATGCTTTCCGGATCAAGGTCCTTTGAGAGCTTCTGGAGCTCTCCGAAGAGCTCCGCCCTCCTCCATAGCGCGTCCACGCGGTCAGCGGAACCAAGTGCTCTCTTGATCCTCTGGTGAGCGTCTTCTTTCGGGTACTTTGCAATTAGCAGGTGGGATTGTGCCCTGAAGTATGGATCGGATATGCCCTTGAGTATATCCTCCAGTTCCGATACCTCGGCTACCTTACGGGCCTTTCTGCGAAGATCCCTGAAGCTCGAAGCATCGTTACCCTTGGTTCTTCTTGCCATGGAGTGCCATCACATCCCATTTGATTTAACCTTATTCTTCCCTTGAGGGGCCCCACCCGGTCCTGAGGTTCTCATCGAGACCTCAGCTGGTTGGCAGCGAAAGCAATGTAAGGAGCATCCCTTGTGTGTGGTCGATCTTTCATATTTGCCCACCTCTCTCCTTATCACTTTTTAATGTATCATCTCCAATGTGAACCCGGATGGACATGAATATTGGAAAGGCCGGGTATCTGGACGAGATAACAAGATACAGGGACATGGGGTCCATTGACATCGCAGAACAGCTCGACGGGAGCTCCCCTCCGTCTGTCTTCATCGGAAGCTGGAACTATCCAAAGGTATACGCGGGGCCCATGCTGGCGAACCGAAAGGGGGACACATCCCTGATGGATTCCTCCGAGAGGTGGATCCCGGAGGGAATGGGTCAAAGTGAGATAATCTCCTACCGGCTCGGCCTGGTGCGCGGCAAGAGGCCCCAGAGGGTCAACGACATGGACAGCGGACTGGTCTCCACCCTTCGGGACATCGCCCTGTCCAGCGGCTCAGTGGACAGCGAAGCGATGTTTAGGAAAGCACCCCGTGGGTTCTCCCTCAACGAGGATTCGGTGACCCACGGTCCGAGCGGGGACCTGGAGAAGATAAGGATAGACAACACCAAATGGAACAGGGACCTGGAAAGGGTCTTCTACGACACCGACATGAACGCAGTGGAGGCTCTCTCTGAACTGCACAGGCGCAAAACCCCATTCTCTTCCATTCAGAAGGCTTTCTCCGCCGGGGCCATCGGGAACGGAAAAAAGAGAAACCTGGTCCCCACGAGGTGGTCCATTACCGCAGTGGACTCCACCATAGGTGATAACCTGCTGGAGGATGTGAGGTACAACGATATCATCGACACTTACAGGGTGCACGAGTTCGACAGTCTCCACAACCATTACGCCGTGATACTGATGCCAACCATCTGGCAGTACGAATGGATGGAGGCGTTCCTGAGGATCAAAGGTAACGAAGAGATGTTGTTCGGCGATTTCGAGCCATTTACCGGGAAGAAGGGTTACTCCAGGGTGGGTGGCTGCTTCTATTCCTGCAGGATGGCCGTACTGGAATCACTCGCCAGGCAGAAGGAGCAAGCGGGGGCGATAATCCTCCGGGAGGCATACCGAGGATACGTTCCCCTTGGGGTCTTCAATGTCAGGGAGAACGTTAGGAATGCAATGGAACAGGAACCAAGGGAGTTCGAGAATCTCCGGGGAGCCCTGGACCATGTGACCGATGGGATGCATCTTCCGAGGGAGAGGTATGTCGCATCCAGCGATCTGCTCAAGGACGTACTTCACAACAAGCAGTCGAGACTGGACCAATTCCTTACCTAGTATCTTCCATGTTATTCGATCCGGTATCGGGTTCGCTCACAATCACTGACGGACTCATCAACCATACATGGGTCCCGGCCCGGAGCGCGAGGAGATATCTTCTTCTTTCTCCTTCTGCTGCTCTATCAATTTGTTGGTCTGCTCTATAAGCGTGGAGGCCGATTCCTTGTCCAGGCCCCCTCTGTTCACCAGGAAATCAAGGATCTCGTCGTCGCTCTCACCCGTCTGGATCTTTGTGGCAATTATTGCAATGAAGCGGTTGGCCATGAACTCCTGGATCTCGTTCTTCAATCCCATGATCTTTATGAGGTTGTTGGCTCCCACTATTGCAAGGGTCAACGCATCGTTGAATTCCTGTTTGTTCAGGGATTCGAGGTCAAGGTCGACCTGTATCACCGGGTTGTCGTCGTATCCTATGAGACCGGACTTCATGAGGTTCAGCTCGGTGTTCAGATGCAGCAGTTTCTTGTAGATCCTCATCCTCTTGGTCGCGTCCATGGCATCGGTGGGGACCACCGGGTTTATCACGAGATTTGCGAAATGTTTTCCGATCACGATCTCCACGTTGAAGGGTATCTTGGGGTGGGTGGCTACTATGAGGTACTTTGGCTCCTCGCTCTCCACCTCCTTTGTCTGGATGTCCCATGGGTGATCCAGAAGAAGTTCGGCATTCTCCTCTCCTTCCTGCAGCCATTTGGCTATCTTTTCGCTCCAATCCATTTTAACCAGCACTCCTAGGTCATTTTTACCTAATATAATTGTCTGAGGATGGATGAACAAACTTTTCTTCCTGCATTTTCTCATCAATCCTTGTCGAGTATGGCATACATGACTCCGTCCACATATTCATCTTCAAGGATATAACGGTCCTTGAGGATCCCCTCGATCTCGAAACCGCTCTTTTCCATTACCCTCCTCGATCTCTTGTTTGGGGAAAAGATGACAGAGGATATCCTGTGCAGGCCCAGCTCCTTGAAACCGTATTTGACCATGCCCCTGACCGCCTTCGGGGTGATCCCCCGACCCCAGTGCTCCCTTCCGAGCCAGTAGCCGATCTCACTGGCCTTGTTCTGCCATTCGATCTTCATCAGGCCTATTCCCCCGATGACCCTGTCATCCTCCTTTTTACATATAGCGAGGTTCAGGTCGCTCTCGGCGTCATACCAGTCCTTGTTCTTTGCCATGAACTCTATCGCATCGTCTGGTCCGTAAGGGTAGGGTATGTTCAGGGTGTAGCGTGAAATACCTCGATGGTTTATGTTCCTGGCAAGGTCCTCTGCATCCTCCATCCGGAAACGCCTGAGTATGATGTCCCCGCAGTCTATGACCGGGAACTCCTCGAATGAACCTTCCATAATGATGTCTCCTGATGGCATATCCGCATTAAGGGATATTTAATCTGTGGATATATTTACCAGGTACAGATTCTTTCGGACCAGGTTGATGACCTACCCTCGATGCATGGGCGGACCTATCCTTTTTCTCCGATCAGATGGTTCCAAGGAGATCCCTCATTGTATGGAAAAGGGTCCGACCACAGGATGTTAATCAATGTTCCCCCATCAGGTAGCATGGAAATATCCACACTAATGGGGTCAATAGGTGTTGGTCTGCTGCTTCTCGCATTCCTGCTGAACCTCTTCAAATTCGTTTCCCAGGAAAGCCGGACATATATCATACTCAATATTCTGGGGGCAGGGGTGGCGTGTATCGCATCGGTAATGATCTGGTTCGTCCCCTTCATCATACTGGAGCTGATATGGATGGGAGTTGGGGTCGCCGGTCTGGTCAGGTCATTCGGAAAGAAAGAGTACACTCCGCCTTTCAGGCTGTAGCCCGTTACTTGGAGCTCTTTATGGACAGTACCTCACCTGTACTTCCGTCAACGGTAATATGGAGATCGCTCGTCGCCTCCTCGTAGGGGCTCGTCCCTATGCTCCACTCGCATCCGTTGTTCTCTTCGTTGTCTCCGAGGAGATAGATATAATCCACATGAACATCGTTGGCTTCGTTTATGAGCTCCCTCTCCATCATCTCCTCCCTGGCCAGGGAGAAAGCAGTGGTGGAATCGACGCTCCAGTTCTTGATGGGGTCCTTGGAGAGGGGCTCCCCGGTGTTCTCCAAGATATTTCCTTCGGTATCCGCCTCGAAGGTGTAAGAGGATAGCGGATATCCAGAGGTTATGTCGTTGTAGGCATATTTCCACTTCATGGCCCTCCCCGCATCCTGGGGATCCTCTGCCGTTACCACCACCAATACCAGGGTCCTTCCGGTCTCCTGCGCTCTGATCTTCGCAGTGGGATAATGCTTGGAGGCACTGAAACCCTTTACTTCCTCGTTTCCTTCAAGGCATCCGCATCCGAAAAGGACAATTACCACAAATACCGAAATGAAAGCCTCCTTCAGTTTCATTTTGCACCCCTGATTGCGTACAGCTTCTCCTGGGCCAGGATGGCGGCCCCGGTCGCGGTCACGATCTGCGGGTTCTCGGGGACATGCATCTTCCTGCCAAGCTCCTTCTCCATTGCATGGACCATGCCGATGTTCTTGGCGGGACCGCCGTCGAAGAACACGATGTCGCGCACCCCCACCTTCTTTACCATGGCAACGAGTCGCCTCGCCACCGCCTTGTGTATGCCCATTATTATATCCTCCTTGAAGTGCCCTTCGAAGATGAGGTTGGCCACCTCGGATTTGGCGAATACCAGACATGTGGTTGTGATGTCCACCGGCTCTCTGCTGGTCAGAGAGAGGAGCCCCATCTCGGAAAGCGGCACCTCCAGCACCTTTGCCAGCACCTCCAGGAACCTGCCTGTTCCTGCGGCGCACTTGTCGTTCATGGCGAAGTTGATCATCTGAAGGTCGTCGTCGAGTGCTATGACCTTGGTGTCCTGCCCCCCTATATCTATTATGGTCCTGACATCCATTTCCGAGCCCAGCCACTGGACCCCCTTGGCATTTGCGGATATCTCCGATATGTTCTCGTCCGCAAGTGATGTGACCCTCCTGCCGTATCCGGTGGAGTAGATCATCTCTATGTCCTCTCTCCGGATGCCTGCCATCTCTACAGCCTGGTCCAGGACCTTTCTCGAGGTCAGGTCGTGGTCGTTCCCCGTCGGGGACACGGCGTGGCCTATCCTCTGCTGGTCCGCCACTATGGCAGCCTTCACATAAGTGGAACCGAGGTCGACTCCAGCTGTTATCAACCCTTCCACCTCAGCAGTCTGTCAATCAACGTCCTCTCCTTCACCCGGACCTTCTGTGGCCTTTCGACGATCAGTTCCCTCTTCCTGGACGGGGATGACAGTGCAGCTCCCATGGCGCCCACCATGTGGGGGAGCTCGGGCACCATCACCTCACGGTCTATGGACCCCCTTATCTCCTTTATGACCCCCTCGTTCCGTGCAACTCCACCGCAGACCATCACCCTTCCCTTGCTCTGGGTGGAGTTCACCAGGGAGACTATCTTCCTTGCCACCATCTTGTGCAGTCCGGCAAGGATATCATCGGTCCTCTTCCCCTTGGCGATGAGCGATACCACCTCGGACTCGGCGAACACTGTGCAGGAAGCATTCACATGCTCCGCCAGTTTACTGTGCAGGGATCTCTCGCCCGCCTCCTCGATGCTCACCTCCAGGGCGGCCGCCATGGTATCCATGAAGCAGCCGGTGCCGGTGGAGCATTTGTCGTTGGTCCTAAAATCCGATATCACACCCATCTCCTCCATCCTCATCACTCGAATTCCGTGGCCGCCTATGTCGACAACAATGTCCACATCCGGGTCGATGAAGTGGGCTCCCTTTGCGAAGGTGGTGATATCGGTCCTTGCCAGGTCGGCTAACTCCACGGACCTCCTCCCTTGGCCGGTGGCAACGATGTGGGATATCTCGGTCCTATGGATCCCTTTTTCCTCAAGCAGCTTCATCATAAGGGAACCTGCAAGCTTCCCGGGCTCCATTGTTGTGTTCGCCTGGATATGGCCTGCAATGCCGTTGTCCTTTCCCATTATAAGGACCTTTGTCGAAATGGCACCGGCGTCGATGCCGATATCAAATACCGGGGCATCTGCTCCTTTCATTTTCTACCATGCTCCTTCCTGTATTCCCTTCTTGCCTTTATCATCTCGACGAAGGCCTCTATTCTTGTCCTTACCTGTTCTATGTCGCCTTCATCGTACTCGCTTTCAAGCTTCACTATCGGGATGCCCATCTCCCTGAGCTCCAGCTCTATCTTGGTGGCCTCCAGATTGTTCAGGTGGCATCCTCTGAGCGTGTGGAAGACCACGCCCTCTATGCCAAAGACCCTTATGCTCTCCTTGAGTCTCCTCAGCCTCTCCTCGTTGGGGCTGAAGCAGGGGCAGGTGCAGGGGAAGAAGTACCTCTCCGCAACCGCTCTTAGCATCTCTTTCATGGTTATACCGTCGAGCATGATGGGATCGGACATGAGCCTGTAACCGGTGCACAGCTCGTCGGTGACAATAATTGCACCCGACTCCTCCACCACGGTGGGTATCTTGAAGTTGGGATACATCATGGGGGAGCCCGCAAGCATTATCCTGGCGGCTCCTTCCTCACCGGCGTGCAGACCTTTCTTTTTCATCTTCTCCAGCTCAAAGATGAGCTCTTCGACCTTCCTGTTCCACCTCTCTATCCTATCCAGCTGGGAGGCTTGGGTCACCAGCATGGCGTCCCTGCCGGATATGGGAGGGTTCTTTATCTTTCTGAGGTCCAAGAGAAAGTTCCAGAGCTCGTTGGCCCTGTTCCATTTTCCTATCTCCTTCTTCAGGGCCCTTCTGGTCATCCTCTTCCCGGTGAGGTCCTCCAGCTTGGTCCTCAGGTAGTTGAGTTCCGATAGCCAGAGATCGGAGGAGGTCTCGCCAATCTTAACCCTTGGTATGTTCATCATCACAACCGGCATCCAGTCCTCCAGGATCTCCGCCAGCTTCATCTTCCCGTCGCAGGTTGCGGGACCCACCGCCATGTCTATCAGATCTATGGTGGGGTTGGATGAGACCATCTTGGAGCCCAGCGTCGATTTTACCATGGGACAGAGACCTGCGTCGCCGAGGAGCTCGTTGGATGGATGGACCGGTTCGTAGTACCCCGAGCACATCCTGATCCCCTGGACTCCAACCGCCCCTATGAGCTCCATGGGAACCATAACGCAAAGGGTCCCAACCACCTTTCCCCCCTTTTCTCTGAACTCCTGGAGCTCAACCGTCCTTACCCCTCCGAACCTATGTACCTCGTCGAAGTATTCCAGCTTCTTTGCCCTGTTCCTCTGCCTTTTGAGGTCTGCCCTGGTGTTCTTCTCCATCTGTTCGGACCTCTTCCTGGTCCTCTCCCTCTGCTCAAGGGAGAAGTATTCCTGTTTTTCCTTGAGATATCTGCTCTCCATTCATTTACCTCCGGTCCCAGGTCCTTTGAACAATTTACCTATTACGGGAATGGACCTCTTTTTAGGTCTTATCGAGCTTACAAGCCTCCACGGTCCGAACATCAAGGAGAGGCAGTCCTTCTCGGGACACATCTCTATGCATTTACAGCATAAAGTGCAGTCCTCGCCCGCAACGTCATCGGATTCCATGTCATCATACACCCTGTCGTGGTCCAGCGGACAGACCCTGAGGCAGGCCCTGCATTTGGTGCATTTGTCGGGGTCCTTTCTCAGCCAGATGAGGCTAACGCCACTGAAGAGGGACATGAAACCACCCATGGGACAGATCCTGCAGAAGGCCATCCTTATGAAGAATGAGGAGATCAAAAATATCAGAAGGCTTGCAATGGCGATGATGGAGAGGGTTGTGGACCATGGCTCAAGACCCAGTACCTGCTGTGTGAAGGTGAAGAACCCCTTGGCGGGACATACCTGACAGAAGGGAAGGGCCAGATCTGACTGAACGGGTGTAAGTCCCAGGGATGAGATGCCGATGGGGATGGAGATCAGGACCGTGAGGAATATGATCGCGTACTTGACCCTTCTGAGAAGTACCCTGTGGGACCATTTGAGCCTGAAAGGGGATATACCCATTTTCTCCCGGAGCCATCCCATGAACTCCTGCACCATTCCGAAGGGACAGAGCCAGGAGCACCAGATCCTGCCCAGTACGATGATCAGAACAACCACCGCCAGCAGCATTATCAGAACATCAGCGTAGTAGTTGTAGGACCCCTGGGTGAGGCCATCCTGCATCTGGTAGAAGAAACAGGATGTGGGGGCGGAATTGATGTACCTGCACGAGGCGTTGGGCAAAAAGATCCTCCTGAATATGGGAAAGGTTCCGAAGGGAGGCAGGCCGAAGATCTGGCCGAGAACGAAGGCAAAGGCCAGGGACTGAACAGCGAACCTTACCGGGCGGATGCTTCTTCCCTTGTAGATCAAGTGGAGCTCCTCCTGACATGTTTTATCCAGAACCTGGATATCAATGCCATCTGGGCAAGTGCCGAACCAACCAGCACCAGCTCGGCGACCTTCATCCACTGCAGGAAGGTGTCTACCTTTCCGAATGTCTCCTCCACCTCCTTGGTCTTGCCGTCGATGATGTATACGTGGGGAGCCGTGTATCCGGAGGTGAAATCACCCTTCCCGTTGTATCCGCCCTGTCCGGCTATGATCTCCAGGTCGCCATCCTTGTCCGGATCCGCCACCACCAGCCCCAAAATGTCCCTTCCAAGCTCTTCGGACATCCATTCCAGCTCCCTGGTCATCCCGTCGTAGACCATTATGCGCCCCGCCATGTTGGATATGATTATCTCCATAGTTCCGTCGTCATCTATGTCGGCCACATCGATCCCGTAAGCCTTGGGGCCTATGTTGGGGCTCTTCCATTCACGGACGTAATCGCTTCCGTCGTAGGAAAAGATATGGCAAAACCCCTCCCTATATCGGTATCCGTTGGATACTATGATCTCCACTGTACCGTCGCCGTCGACGTCAAGCACCTTGAGTCCTTCCACGCATCCGCCGAGGTCGGGGCTCTTCCATTCCAGCTCCCTGGTCTCCAGATCGAATATCCTGATGTATCCTTCTCCCCTGATGTCACCCAGCGAGACCCCGGAGCAGACGATGAGCTCCTCTTCACCGTCACCGTCCACGTCATGCACGTCTATCTCCCTGAGCCTGGAATCGAAGGGATCCAACTTGTCATAGGGTGAAGGAGAATCAGGTCTGAAGAAATAGACCTGTCCCCATCCCTGATCGGTCTTGAAGCCGGTTCCCACAATGAGCTCGTTCTTCCCGTCACCGTCCTCGTCGTGGAGCAGTATCCCGTGCGCGTCCCTTACCAGGGTCTCCGACTCCCATTCCACCTCCTTTGTGATCCCGTCTATGGACCTGACCTTTCCGTCCCCGTCACCCACAATGATCTCCATTGCATCGTCCTCATCGAACTGTCCCGCACAAAGACCCCAGACCCTGGTCCCGAACCTATCCGAGATCCAGTCAACGAAGTACTCCCCTCCGGAATACTCCACCGAGACCACGTAGCCGTCGTAGGAACCGAAGAGGACCTCCATCCTTCCGTCCAGGTCCACGTCGTGGCATATGATGGATTGGAACCTCCCTATTCCCGAGGTGAGGTCACCCGGCTCCACCTCTCCTGCGGCAGAAGGCAAGAACCACGAGAGGGAGATGATGCAGACCGCTATCAGGGTGAGCTCCCTCACCTTCTCTCCCTCCTTATCCTCTTCGCAGGCCCCAGGAAGAGGAGGGTGAGGAAGATGGCGAAGGCAACCGCCATGACCAAGATGGTTATTGTCCCCACAGGTACACCTCCTCCGGCGGGGACCTCGGAGCCGAAGCCGTAGAGGATCACGGTATGGCTCTTCCCGAGACCCGAGGCCAGAAGAGTACCGTCGGGGGACCACCTGGACGACATCACCATGGCGCTCTGCTCGATGCCGTCCTTGGCTACCTTGAGCTCGGTGCCGGTCCCCAGGTCCCTTATCTTGAGCGTCAGGTCCACCCCTGAGGTGGCGGCGAGCTCCTGGTAGGGATGGATGTCCACGGACCTTACGCAGTTGTAGTCCGACCAGGTGGCGATCTCCTCGCCGGTGGTGGAGTTCCAGACCTTTATCTTGTAGTCTCTGGATCCGGTGATGAGAATGCTGTCATCGGGGCTCCAGTCTATGTCCAATACCCCGGAGGTATGTCCGCTGGTGCTCATTATCTCCTGTCCCTCTGACATCTCCCAGACCCGGACGGTCCTGTCATCGGAGGCGGTGGCAAGCTTGTTCCCCGAATGGGACCATTTCAGACCGAGCACCCCGTCCCTGTGTCCCTCAAGGACCATTTCCTGCCTTCCGGTCTCCATGTTCCATATCCTGGTGACGTTCTCCCCCTTGTTCTGGGGAATCACCTTGTCCTTGCCCGAGCCGGATGCCAGGTACCTGCCGTCGGGGGAGAAGTCCAGCGAGAGCACCGAACCTGTATGCCCTCTCAGGGTGTAACTCCTCTCCCATGTATCCGTTTCGTAAACTGCAACGATAGTGTCGTCGCCGCCCACTGCGAGAAGCTCCCCGTCCGGGGAGAAGCGGCATGCCCTCAAGGGTTTGGTTCCGGCGGGAGCGAATCCGTCGCATCTCGTGGGCGGCGGGTTGAGGTCCAGGACAGTGTTCACCGAACCGTCCTCCGCATTCAGCACCACGCACCTGTCGTCGAAGAAGGTGGCTGCTATCAGCTTCCCGTCCGGGGACCAGGAGAGCTTCCAGAATGTGGCCTCGTTGTCCTCCTTGGTGTAGCTCCAGAGGACCTCCATCCCAAGGGGATCTATCCCTTCCTCCTGGGTGCTGGCGGAGGGAGCTGCCGTCAACAGGAGCATCAGAACAAAAATAACAGGATAAAGCACATCCGATCTCATAGTTGGTTCACCTCCTTGGCTTCGTTCTTGTTCCTGATGAAGAAAACCACAGCCACGCCCGCCATCAGGATGTTTATCACTGCAAGTGCTGTGACCACTGCGATGTGCATGCTCCTCTCCGATTCGTCCTTCCCGATGTCGGGGACGGGGTCCTCCACGTTCTCACCAGGTTCCACAACAAGCTCCGCGGAGGATGTTCCGTCCTGGAGACCCTGCCTCTCCGCATGGACCTCTATCGTAACCGTGGACCTGGAGCTTACCGTCACCGGGAAGTATATCACCCTGAGCGTGCCGTTCTCATCCGTGCTGTGGACCAGACGGGTGTTTCCCTCCTGGTCGAAGGCGATGTTCCCGGCCGACACGGAGAATGTGACCTCTGCCCCGGGGATCGGCATACCGTCGTTGTCCGTCACGTCGACCTTTACCTCTGCCGTACCATCGGAGGTTATCTCCTCGGGTTCGGCGGATATGGTCACTGTCAGACCCGGAGGGCGGTCTCCAATACAGTAGACCGACCTGTCCGACGAGCCGAAGTAGACCGATCCGTTGTGGAGCACGGGTGAGGAGTAAACGTAGCCCTTGGTCTCGAAGGTCAATATTTCCTCTCCTGTCTCCGAATCGAAGCAGTAGACCCTGTGGTCGTCGGAGCCTATGTAGAACTTGCCGTCGACCACAAGCGGCGACGAACCTCCCTGGTAGTCATGGGTTGGTGAGGACCAGAGGACCTCATCCTCAGTGATGTTCCCATCGCCGTCGGGGTCCTCTGCCGGGACGCACCAGGAGAACTCGAAGGAGCCGAAGTAGACACAATCGTCCCTTACCACGGGGGTGGAATAGGTATCATGGTCTATTTTGAAGGCCCACAAATGGCTCCAGCTTTCAACGTCCAGAGAATAGATGGTCCTCTCCATCCCCGTGGTGTAATACAGGGTGTCATCCACAAGGGTCCCCGAGGAATAGATCTCACACTTGTCCGAGTGGAACATGGTCCTCATCACGGTTCCGTTGTTCAGGTCCACCGCATAGAGGCAGTTCCCTGTATCCCCCACGTATGCCAGGTTCCTTTCGGCATCCACCACGGGGGTCGCCCATATCTCCTTGGCCGACAGGTCGGTGACCCAGTTGAGGTTCCCTTCGGTGGTCACCGAGTGCATCCTTCCCTGGAGGTCACAGAAAAGTATATTTCCCCGATGAACGTGGGCAGAGGATATTATCTGGGCCCCGGAATCATATCTCCAGGCCAATTCTGGGCTTTCACCCTCCGGGGGAAGGTCGATACAGTAGAGAAAATGGTCAAAGGAGCCGAAGTAAGCCCTCCCGCCGTGGATAAGCGCGGTTGCCTGGACGGAGCCTTCCGTCCTGAACTTCCACCGGATATCACCCGAGGAATGTTCAAAGCAGTAGAGCCAGCCGTCATCGGAACCTATGATGAGCCCTTCCTGGTAGAAAACAGCGGATGAGAGTACCTGGTCGCCGGTTCGGTGGGACCAGATGAGGTCCCCTTTTTCCGGGGGCTCTCCCTGGACATATGCGGAGTGCACCTTGTCGCCCCTCCACTGCTCCCAGCCCAGAGCGGAGGGAATCACTGCAACCCAGATAAAGAAAATGATGGAAAGAGCCGCAAAGCTCCCTATCCCCACTCTGGATATTTTAGACCCTCCTTGGATAACAGTTACAACGGTCTCGATTTGATGTTTCAAGATATAAGGATTATGGAGGCTGTCCCGGATGTTCTCGGTTCTTCTCTCTTATCTTTTTGTACCTTCTGAAGAACACCAGTATGATGACCGTGAGCAGGATCAGGGAGCCTATTACCATGAACAACAGGTCCCTTGGGGTGTCGTCCTCCTTGCCTATCTCGTATGCATCATCGTCACCTTGATCGGCCAGGCCGACGCACCTCAGATAACCGTCATTGTCACCGAAGAGGATCCTTCCCGAATTGACCGAGGGGGATACCTCCGCCGAGTTGCCCAAGAGGAAGCTATGGAGGATGCCGCCCTCATCGAGGCTCACCACCACGAGCCCATGGGTATACGTTACAGCAATCCTGTCCCCGGATATGACCGGGGAGCTCTCCAGGGGATCGGGACCGAGGTCCAGATTCCATATGATGCTCCCGTTGTTCCTGTTAAGGCAGTAGAGCAGTCCGTCGTTGCAGCCCACCAGCACCCGGTCCTGTGATACGGATGGTGAGGAATGTACGTCGGATCCCATGGTCGTATTCCATATCCGTTCCCCGGTTCCGGCATCCAGGCAGTAGAAGGTGCTGTCGTAGGCGCCGAAGTATACCCTACCCTGGTATAGGGCCGGGGAGGACGGTATGTAGGCGGCGGAGAAGT
>JAWOCK010000120.1:0-36274 GCA_046483845.1 Thermoplasmatota archaeon | reverse complement strand
CCTCCAACCGTTCCAAATCTGTCTCCAAACCATTACGTTTCCATCATCTTGATCACCGAAGAGCATGAGTTCATTTGTATGAATGTTTATGGAAAGTCCAACATCGGATTGAGCAGAAGGAGGATTGTTATTCACCATCTGTTCCCATTGCTTTGTATCAGAATGGAAGAACCATAGATCATTGAATTCTTCGGAAGACTCACTTGAGTTCCTTCGTCCCCCGAACATGAAGAAACCGTCCCTTTCTTCATCGAACACAACCGAGTGCCTCATCCTTGCTTTGGGATGGATCGCCAGGTTCGATGTTTTCCATATGTTTCCTGAAACATTATAGTGTGCAACCGTATGAGTATCTCCACCCTCGACCTGTCCACCGAAGAGTGTGAGTTCGTTCCTTAATGGGTCGAATACCAATGTAGCCCTCCCTCTAGCTCCGGGAAGAGCATGTTCGTTGATTCTTGTCCATTCCCCCGTTCTCACATCCAATTTCCAGAATTCATCATAGAAATAATAATGATATTCCCATTGTCCGACGGAATATCTGTAATATCCCCCGTATAGATAGAAGATATCATTGATGTGATCATATGCGTAGGCCATACCACTGTGGTATGTCGGAGCATTATCTTCTGAGATGTTCAGGAACCTCCACTCTTTGTCAGTAAGTGAATAGTAAACAAGCTGCCAATATGTTCCTCCGACATATTTTAAGGCCAACAATCTCCCCCCGTCGTCTGGATCGAATCCAGTAAAGGAATTACCACCGCTCCATGTAGGTCCGCCTTCCATTAATGTCGAGGAGAGGTTGTACATATCAATCTCCCAGATGTCCTTAGTCCCCTCATTATCTCCAAATATAATCAGGGTTCCATTGTCCTCCCTGAGGTCCCAGGCCTGCACATGTCTTTCGGAGACACCTCCGGTCAGGTTGTATTGGGTTGCATTTCCGGTTATTGTATCTATAACATATGTGTTGTTAAGTTCCTCACTATCGTTAAAACCCATTGTGAGGAGCAGGTCATCTGTCATGCCTCGATATTGAAGAATGCCCCCCGCCTCTGTAGGTGCCTCTAAATCATCGTTCAATTCGGTCCAGTTATTCTCGGCAACGTTATATTCCCAGATGTCATGAATATAATAACTGCTCCATCCCTGGGTCATATATCTTCCCAATGCAACGAAGATACTTCCGCCGTCTGTACTAATTGTGATAAGACCCTGGTCCCTCCCGGGTGGTTCCGTGTTTGGATCCATAAGCGTCCATCCGTTCACCAGATCGAAATTATGAAGGTCGCTCCTGAAATACCTCTGATTGCCAACCCTCTCTCTACCACCAAATATCCATACAGAGTCCGTCACTCCGTCGTACATCATTGAAGAGTAGTATCTATTGCCAAGTGAAGAGGGTGTATCGATCTTCACCCATGTCATATTCGTATAGAAAAATATATGGAAATCGTCGAAATATGTCCAACCTGAACTGCCCCCGTAAAAATATGCTACATTGCTATCATCACTTGATGTGAAAGCCTGATTATCGATCCCTGGTATAGGTGTCGGTCCGCTGGTGTTCCATAGGATCCACGTGCTGTTATCCTCGAAATATGACCACGTCTCAAAAGCATCATTATCACTGTTAAAGACCACCAATTCACCATCCCTTTGGATGATGTAGCAGGAACTGGTGTCTATTGAAGAAGGCCAACCCCCTGATGATAGCTGTGACCAATCTCCCATGGAGGTATTATTTATTGTTCTCAAGGGTTCTTCTTTGATCATATCCAAACCATTCAGTAAAGGTGAGAACCCTGCTAGAACCATGATACAGATTATCAGGAAACTAGGCAGTACAGAAATACTATTCATCTCAAGCAGATCATATCGAACCATATGCATCGCCTCTTATCTTAGGTTGTTATTGAACTTATGCTACCTATATTTGATACCATTAACCCGTGTTGGTTATTTTTAATTTGTTGAACGCTTGTATGATCAGTGTACCACGACATCTTTATAGGTCAGAAGATGGTTCCAAGTATGAGGATGGTCGTTAAGCTATCATCCTTTGGAGTGCGTTGGGTGGATCTCAATGGACCTGGGGAAAGGAAAAAAGGGCATATCTTCCCGATGGTGGAAAGGTATCAAGAGGATATCCGATATCTCACTTTCCGAGAGGCCGACATTCTCGGGATCCTGGTTGATGGCGTCGGACGGTGAGCATGTAATCGATAAAAGGAAGAACATGTACGTCAGGACATCGATCTCGATCAATGACGACAGCTCCGAGAGGACCTACATCGTGGACCCGTACGAATACCGGATGGATACAAGAAAGATAGAGGCAGTGCTCGGTGTCATGGACCGGCTCAGGAGCTCCCCTCCTCCCCAGGAGGTGCTGGAGGACGAGATGTCCCTCAGAGGATACGTCGAGAGGAAAGCTTCATCCATGCTCTCATCCATGAACATCGGAGTGAAGAGCATTGAGGTCCTGTCAAGGATCGTGGCACAATATTCCTGTGGCTATGGTGTGTTGGAGCATCTGCTAAGGGACGACAGGGTCCAGGACATATACATCGATGCACCGTCCTCGGAGCGCCCCGTATACGTCTCCCTGGGGGGGTCGATACCCATCGAACTGCAGGGTAACATGCGCACCAACGTCTCCCTCAGCGGCCCGGAGATGGAAAGGATAGCATCCATACTCAGATATCACTCCGGGAGACCATTCTCCGAGACAAACCCGGTTCTCGAGTGCGATCTCCGATTTTACAACGCCAGGGCAACGGCTGTTTCTCCCCCCCTATCCGCGGAGGGCATCTCCCTGGCCTTGAGGAAGCATTCCCATGATCCGTGGACGCTGGTGAGACTGATCGGGTCCGGGACGTTGACACCCCAGGCCGCCGCGTTCCTCTCGCTCGCAGTCGACGGAAGGAGCACCATGTTGATAGCAGGCCCCAGAGGAGCTGGCAAGAGCTCTCTTCTCGGTGCCCTGCTCTTCGAGATCGACACATCACAGCGGATGATAGTCATTGAGGATACGCCGGAGCTTCCACTGAGATCCCTCAACATCTGCGGCTACAAGGTGCTGGGGTTGAACGTCGGCTCCTCGGAGAACTCCACTGCTGACAAAGCTCTCAGAACGGCTTTGAGATTGGGGGAGTCGGTGCTTGTGATGGGTGAGGTCAGGGGTCCCGAGACAAGAACGTTGTACGAGGCCATGTCAGCTGGGACCGCTGGATCTTCGGTGATGGGAACCTTCCATGCGGATTCGGCTTCCACAGTATACAAGAGAGCGGTGGAGGACATGGGGGTATCCCCGGGGAGCTACTCGTCAACGGACCTGGTGGTGGTCACCGGACTAGTTCAGCCAAAGGGATCACAGATCAGGCTGAGGCGGGTGGTCCAGATAGCAGAGTTGGTCAAGGGTGGACCGCCGGGTGTGTTCAGGGACCTCTTCATCTACGATCCGCTGACCGACAGGACAAGGCCGACCTCGGAACTGGAGAACTCCGAACTCCTGGGGAGGATCACCGGTCTGTGGGGAATAGATAGGAAAAGCGTCCTCAAGGAGCATGCCATCAGGACCGCGGTATTGGCCGAAGCAATGGAGATATTTGATAAGAGGCAGATCGCGAGACCCGAGACGGCGGCGAGGATCGCCTCTTCCTTCAGGCAGGTGAAGGAAACGGCCATCCGTGAAGATTGGATGGGGGACAGGAATAGGTTCCTGGAGAGCTGGAAGTTCACTTCCGGGGAGGTATGGGGTTGAATATCCGCGGAAGGTTGCCGCTTACATTCTCCCTGTTCTCCCTGGCATTGGGTATTGTTCTCTTTATTTGTCTGGTTCTCAACCTTCCGGTGGAACATTCCCCGGATTCGGATGGAGATGGGATATCGGACCTCTTTCAGAACCTGGAAGAGGAGAAGGAACTGGTCATGGTTGAGGATGGATGGAAGAGCGTAGTGGTGGGTAGGACCTCGGAGATGAACGCCCCCGTTCTTTTGCTGACGGGGGCCCTTCTCTTGTTCGTTCTTCCGCTCCTCACATATACATACCTATGGCAGAGACCACTCAGGAGGAGAAATGCGAAAAAGAGGATGGAGGAGAGCAGGATGCTGGACCTGGTCCGCAGAATAGCTTCCTTCCTTGAGATAGATCCGTCCCTGCAGGGTGCCGTCCGGAGTACCCAATCCTCGCTCCCACACGATCAGCAGGGGATACTTGGTCCTTTGGTCTGGGATCCCATGACCCGGGGTGTATCCTTTGAAGATGTCTTTGAGGATTTCTCTCAGTATTGGACCGGGAGGTCCAGACTCATAGGGGATGCCCTGAGGTCGCTGGGGGCATCGGCAAGGGAGAAGGACCAGGAGAAGATATCGTTATCCGTAAGAAGGACGATGCAGAGCTTTGACAAAGGAAGCAGAGAACTGATCCAGGAGTATGCCAGGTCACTTGCCGGCCCCTCAACGGTCATTTTTGCCCTCGGTGTACTGCTCCCGCTCATGCTTGCAACGATGATCCCTCTGATAGGTCTTTCAGGCTCCAGCCTGATCATGGTGGGTTTCCTGCTCTGGATTGTCGTGCCAATGGGGATATTGTACTATGGTAGGATCCTCGTGGAAAGGAGACCGATGCGGGACACCTCGTTCTCAGGGGAGAGCGAAGGGAAGGCATCGTTCTCCTTTGCCTCCCTATCACTTCTCATTTCCGGGGGAACTGTCACAGTGTTCACTGTACTGAACCATGCGGGTGAGATCGATGCAGGTGTGATCTCGGCATTACCGCTGGATACCCCTTCTATCACGGTACTCGGGCTCTTGCTTTCGGTATCCTTGATAGCTTCGGGCATCATGTCACTCTATACCAGGTCCATGGTGGAGCAGGTGAAAAGAAAAGAGGTCAACAAGGATCTATCCCATTCCTTGTTGAGAGAGGTTGGAACAGGCCTGGAGGAGGGCCGTTCCTTTGAAACCTCGGTGAGGAGGGCCGTATGCCGGGAAACAAACAGAACGGAAGGGGTCCCCCCACCTTTCCCCGGCGATACGAATTACGTGGAGTCCCTATCTCATCCTTTCGACCATCTCCTGGGGACCGCGAAACACTTTTCCAGGGCCGGAGCGAAGGCCGGTGCGGGGGCGGTAAAGGCACTGGCGGGCCATCTTGAGGAGATGCATTCCATGGAGCGGGACCTAGCATCAAGGATCAGGTCCTCCATAGGGCAGATGGGGATCACCGCATCTGTCTTTGCTCCTCTGATGATCGGCTCCTCTGTGGGGATATTCATGCTCATGGAGAGATCTAGCAGCTCGAGCCAGGGAGGAATGATAGGCGGCTCGATGAGCTCCGGCATGGAAGTGCACCATTTCATGATCCTGTCGGGAGGATATCTACTGATGCTGGGTATCTCGACGACACTTACGTTGTACAGGCTGGAGAGCGGAAGACCTAAAGGCGGATGGCATCGGGTTCCCAGGGCCCTGGTGCTGTCCTCGCTCTCATTCACATTTTCTTCGATCTTAAGCTCGCTTCTTATAGGATAAAGGAGGAAACCCATGAAATATATCATCAAGGAAAAGGACGGAGCAATGGAGGGCGTCCCCATCCAGCTCATAATAGTGGTAGCTGTTGGAATGGCCGCCCTTGCGATCCTGATCGGGTGGTTGGCCTTCGCCGGCGACACGGATGCTACCCTCAGGAGCATAGAGACAGAACCGGACACCATCACTCTGGAAGGCGATGGAAGGGTCCAGGAGGAGGTCCTGGTCATAGTTTATGTATATGATTCAAAGGGCAACGAGGTGGATGGTTCAGTGGTAACCTTCTCCGGTTCCGTTGACGAGAAGGTGGTAAAACAGGTGGATTCGGGGGATGCGGTGTCCATCGATGCCGTTCTCTCATCATCATCGGACACCGCCACCATCAAGGTCAAGGCAGAGAAGTCCGGTGGAATGGGAGTTGTGGATACGACCATGATCGTGATGCGGGAATAGTCATAATTATATACTCCAGATGGGGATTGCTCCCTGGTGGCCTTATTATGAGGATCGCTTATCTGGTCGTATCCATGATCGTTCTGGCATTGACACCGCTCGCCGCTCCGTCTGAAGCCAGAGACCTCCTTGAGATGGAGGATAAGAGATCCATCGACATACCCTATACCTTCGAGCCGCCTGTATTGGACGGTAATATCGGCAGCCTCGAATGGGAGTCCGAGTTCGCCATCCACTACTTTGATGCCTTCGACGGTGAGAGCTTCAGTGAGGTTTATCCGGCGTCTGGTTCGGATGAGGAGTTCGTTGACCAATCGGACCTAGCGGTGACCTTCTACATGCTCTATGATGACCAATACCTCTATTTTGCCGCCAACGTCACCGATGATGAGATAGTGGTCGACAGCGGATCGACCTATTGGAGGGACGATGGGGTGGAGCTTCTTGTGGATGGCGCACACGACCAGGACGAGGACCAGAGGGCGGGCGATCCATGGCCAGGGTACCAGGATGGAACAACACTCCTTGCGGTGGCAGACGGGTCAGTGTTCCATGATTATTCCAGCGGATCCCCCTATGAAAGGTCCTTCGGTGCCGAGGGAGACTGGTTCTCCGCGACAAGCATGCACCACTCGGAGAACTACTACATAGTTGAAATGAGGCTGAGGCTCGATTCCATCGATTCCCCGCTCCCGAACTCGACCATTGGTCTGAACATCGGTGTGAACGATGACGATACGGGAGGGGACTCAAAGACCGCTCTGAAATGGGAAGGCAAAGAGACCCTGCCCGGGGAGAACCCGACCTTCAAGAATGAAACGCTTTGGGGCGAGGCGAGGCTCGTACCTTATGTCAATGCCTCTCTCCCTGAGAGGCTGGATGTGGATGAGGATGTGGAGGTGGAGATATCCTCCAATTCATCCGCGGGGAATCACCCGGACTTCGATACTGATGCGGTGTACCAGTGGCTCCTTCCGGTATATTTTGACGGAGAATGGCAG
This sequence comes from Thermoplasmatota archaeon, assembly GCA_046483845.1. Lineage (GTDB taxonomy): Archaea > Thermoplasmatota > Penumbrarchaeia > Penumbrarchaeales > Penumbrarchaeaceae > JAYEPK01. The sequence goes on along the minus strand of JAWOCK010000120.1, from coordinate 29,282 downwards.
AACATCAGCTTTACCGGCCCTATCTTCACCTATACTTTCCGGGAGCCATCCATTGTGTACAACCTTCGGCTTACGGTGAAAGGCCCGTCCGGTGGGACAGATGACACGGTTACCTATGTTCATGTGGCAGACCTTACGCCGCCATCTGTGGACCCCGAGGACGGTGAAGCAATGGAGGAGGAGCCGTTCACATATCGTCTCAATGCATCGGATAACGTTGGTATCTCAAATGTGTCATGGTCCCTTCTCGACGGTGAATGGTATAATACGACCACCAACGGCACAGCCTTCCGGTACCAGTTCCAGCATCCCGGCCAGTACGAGCTGTTCTATGTGGTGTTCGATATCTCCGGCAATTTCGCAGGTGGGTCCGTGACCATTTCCGTTTTGGATAACAGACCTCCCCATGTGCCGGAAATTTTTGACATCGAGATGAACACCACCCACCCCAGAACGGTCAGCGCGGCGGGGAGCTATGATGATACGCCCGAAGGTCGGGACCCTACTTCTCTATCGTTCAACTGGACCATATCCGGTGAGGTAAGGAGCTACAGCTATTTCGGTGAGACGGTGGATCTTGATATAGAGGTCCCGGGCCTGTACAACGGCACGCTGGTCGTTACTGATGCAAGCGGGTTCTCAACCTTTAAGGAATTCCTGGTTATCGTCTCTGACACCACACCGCCGACACCCGAGATCCTACTGCCGGATGTGGTGGATGAGGGGCGGAACATATCTCTGGTGCCCTGGGCCACAAGTGACAATGATCCACATCTCTGGGATGGTGCCGCGGTCATATGGACGGTGGAGCTGTCATCTGGTTCATTCTTCCATACAACGGATGAATGGGAGCTGAACATCAGTTTCCCTGGTCCGGGAACTGCGGCCGTCACCCTTGAGGTGACCGATCCGGCCGGCAACGTTGGGACCAAGACCGTGAAGCTAGAAGTGCTGGATGCTACACCACCCGTTCTCGTTCTAAATATTCCACCCTCTGTACCGGAGGGGGATCCCTTTCTCTTGGACCTTAGCGGATCCAGTGACAATTCCGGGATACTATCCATACATTACGAGGTTCACAGGAATCTTTCAGGGGAGCTTATACCTGTAATGGAAACACCTCCTTTTGGTGTTCGGGTCAGGAACGTAGCACCCGCGGATTATGTGCATATCGAGGATCTGAGCATAACGCTGGAGGATCCCGGCGAATATGTGATCTCCATCCGTTTGATGGATCTCTACAACCTTTCCTGCAATGAGCAGGTCAACCTGATCGTACTGGATGCTACACCCCCCTTGGCCGTTCTGAACAGGACCTATGCACCCGTGCTCACCGGTGAGCTCCTTCTCCTCTCGGCCCGGGAGAGCAGCGATGAGGTGGGTCCATTGACCTTCAAATGGCTGCTTGACGGGGAGCTTCTCGATGCCCAGGGTCCCGAATTCGGCTATGTCTTCACTACTCCTGGCACCCACAATATAACACTGTTGGTAAGTGATGCCCAGGGCAACAATGATACATCGGTATGCCTGGTGAAGGTCGTAGAGCCCCTTCCGGAAGAAGAGGGATCTGCCAATCATACTCTATTATTGATCTGGACAATTACTATTTCATTGATGATATTGGGAACCCTCTTCATCTTCCTGTGGGCCCGGTCCAAGAGAAGAGCCTACATGGAGGAGGAATGATCCCCAGGAAGTTTTATTACTCCAATGGTTATTGGAACATCCCGCGGGAAGATACCCAAACCAAGGGAGATGAGACATTTGCCGGAAGAAGATATCGAAGAAGACCATATCGGCCAGGACATGGAGAGACTGTCGAAAGATGTCGAGAAGGTCCTGGAAGAGACCGAAAGAAAGTTCGCCAGGTGCCCCAAATGTGGTCTTCCGACACATCTCGGTCAGGACAGGAGGAAGGCGTTCTGCGCAAACTGCAATACATATTACAATGTGGAGATGGAGGATGAGGGAAAGAAGAAGTTGAAGAAGAGGGACAGGCGGGTTTCCACAAGGGCAAAGATCGCTGCCGGTGCCATCTGCGTGGCCTTTCTTCTCCTGATAGGCTCCTTCGGTTATTATTTCTACAGTATCGAGAGCGATCCGGGTTATATCGATATCCATGACGTCAATGAGATAAGGGACCTTCCCAAGGCCGAAGATGTGTCCATGACCAAGATGAGCCAGCAGCAGCTGGAGATATATCTGCAGGAAACACTCGACGATGAGACGATAAAGGAGATCAGGAGGGACGAGGTCCTCTACAAGTTCCTGTTCATAATACCTGAAAACTGGAACCTGGTGGATATCATAGAGAACGAGAGTTCGGGAGCGGGTATTGCCGGGTTGTACGATACGGAAGAGGAGGAGATGTACGTTGTAGGTGATGTGACCTCTAAGAACTATGTGAACTCGATCCTGTCCCACGAATATACGCATGCCCTTCAGGATCAGAACTTCGATCTCGATTCCATCTATCCTACCGGGACGCATGACGGTGACATGTCCATGCTCTGTTCCGTCGAGGGTGATGCCATGATGACCATGCAGGAATGGATCGATCGCAATCTCAATGAATGGGAAAAGATCGTTCTGTCCTTCGAGACCCTGATGCATGCGTTGTCCGCACTGGATCCGGACGGAGAATACTTTTCCAGCCCAATTCTCTCCGAACTGACCTATTTCCCCTACCTGGGGGGCTTTCAGTTCGTTGAGAAGGTTTATCAGCAGGGTGGGATGGATGCGGTGAACGATCTGTTCACGGAGCGTCCGGTACTCTCAACAGAGCAGGTTCTCCATTTCGATAAATACCTGGACTATGAGAGGCCTGTGGAGGTCACCTTCAATGGTGACACAACGGGTCTTGACCTGCAGTTCACGACCACCGTGGGTGAGAAGATGTTGAAGGAGGTGCTGGAATACTACCTCCCGGATACCATGGGGTCCGCGGCCCTTGGTTGGGGAGGGGATAGTTTCTACCATTATACCTCTGCAGGAGCCAATCTTTCAATACTGGTGACCCAATGGGATTCCCAGGAGGATAACAACCATTTCGCTGCAGATTATCAGAACCTCCTGGATTACAAGGCATTCAACGGCAGGGATATTTATACCATGGGAGGGAACTATGCTTACATGGAGAGCGAGGGCTCCACCACGACAATCTACTACAGCGATTCGCTCTCCCTGATCGAGAGGTACAAGTGAGGATCGAGCTACCTGCCGTGCATCCTCTTCAGCTTCTCGAACGCCATGTTGAGCTTCTCGGTCTCCTTCCTGGCAGCTTCGTGTATTCTTTTTGGGGTCCGGTCGAACTTGTCCGGGTGGTATTCCTTGATCCTTGACCTGTAAGCCTCCTCTATCTCCTCGTAGGTGGCTCTCTCCGATACCTCCAGCACTTCGTAAGGGTCCATTGCTTCCTCCTCGGACATCCTGACCTTCCTTTCTACTATGACCTGCTTGTCGACATAGACCACCTTTGGCATTTTCAGCTTGGGCTGCTCTCTGGCCTCCTGATCGTATTCCTTGAAACCCTGTTTCGGATTGATATAATTGCAGGCAATGACCAATCCGAGGAGAACGCTGCCCCAGACCCATATCGTGGCCGATCCCAGAAAATGGAAGTTTATGGAAGGGATCATATAGTTCAGGATCACGAACATTGAAAAGAGCAGTGTGATAATGGGAAGAATAAGACCGATCCCGCTGAATCTGTTCCTGTACCATATGAATCCGAGCAGGCCGAGAGCGCACACCAAGTAAAGAACCAGGGAGAATAGTGCAAAACCGGGTGAGAGCAGGAAATGATCGAAGACCTTCAGCTCGTTGGTGCCGGATATCACCCTGGAGGCACCCATGGTTTGCGAGATGGCCTCTCCCGATGGTCCCCTCTTGTGTCCCGAAAGGTGTGGTAATGTGGACATGGAGAGTCCATGGTCCAGGTCCACTTTCAGCTTGACATCTATCTTGCCGAGCTCTCCCACCCTTCTGATGTTAAAATCGATCAAACTCTCCCCTTTTTCCCTTTTGATGTAATCGTCAACATCCTTCACCACGTCCAGGTAAATATATTCTGCATCTATCCCGTCCGTTCGATATCCGAAATCACACTCCATGCGGATTGAGAAATAATTCCTCTCGATCCTTGCGGAGAATGCCGTATCCTGGAGCTCCAACGCACCACGGCAGTCCAGGATCCTCCTGAAGAGGGAGGAGTTGTCGACCCCCTCGGACCTGAAGGATCTCAGAAGCCTCTCCATATTGTCGTTCTTGTAGGGGTATATCCTTGCGGGTACCTCATCTACTTCCTGTAACCCCGAATCGATATTGCCCATGGTGAAGGTTGCTTGTCCCCGGTCATTTTCGGAAAAGTGAAGGGACAGGTCCACTGTAATGCTGTCATCCATTGAGGCATCGGCAGGGCCGGTGAATGTCAAAAGGAAGGGCACCACCAGGATCAGCAGTAATGCGGCCAGGGCCGGATATCTCAATTAGAACCTCCGATTCTCACCAATCCTCTTCATCCTCGAACCAGTCATCGTATCCTTCTTCCTTAAGATGGGCGCCGGACCTGTCGGTGATGTTGCCCATGACCCCCGAGTGGATCAATGCTTCCGACTGGTTCTGTATCATCCTGTGTGTTTCCTGCTGTAGAAGAAGCTGCTCCCTCTGCATATGAAGACTCTCATGCTGGAGGTTCATCTGCTGTTGCTGCATCTGTAGCTGCTGTGACTCCTGCTCGTCTATGAGCGGCTCATGAACGGCGGTCCACTGGAAGGCGTTGATGTATCCTACCAGGAGGAGTACCATACCTACAATTCCTATCAGTGTCGCGATTATCAGGCCCATGAGGCTCAGGTCGACGGTATCCGTGTTGCCGTGGTACAGAAGCAACAGGAAGAATATCGCGATCAGTGTGCCGAAGGAGTATACGCCGAGACCGATTGCTCCCATGAACATCCCGCCGATGTCCTTGATGAACATGTACAGGCCGAGCATTATCAGCAGGAAAGGGATAAAGAAAGTGATCACAAAGAGCGTGTAATCGCCGATGATAAGGGTTATGGTTGGTATGACAAGCAGTAGAACGACACCTCCCACCCCCATGAAGAAACCGACGAAGGTGTATGTTTCGTGCTTCTTCCCGTAGACCCCCCTTCCCCAGAGAGAGATCGAGAAGGCCACGACCGAGTATACCAGTGTCAGGAACATAAGGGTGGTGAAACCGCACATCCCCATTGTGAAATCACCCAGGGCATCGAGTGAGTCCTGGGATGAGAAAACATAAATGGAGATCATGGAAAGGAGCAGTATCAAACTCGTCAGTATGAACATGGACAGCAGTATGGTCAGCAGTACCAGGCTGGTCCTTGCAGGGTTGTTCTTTTTGTATGACATAGGACTCCTCTCTCGAAATTCGGTCCCTGAATCAGATAGAACAAGATACCGGGTCTACTTTAAAATCATTTCTGCTTTTTTTAGGTGTTCTTGACCCTTCTTCGGGGCCTCGGTAGAATTAAGCATATGACAGTGGCCGATAGGATATAGAGCATGGGAGCAACGGGTGAATCATCGCTGTGTTCCTCCTCGGACCCATTCTCTCCGTCGCCCTCCTCCAGCTCCTGTTCCTCGATGTAGACCTTCTCCATGGTGATGTCATCCACCGGGTGATCCTTGAGAAGGGGTCTTCTCGGACCGTAGGTTTCGGTGGCAGCGATGCTCTTTGCTATGTCCAGCCCCTCCACGACCACCCCGAAGACCGCATAACCATGGTCCCCACTGTTCTCCATCCTTACCCAGTCGTCAAGACCGTGCTGGGGCCCGTCACATATATAGAACTGGGAAGAGGCGGAATCCGGCTCGCTGGACCTGGCCATCCCCACCGCTCCGTCGATATGGGACGCGTTTCTGCATATCTCCAATGGGATCGTCTCACCGGACCCACCGGACCCGTCGTCATAAGGGTTCATGTTCTTGGTGTTGGGGTCCCCGGTCTGGGCGACGAAGTCGTCTATGCAGCGGTGGAACTTGATACCATCGTAGAAGCCCCTCTCCGCAAGGTCGATGAAGTTCTGGGTGGTTATCGGGGTCATGTTCTCGTAGAGCTCTATCTTGATGGTGCCGTAACCAGCTACTTCAATGACCGCCAACCTGTTCGGCCTTCCGATATCCTCAGGTTCCTGATAGATCACGCCCTCCTCGTGGATGCTGCCGGTGCTGCCCATGGGAATGGAGAGGAGCACCACTGTCACCATGAGAACGACGGACCTGGAGAACATGGCCATGATGTATGATAGAACGCTGCCGATAAAAAACCTTTCGTCATCTTTTCTGTTCTTTCCTGCGGAAATATTCCCTTTCCCCCTTGAGGTCCGCCAGCAGCTCGGAGAGCTTCCAGTTGACGTTCTCCTGGGTTGGGGTGCAGAAGATTGGCCTCTGCTGGCCGTCAAGGGCAGGAAAACCGTCCATGGAGGCATGTATCAAAGGACCGTCAAAGCCCAGGAACATGACGACCTTGGGGTCCTCCTTTTCCTCGAACTCCCTGTACTCCTCGTCGCTCAGTATGTCCATTACCTTGTCCTCTTCCCTTCCGCTTCCTGATATCAGCAGTACTTCCCTTCCACATGTTTTGGAAAGGTAATCCACTATGCTCTCCCCGGAGCTCCTGTCGAACCCGTAGAGCATCACACCGAGAGGGTCCATGTTGGTGAATGCACTATCATTGATAAAAGGACCGTGTCCTTTTTGTGCTGACAAAAAGGTAGAAATACGCTTCCGTGCGTTCCATTGACGAATCCGGGGGAACGAGAAATGGACGGCGAGGAGACCAAAGGAAACGATCATCCATCCATAGCGATGGTGGGGATCGGAGGAGGAGGATCGAGGATACTGTCGGATGGGCTGTCCCAGATCCTGGAATATGATGTTGTGGACAGGTACAGATGTCTGGCAAGAGCCGTGCATGCACATACCGACAGACCATTGTGCTACATAGTCGACACCAGCTCGGATCCCACAAGGGAGGGATTTTTCGAAAACATACCCGCTGAGAATAAGGTCTCTCTCTCAACGGCGGCAAGGGGTATGTCGAGGGGGGCCGGTGGAAGACCCGGAAGGGCGGCAAAGGCAATTTTGAACAACGATGTGGTGAAGAACCTTGCCGAGAACCTCTACAGACCCATCTCGCAGGAGGAGCCCGCTATCGTCGTGATCATACACACCGCGGACGGGGGGACTGGCGGCGGCCTGACTCCGGAGATACTGCAGCATCTCGGATATTCCCTTCCCGGGTCCACCATCTTCTGGGTCTTCACTGTGCTGCCCCAGAGGACTGCGCTCTCACTCAAGGGTCCGAGGACCGTGGCCCCGGTGATGGGGAAGCTTCTGAAGACGGCCAGGAGGATATCCAACAGGGACTTCACCAACATCCCCTACCAGAACAGGGATATCATAAACAGGAACATCATCAAGAAGGATACCGACCAATCCTATGAGTTCCAACATTCGAGGATTGCGATATTTCCAGTCTCCAACGAGCATTTCGCCCAGTGCTGGAAAGGGACCAGCAAGAAGACGATCAGGGAGGAGGTGCTCAATCCGTTCCCCATAGAGCTTCTCTCACAGGCACTCTATCCTTTCCTGAAATACACCGTGGCGGACCCCGAGGAGCAGACATGGATGTCCCAGAATTGGCCTCTTGGTCCGATCGACATACCGGATATCATGGCAGGTCTGACCCCGGAGAGGCCTTTTGTCATCCCCCATCTGTGGGTGGACCCCGAGATATTCAAGGAGGAAAAGACCGATTCAGTGATAAAGGACCTGACCGACGGCAGGATAGACCTGAAGCAGATAGATGTGCTGCTTGACGATGGGATCCCTGACCTCTACACCTTCACCGGCACCAGCGCCCCTCTATACGAGAACAGGGCGACCAGTTTGTACTGCATCCCCGTTTATCCGGAGGGAAGCGAGTACTTCGATGATTTCAGCGATTTCGTGGGCGATGAGTGGTTCCCGAAGGTCTCCTCCATGTTGAACTTCATAACCGGCAGGGAAGGATTGAAGCTCGGCGTAATATCCCACGCTGCCAATCTGAAACCACAGCCCATCCCCGGACCTGAGAAAGGTGGAAAGCTCGGGTTCAAAAACGGGCTGTTGGTCACATTGCTCTTCGGTGCGATACCCCTGGACCTCCCGATTTGGCTGGAATCCACAAGGGATATCGTGGAGGGCTACAAGACAGAGGATTTCTGGGAGATAGGTGGTTACGACTCCAACGACTGGCTCCGGGAGCTTTCAACATATATCGGCTGGAATGACTGGCCTTTCAAGAAGTACATGGATCTTTAAGTGAATTTTTGGACAAAGATCTTGATCCTTCTTCAGAATGGATATATATTCTCCGATCCTTATCAAAGCTAGGCATGGCAATGAGAGGAATAGGAGAAGAGGTCAAGGGGCCTCGCAGAAGTAAAGAACAGGGACGGACCTTGAAGGAGTTCAGGATCGGAACCGGTCCGGTCCACGTTATCTGGTCGCGGATGAAGGCCATGTTCCTTGGATTCATTATTGCCTATATTTTCTTCTTTCTTCTTATGATACCAATGATTGCCATAGATCCTCTTTTTGGGGCCATCCTCTTCCTTTTCCTGATCGTCCTGACCACTGTATTCATGGCCTTCATACTGCTTATCATCATCGCCATCCTCTATCCAGTATCCAAAAAGGTCCTTAAGGGAAACAGGATCAGATTGACCGAAAGGGGAGTTCTTGTGGACCATCAGATTTGGTTCACAACCCCGAAGATCACCAATCTGATACCCTATGATGCGGTAAACAGGATCGAGAAGGTGGATGAGGAATATTTTGTCCAGAGGAAGAGGTCGGTATCATTGATACGCCGTATGCTCTACATGACCACTCCCCCGCCTCCGGGCGGTCTGTATCATACGTACAGCAACAAGAAGGCATTTCTGATAATATACCTGGAAAGACCTGTCACCATCAGCAACAACGTATACAACAAATTGATGCTGGGGATCCCAAACTACAAGAACATGGAGGTCAAGGAGGTCATAATCGATGTCCATCCTGATGAACATGAGGAGTTCATGCTGAAGGTAGAGGAGATGAGGTACAGCTCCTTCGAACCGAAGAAGGTCAAGCTCCCTCCAGGATGATCACTTCTCATCAGGCCCCAGCTGTCCCCCAACGACACCGTCATCCTTGAGGTATTTCGCCCTTCCGTGAAGCTCCTTCTCCCGCTGCTCTCCTTCCGCGTGGATCACTTCCTCATCGGGCTGTTCTTCCCCAATATCCACTTCTTCTATCCCGGCAGGACCTTCGGCTCCATCTTCCTTCATTGCCGGCTCTTCCTCCCTGACCGGTTCTTGCTCCATGAGGGGCTCTTCGGTCAGGGGAACCTCCTGTTGGGCCTCTGGAGGGCTTATCTGTTCTTCGGGAACCGGTCTGGTAACATTTGGACGCTGGATGCCTTGATATTCTTGGCTCATTGCCCCTGCCTTGTCAGCGATCATGCCCGGGCCGCTCCTTTCGTTCTCCGTCCGTTCATCCCTGGATCCTCTTATGCCAACGAACAGGGCCAGTATCAGGGCGGCGATCACTATCACGATCCCGACCATCAGGAATACGAGATATAGGAGATGTTGATCCCCATCAGGGGGGTGCACGTCGTCGTCATCGGGCGGATATGCATCGTCGTCAGGGGGGTATACGTCATCGTCAATGAGATCGTCGTCCGCGTAGGACGTGTAGAACTCGATGTACACCATGTCGCTGGTGGAGGCGCGCTGTTGTTCGTCCCATGCACGGACATAGAACATCCTGGAGTGGCTGCCGTGGGGGGTTGAGTTGTACCGACAGGACCAGGTATCGGAAATAGAGGAATATTCCCCGTCCCCCAGATAGTACTCCCGATCGTATTCGTCCAGATAGTAGAAGGCAACCCTCTCTGTGTCCGGGTCCGCCACCGCGGTTATGTCGATTGAGACGGGAACAGCATAGCTCGATCCATTGGCGGGGTCCACGATCTCAACGTAGGGTGCCGACAGGCCCAGTATGTAGTTCACGGTGTACCGTCCCAGCTCGACCCCGTTCCTGGAATATGTGAGAACTATTACGTTCTCCCCCTCCATCAGATATTTACCGTCCAGAACGTAGGGGATCTCGAGCTCGGTCTCATTCCCGTTGTTGAGGGAGACATGGACGGTCACATCCTTCATCGACACGTGCAGGCCGAAAGTGGTACCGGGATCGACCCCGGAACCGTCGGGGGGCCCGAAGAATGCCACATCCCCCGCATATTCCTCGTAGATGACATGCAGGCTCCCCCAATTCGTGCAGTTGTATATGTTCACCCCCGTGGTGGCACCGGGGAAGCAGATCCCGGCAGACACGGCAAAACCCAGCGTCTCGTTGGAGGAAACGTTGATATCGTCCTGCTCCCCGGTGGAGAGCGGTATGCCGAACTCGGCCGTGTGCAGTCCATCCTGATGGTATGCGTAGGCCTCTCCGTCGGTGATGGAGCTCCGGTTGTCCAGGGGCCACCCGCTCTCCGTATCGTACCTTGCGTCCCTGTAGCCGTCGGGATAATCGGAGACACCTATGTACTTCCTGTCCTCGTTGAGGGGGTCCAGCATCCTCTGGGGGAACAGTCCGTCGTCCTCGAACACCAATTCGCTGGGCAGGTGGTCCCCGCTGCATTCGAAGAGGAAGTAGATGTTCTCCGTGTCGTGTTTGGACCTTATGTGCATGTGGCCTCCGTCCTTTTCCAGTATGGTGACCGGCACCTCTTCCCAGCCGTCCGAAGGGGACCATCTTCCGTCCATCAATGGTTCGGTCCCCTGGAAACAGAACACCTCATCGGATGTTATGTTGGCGGGTAGTTGATCCAGGTCCATGTCCTTAATGATAGGCAATGAGTACCCCGGAGTGACGGACATGGTGTCATCGTTGAGGTCCTCCCATCCCGCCGAATCCACCGCTCTTACCTTGAAGGTTAGCTCTTCGCCCTTTTTAAGGTCAGTGAAGGTGTAGGATAGTGTCCTTGTATCCTGACAGAGCACGAACTCATCCGGGGGCATTCCTTCCCGATGGACATAGATATTGTAGCTGATGGGCGGATGCTCGTCGGTACCTTCCTCCCACCCCAGTTCTATGCCGATTCCGGTATCCACGCAGGAGGTTATGCCTCCGAACTCGGGCCTCTGGGCGTCGATATCGATATGGAATTCCTTCTCGTATGGTCTACCGGCAGCCACTGTGCATCTAACCCTCAAAAGATGTGTTCCGTCGCTCATCCCGTCGGTAGGTATGGGATCGCCTTCTTCCATTGGTGTCCAGTCACCTGGATCCCACTGGAACCCGATATCGGACGCTTCTCCCAGGATATTGACGATGACCTCATCGCCCGGAACAATTACCTCTCCCTCCTCCGGTTCGACCAGGAAGATCCTGGTGGGGGGCGGATCGAAGATCACGTGGAGGCTCCCCCAGCTGGAAGCGTCATACTGATTAGCAGTTCCGTTCGGCCATCCGCCTCCCCAGCCTGCCGAGAACCCCAGGGTCTCGTTGCTTGAAACACTTATGTCGTGGTCCGAACCAGAATTCAGGTCGGTCCACCATTCGGCTATCTTCCATTCCCCATCAACACCCCTTAGGCATCCACCGTTCTTTTCGCTTCCAAACTCTCCGCCCACGCTCCAACCTTCGCTCCAATGTGCATCGCAGAAAGCATCGGTACCGCTTCCGACATATTTACAGTCCTCATTCATCCCATCTAGTTCCCGCTCCGGTGCCAGACCGTCATCCTCGAAGAAGATGTCCTCGATATGTCCCACGTCATCATGGATGGAATAATCCCCTTTGTTCTCGATGAGCAGATAGAGCCTCTCCCCGTCATGTTTTGCCCGGATCCGTATATCACCCCGGCTCGAGGGGTGGTAGGTGGGTATCGTATCCTCCCATCGGTCCGAGGCGGTGATCCTTCCGTCGACCTCCGGCGGGTCCCCCAAGAAGCAGTAGATATTATCGTCCAGTACGACCTCGGGTATAGAATCCGGATCGATCGGAAGAGCGACCGCTTCCTTCACGGTCTCATCGATCCTGCCGTCCAACAAGAAAAAGGAGATCTGGACAAGTAGAATTGATAAAAGAAGGACCAGGGTCCGTTCTCCCAGGCATCGATATTCCATTTCTTCCGCCTCCTTGGTGCTCCTCGGCAAGAATGGCCATGATGATATTAACCGGTTTCTCTCCGGAGGAAATATTGAAAGAGAGCTCCTTTGTGTGTATTTTTAACCATATATTCCTGGAATTCATACAATTGAATATATATCAGTGGAATGTCTACGGTCTTTGTTGGGGTATCACCATGTCGGTATCGGAAGCTGTGATCCGGATCAACAGGCTTACCAAATATTACGGCAAGGCCAGAGGCATAATCGATGTGGACCTTTCGGTGGAGAAGGGAGAGATATTCGGTTTCCTGGGCCCCAACGGAGCAGGTAAGAGTACAACGATCAGGACCATACTGGATTACATCAGGCCCACCTCCGGAAGTGCGATGGTGAACGGTATGGACCCCACCAAGGAGGGCGCTAACGTCAGGAGGTCAGTTGGTTACCTTCCTTCGGACTTCGGCACCTACAAGAGCATGACCTGCAGGGATTATCTGGAGACACTGCTCAACATGATGGAGCATAAGGGCTCCAATCGTATAGAGGAGCTTTCGGAAAGGTTCCAGCTCGATCTGAAAAGGAAGATAAAGGAGTTCTCCAGAGGGAACAGGCAGAAGGTCGGGCTTGTCTCAGCCTTCATGCATTCACCCGAACTGGTCATACTGGACGAGCCCACAACCGGTCTGGATCCCCTGATGCAGCAGGAGTTCTACAACCTCGTCCGGGAAGAAAAGGCCAAAGGGAATACGGTATTCCTATCATCTCATATACTGACGGAGGTGGAGGCAATATGCGACAGGGTTGGAATAATCAAGGAAGGAAAGCTCATAGTAGTGGAGAAGATGAGGACCTTCAAGGAAAAGACAGGAAAGATAATGCAGGTCACCTTCGAAAATGATGTTTCCTCCGACGAGTTCAGGAAGATCGACGGTATAACACTGGTGGAAAGGACAGGAAAGAACGAGCTGAAGATCACCGTCGCAAAGAACATAGACGAGGTGATAAAGGCCCTCGCAAAGCACAGTGTAAAGGACCTCGATTACGAGGACATGTCCCTGGAGAGCCTGTTCCTGAAGTATTATGAGAAGGACAAGAAAGGAAAGGAGGCAGAGAAATGAAGCTGCCGCTCTTCAGGGCTGCTTTGAAGGACTCCAAGCTTTCGACCATCATCTATTGTTTGGTATTGGTACTCTACGGTATCCTGATATTATCGGCCTTCACCTCCGTTGGTGATACCTTCAGCGATCCCTTCGCGGAGTACAACGGAGTGAAGGTGACAGAGACCGGGGATGAGGTGGGGGATGTCGATGTCTACAATCTATCCTGGGAGACCAAGGCGGGGGTCCTCTCCCATGTCGCCTTCGCAATGGATTCACAGAACCTCGACCAGGAGCAGACAGGCGCGTTCATGAACGGGACCCTGCCTTTTGATGACGGGGACCTTGACCTCGATTGGGAACAGGTACAGAACATGATAAGGACCATGCCGGGTTTCAGTGACAACGTATCCGATCAGGGAATGGCCGAACCGAAGGAGCCCTCCTACATCGACAATAATGGTACATCACTTCTATACGTGGGGGAGGGGACCTTCGTGAATTTCCAAAACACAGCCGGATCCGATATCTTCTTCGTACTTCTGGTCCCCAATGACGGGAATCTAAGTAATGCGACCTTGAAAGGTCCTGCCATGCTGGGGGACCTCGATACGGTTAGCTCCTTCGACAAGTACCTCGAGGACAACCCATTCGTCGAGGGCTTTTTCGGAGATGTGAACGTCGATTTTTCCACTCTGGAGGGCTATCTGGCACTGGAATACTTCAGCCTCTGGCCCCTGCTCTTCATAATATTCCTTGCCGTCAAGACCGCCGGGGCCATATCAAAACATGTTGACGACAGTTCAATGGATATCCTCCTTGCCACCGGTTATTCCAGGATTCGTTTCATGAACGAGAAGGTGCTCCTCATCGGACTGAACATGGTCCTTGTGGTGATCTCGGCATGGATCGGTCTTGTACTGGGTACCTTGATGGTGGGAGAGACCGTTCCCTTCGTGGGTCTGGTGTTCGCCTTCCTGGATTCCATACCAATGGCTGTGGCAATATTGGGGGTCTCCCTGCTCGTATCGGTGCTCGTGGACGAGGGAGGGAAGGCCACAGGGATCGTAATGGGCGTGGTGCTCGGAGAATACATGCTCAACGTGGTGGCAAACCTGGCGAACTGGGGTGATTGGTTCAAATATCTCAGCATCTATTCCTATTCGGATTTCAACGGTGCTATCAAAGACCATGCACTGGACCCGGTAAATGTCATAGTGCCACTTGCTGTCGGGGCAGTTGCCATCGGCCTCTCCTACTATCTGTTCAAGAGGAAAGAGATCCATGCTTGACAGGATCAGGTGAATTTGAAATAGAAAGGTGGAAAGGATGCACCGCAGGTCTGAGGTCCATTGGCATCACATCGAACGGAGGTATCGTGGGATGCCTTTCCATGGGCAACGAGGACCATATAGAGGGGAATATTCGGGAGAGGTCATTGAAGGAGATATGGGAGGACCCGAATGCATTCGCATACAACAGGAAGTTCTCGAAGAAGGACCTTGGTCCCAATTGTGAAGGATGCAGATACTGGAAGAAATGCAAGGGTGGATGCGCTTCCGTATCCCTTGCATTGACGGGGGAGTTCCACAATGATCCTTACTGCTTCAGGAGGATCGAGAAGGAAGTCATTGAGATCTGAGAGGAAGTTGGGAAAAACTATTTATAAACAGTAATGGCCATTACCGTAATGATGGTTACTGGAATGACCATTACCCGTAAGGTCCTCCGATCAATAGAGGACGTGGACATGTGGACCCTTGTATATGGTAGGAGGAAGGTTGGGAAAACATTTCTTGTAAGAGGGTCAATAGAACATGATGAGTATGTTCTGATAAAAAGAGGAGGAGGAGCCCTTTTTGAGAAGGGATCTACGAGTTCTGTTGATGACAACGGTATCGCAATGAACCTTATCATTGACAGGCTCAAGGAAGGGAAAGTAGTTGTCGTTGATGAATTTCAGAGATTGCCAGATGAATTCATTGACAGGTTGCAGATGGTTCATCCGGATGGAAGGGCCATTCTACTCGGTTCATCACTCAAGGTAGCAAAGGAATTGTTATCTTCCAGGTCCCCGCTGCTTGGATTGCTGGCCGAGGTCAAGATGAGCCTGATAAAGCCCTCGGAGATCGTTCTCGGTCTATCCCAACACATGTCTCCCGAATATGCTGTGGAACTGGGTACATATCTACGGGACCCATGGACCATTCAGTACACTTCGGGAACTCCGGAAGGGACGATCATGAGGATACTGAAGCATTCCAGGGAAGCCATTCCGGCATTGATCGGTGAGATATTCCTTACAGAAGAGAGGTACCTTTCAAGGGTCTACGAGGGGATACTGCGTTCCCTTGCAAAAGGAAATACAACCCAGAAAGAAGTGGCAGATCAACTACATTCACGCGGTTTGATCAGATCGAATGATCCATCGATCATAAGACCCTATATCAGAAATATGGAAGCCATGGACCTCATTCAGAGGATACCTGTTTCCAACAGGAGGGGCAGTTATTATTCCGTAAAATCCAGGATAATGGACCTCTATTTCTACATCGATGAGAAGTACGGGTTCGACCTGGGTGGAATGGAACTTGCATCGGATGTTTACCGGGAAAGGTCTCCGAGACATGTGGAATCCTTCATAGGAGAACTGCTGGCCGAATTGAATGGTGGTGTTTTCGAATACAATATGGATGAATCAAGAGAACTGGATGTTATTGTGACAAGGAGAGGCAAACCTGTTCTTGTAGGAGAGGTGAAATGGTCCGAAAATGTTCGGAAAAGGGATCTCTACTCCTTCATGGCCAAGACCGAGGACCTTGATTGCAGGAAGGTATTGATATCAAAGAAAAGGGTCGAGATGGATGGACTCGAATCGATCACCCCCATGGACCTTCTTGAGGAGATCAAGGAATTTTCAGGTCAAGATTGAATTTCTATTGGTGATCTTTCAGGATTGGATCACGAACAAATAAGTCCAGGATGATAAGTTCATGACCATAACGATCGGTTTGGGGTCACCGATCTCCTCATCAATACCATGAAAATGATCATCAGTATTCTCCTTCCATTTATCCTCACAAATGGAAATCGCTTTCGTATCATTTCAGTTCCCTGGAAGGTCCGCCGACATCTCATACCAGCAAGAGGAATACGGGGGCAGGTATAAATGTGTAATTTCCTTTTGTTTCTAAGGTCCTCTTTGTCAGTATTATTCCTTTTCCAAAGGACCTTATCCCTGAAAGGTCCTTTCCCCTGATGTTCTGTGTGTACTTCACTTCCACCGGTAGCAGGTTCTCATTGTCCACAACAATGAAATCCACTTCCCTCTCCGAACCCTTCTTTCTCCAGAACAGGACCTTCTCATGATGCGAGAACAGGTCCGTCGGATTCATTGAATAGGCCAATCTGATCATGTGATTGGATACCACCATTTCAACCATCTTTCCAAGTGTCTGCGGGTCCGATATATGTTCAACAGCCGAACCGAACAGATTGGTCAGACCGCCTGACCAGCCTCTCATTGCATGATATATGAAAGGATCCGATAGGTAGATCTTCTTCTCGCTCCTCGCCTTGATCCTTCCCTTGGACCTGTCTATCTGATAGAATCCGTTCAAGGTGAAGGACCTTTCCAGTGCTTCAACATATTTTGATATGGTGTTGTGGGATCCTATCTCGTTCTCCTTTGCGATGGAATTGTTGGATATTCTCGTTGTCATCCTCTCTATGATGGATCTGAGAACCTGTTTTGCTATGGTATCGGAAAGACCGTTCCTGGTCAGGTCCCCCATTAAAGACCTGGTGTAGATCCCGTATATGTCGTCATTTATCCTGCCATCGCCTTTGAACGATGATATAGGTCTTGGAAAACCCCCCGTTATAATATAGTCATTGAACCTTCTGTCCAGATCATCCTGGAAGAGTTCAGTTCTGGTTATCTCCCCTGGCAGCTCTTTGACTTTGAACTGGTCCCTGATGATCTCTTTTCTTCTTGTTCTATCTATCCCTGTAAGGGATGACAGCTCGTCAAAGAGCTTTTTATCAATTGTCTTGAGGTATTCTCTGAACTTCATCGGGACCATTATCTTGTCCAGTACCTCTCCTTCGCCCTCTCCTCTTCTACCAGGGAGCCTCTCGACGGACCTGCCTATGTCCAGTGTATGGGATCCTGTTAGAACGACCGTGGTATCGGTCAGGTCTCCTCTGTCGCTCTGGAACTTGATCACCTTCTCCCACTGTGGAATATTGGTGATCTCATCGATGAAAACGAACCTATGGCCCTTTGAGGAATATCTATTGTGGATACTTTCGTAGGTCTTTAGAATGTCCAGGAACTGCTCCCTGCTGTCAATGAGGTCTGTTGAGAAGAACAGTATATTGAACGGGTCGATGCCTTTTTCCACGATCAGTCTTCTGATGGTCCTTTTGATCATGGTGGTCTTGCCCACCTGTCTTGGACCTCTGATGGTATACAGGTGGTCCCTGTCCCAATTGAAATGTTTCCACAACCCCGGATCCCATCGGATGTTCCTGTTTGCAAGATCTGCCAGATGTTTGTCTGAATTTATCAGTTCCCTGTCCTTCCACCAGGGGTTCTGTTCTATCAGGATGCTGTCATCCATATGGTTGTAATGACAAGTTCTATTTAAATAACTTGTCAATGCAGTGACAAGTTCTTTATAAACAACTTGTCAGTGAGACATAGATCATGAACATTGGATCGTAGGTTTTTCAAATTGGATCTTCAAACCCATTATTCTTCCATTTTCTATTATTCTGACCTGTGACCATACAGGATAAATAGATGGAACCCTTGATGAGTTATGATGTACTGGCTCATTGCAGTCCTCGCCATTGGACTTATCATATTCGTCCATGAGATGGGGCACTTCATAGCAGGGAAGAGGAAAGGGATGCCCATAGCGACCTTTTCAATTGGTTTTGGCCCCAGGCTCTTCGGCTTCAAGAAGGGCGGGACCGATTACAGGATCTCAATGATCCCCCTTGGGGGATACGTAATGCCCAAGCTGAAAGAGGTTGAGGACCTCCACAGGATACCGATAGGCAGAAGGGTGGCATTTTCCCTTGGCGGTCCAATGGCAAACATCCTTTTCGCTGTCATTTTGCTTTCCA
The DNA here is from genome assembly GCA_046483845.1 of Thermoplasmatota archaeon. Classification (GTDB taxonomy): domain Archaea; phylum Thermoplasmatota; class Penumbrarchaeia; order Penumbrarchaeales; family Penumbrarchaeaceae; genus JAYEPK01. The sequence goes on along the minus strand of JAWOCK010000120.1, from coordinate 10,852 downwards.
TCTACAATTCAATATCAGCAGGTCCCGGTTTGATGAACATATTTGTGCTGCCACTGATCCAGCTGGCTTCACTCCTTGTCTCGATCACCGTTTCCTTCGGTACACTTTTCACCAATCCGGGGAGCATGTCCGGACTGGTTGGGATGGCTTCGGAAGGGGGGAGCCTCATCTCCGGCGGGTTTTCCAATCTGATACTCTTCATGGTTCTCATAAATGTGAACCTGGCGGAATTCAATCTTCTTCCGATCCCGGTGCTTGATGGAGGAAAGATAATGATGGCGCTCCTCGAGAAGGTCAGCGTGAAAACAAGAAAGGCCCAGGTCCCGATCACTATCGCCAGTTTGTTCCTCCTGATCGGTCTGATGTTCCTCACAACGGTGATGGATATCATTGGTTTGATCGCAGCCAAGACCTTTCTCTGATCCGACCGAAAGAACCATTAAGTGTTCAAACTCATACTCACATCCACAGTGAGAACAAGATGAGGATAATATGCAGATGCGCCGCGATAATGATGCTTCTCTCCATCGCATTGATGCCCTTTGCGATAGGTGAACAAGAGGTTCCGGAGGCTCCCCTGGCGGGAGAGCCGGATATTGAGATAGTCCTCGACCAGGATATGGTCGAGGTCGATGTGGAGCCCGGCAGCGACGGTATCGCCAGGTTCACTGGGACCGTATACTGCGAAATGCCTCCCACCACTCCCCCTGGAAGGGAGTGTGTTGTCAATCTCCAGACGGATGCGGGAGGGTGGCCGGTATCCTTGCCTCCTACAATGGAATTCAACAGGCAGCACCAGCAGGAGGATTTCACCGTTACGGTGCAGATCCCCATTGATACTTCCCAGAGCACTACGGGACAGCTGGCGGTCTCAGGAAGATGGATCTACACCCCAGGTTTAGGTGGTGGGACCGTTCCTGTAGCCGAATCTATCATACAGCCGCTGCCCTACAGCAAGGTGCACCTGACCTACGACAAGGAGAACAACACGGCATCGGTTGGCGAATGGGGTGAGATCGAGATAGGAGTGGTGAACGAGGGGAATGCAAGGGATGATATAAAGCTTGAAATTGCCGATCTCCCCGATGGTCTGGAGGCACACCTCGAGAAGGAGATACTGACCGTCCGTGAGAAACAGACGGAGACCACTGTGCTCAGGTTCAAGCAGTCCAGCGGCTCCCCGGGGTCCCATCAGATATTCATCTCCGCCGAGGGACAGCATAACGGGACCAGGTCCGAGACAGAGCAGCCCGTTGTTGCCAGGACCACGGCCTCGATCCGATCGGTGGTCACCACCCCATACATCGTAATACCAATTGTACTGGTCCTTCTCATCGCTGGAATAATGGTGGTGCGGATCATAAGAAGAAAAAGGAAGGTCGAAGCGTGATTGCCCCGACCATCAGCTTCTGATCGTATCCGGAACATTGAGGATCATATCAGCAACAGGAACACGGGAGCCGGAGATCACGGTTTATCACTATGTTGCTGAGATGGTGTTCCCTGCTGTGGCGGAACACTTTGCCCCTCTCCTTCCGTTACATTCGAAGGAGGCTGGTAAGATACGCCCCCAACCGGAGCGGTCTGCTCCAGAGTGCCGCCGGTCGGTTCATTAACAGCTTGTACCGGCACATTCTGCTGCATGGAAGGTTGCTGGTTCTGGTTGCTCCCCTGGAGCTGGCTCGCATAGAAGTTCTTCATCATATCGATGGTTTCCCTTCTCTTCTCTTCCGGATCAATCTTTTCCGTTTCATCGGCCTTTTCTTCTTCTTTATTCTCCTCTACAGGCTCCCCTGTATCCTTCCTTTTCCTGATAAAAAAGAAGAGGACCCCGGTCACCGCAAGGGCCATTACGATGATGATGACAATTACAATTATGATCGGCCCCATACCCATCTCATCATCTTTGCCAGAGATCGATCTCCTGTACTCTTCTATATTGGATATCCCATCATTATCATGATCCTCTTCTGAATCATCCCTAAGGGGATCAAGACCGTTCTCATACTCCCAAAGGTCCGGGATGCCATCCCCATCGGTATCGCTCGAACTGAGATCGGTGCCCAATTCCGCCTCCTCCTTGTTTGTAAGCCCGTCCTTATCCATGTCCTCTTCACCGTCGGATGGATCTTCCGGATCGAGACCGTATTGCAGTTCGACCAGGTCCGGGACCCCGTCACTATCCTTGTCGTGATCCCTGGAGAACACGGTAAGCTTGAAGTTCCCGGTAACCGAATTACCGCCCATATCGGTCACAACCACCTGGACATTATACTCCCCTGATATGTTCACATATCCTTTGAATATCATCCCCTCATAACCGGAGGGAAGTCCCTCCCATTCTATGGAGGCAATACCAATATCGTCTGATACTTCGAGCTCGACACTGAACCTTTGGCCACAATATACGGTCAGATCATCAATGTCCTGGATCTCGGGTTTTGTCAGATCAACAATATCGATGGTAATGACATCTGATCTGTTCTCATTATATGACCTGTCACTTGTGTTCAAGAAAAAGCTCAATGTACCGATAGTCTCCGGGATATCGATGGTGAATGAATATGTTCCGTTCGGTTCTTCCATCATGGATCGATAATAATGTTCCTCATCATCGAACCAATAATCGATATCAACGAACAGGAGACCGTTGTATTCAGTGATATCAGAATAGATAGTATACTCCAGACCTGCACCTATGGTCTTAGGGACATCCGAGATCAGCTCCATTTCCGGCGGGACATCGTCGTCCACCTGAATGTAAACCGGGTTGAAGGTCTTAACGTTCTCGGAAAGATCGTAGATGATATATCTATATTCCAGGTTCCCTATTTCCATGGGTACACTGAAAACATACGAGAAATTGGAACCATCTTCAGATGTCATCTCCACATCAACTGCTTCTTGGTCCCCGTATGAATATTCCAGTAACACCTTCCCGATCCCTACATTGTCTGTAAGGACCGCTGAGAAGACAAGGTCATCCCCTGTCATCGCGTTCGAAGGGGTGCTGTCGCTCACGATGATCGGTGGATCATTGTCCACTACCTCGATGGTGTAGTTCGTTGATATGTTCATGTTCGAGGCTCCATCGAAGATCAATACCCTATAGGTCAAATTACCCATTATATGTGGTGTTTTCAGGCTGTAGGTGTACTTCTCATCCCTGTAGCTCATATACCTGATGTTGTGTGTGTCATCATACCAAAACTCCAGTTCCGAATGGATGACATCGATGTTGTCAACGGCCTCGACCCAGAAATCGATGTTCTCCCCTGTCGTTGGCTCTCCCAAAAGGTAGATATCCGTGAAACTGGGATCATCATTGTCGATTATTGATAGATTGATAAAATCATAGGAGTTCCAATTCTCATATACGTCCTTTATCGAGATAACGTAGCTAAAGGTCAGATTGGTGTGCATCAGGGTAATATTGTTCTCCCACCAATCATCCTCGGTGTTGACAAGAGAGATATTGGTGGGGAAGTTCGAGCCGTACCAGTATGCTGCTGTTACCTCTGTGACATTTATATTGTCCATGGCCTCTACTCTGAAAATGAAAGGCTCTCCGGTTGTCAACCTGGAAGTGGATTCATCACCGGTCATCACCGGTCTTATCGTATCGGCGAACCTGACCTCTGGAGAGGGTTCCGATTCAGCTATCCCGTTGGTACAGGTTATCCAGTAGTAATAGGCCACCCCTTCAGTTATGGATGTGTCGTTGAAATTGTAGACCGGACCAAGTTCGAAGCTCACTGTGGAATATGCTATGTCAGTCCTCCTGTAGATCGTGTAATTTGAAATGTAAAGTCCTCCGTCACTATGTGGGTATTCCCATGTCAAATTTATGAAACCTGGACCAAATATACCTCCAAATTCCTTTGGGGTGCTCGGTCTTTTGGGTATATTGAACTTCGAGATGAACCCATCCCTGGCCTGTCCCTTTGTCGTATCGTATGCTCCGGAATAACCGAAGAAGTTTCCTGATTCGGTATACCCTGCTACCATCAGCCTGTCGAAACTGTCCACCTCGGCAGAACTGGCCATATCGGAGGACCCGCCTCCCCAGTAGGAGCTGAAATCAAGCTCCGTACAATTCCCGTGAAAGCGTGATATGAACGTTTCACCATTATTGTATTGGTCATCGAAATTCACTTCAGTGATGGGATAGTCATTTGAATGGGTATCTCCGATGACCAGTATTTCATTTGAACTGTCAAGCTCGATATCTCTGGCATAATCATTTCCAGACCCTCCGAGATATGACGAGCTGAGAAGGTTCCTCATGTTAGGATTGAATATTGCAACGAAAGCATCATGCCCTTCATCCTTCTTATTCTGGTATGCGATCGGTGAAAGGGGGATGTCCTCCGATATGGTGCTACCGCAGATGTAGATGTTGCCATCCTCATCAAGTTCCATTGCCTCGAGCTCATCAGTGTCCGTTCCACCATAATAGGTCGCTGACTTCAGGGTCGTTCCAGCACTGTTGAACCTGGCAATAAAAGCATCGTAATTTCCAGTATTTGTTCTACAAAACGCTCCGGATGGTGCCGCGATGTTATCGGAAGCCGTCTTCAGAGCAAAAAGAACATCTCCGGAGGAGCCCAATTCCACATCCTCACCATAATCGTTGCCATTTCCTCCCAGAAAGGTCGAGAACAATAAAGACCCTCCATTCTGGCTGAGTTTGAAGAGAAAAGCATCGAAGGGGGGACCACGAGATGTGTCATAACAGCCAGGTACTGTGGGAAAATCCGAGGATTCAGTGGTCCCTCCGACTATTGCGTTACCGGAGCCATCGACTTCAATATCTCCAACGGTCTCGTAGCCTGTACCCCTTACAAAGGTCGAATAGACAAGGCCTGTTCCCGATGGGTTGAGTTTTAAAACGAACACATCACCGTTATAATTGGTGCCGCTGGATTGATAAGCCCCGTCAGTGGTCGGAAAAAGGTTCGACCTGGTCATGCCGGCAACATATGCATTACCGCTCTGGTCTATGTCGATGGCCTTTCCCGTATCCTCATAGGAATGTCCAACAAAGGTGGAATAGATCAGCGTTGTGAGGTCTGATTTGAGCTTCGATATGAAAACATCGCCATGTCCCAAGGTCATATCCAGTGAAGTATCGTATGCACCCGGTGTGGTGGGAAAATTATTGGATACAGTTCGACCCGTGACATAGACATTCCCGCTACTGTCCATATCCATGTCGTGGATGAAATCATCATCGGAGGCGCCGAGATATGTAGAGGTGATCACCGGGTCTATCAATATCCCCCGTTCCGGGTCCGCACCGTCGAGTGAGAACCCGTATGAACTCGGGCCGAGGATCTTGAAGGATGATCGGATCATCTCACAGTCCCCGTCAATGTAATGCGCATAAAGGTCTTTGTCGGAATAGTATAGATTGTCCCCGACCCCGATTCGAAGGTCATCCTCTTTTATTGATATCGATTCATGACCTGTGAGATCGAAGATTATATCATCTGGGTCCGATCCCGGATGGAGAATTATATCGTATTTCGATCTATCCCCATCGGAACTGAAGACGATATCAATATCATCCCATACATCTTGATAGATGACGGACCCATAGCTAGCAGCCCCCTTCACCCAATCATCCGGATCGCTACCACTAAAATATGAATATCTAGCTGTCCGGATGTTGGTGCCTTTAGGTGAAAGCGGGTCCCCATCCTTGAATCCAACGGAAACCGCATGACCATCGATGGTTCCTTTTTCTGTTTCCCTCTTGAGGTTCAACCAGAAGGAGCCTTCCTTCAGTATGATGGATCCGTCCGATGTGTAATAGAGTATGTCCTCATCATACTGCCCCAGATTCTCTATGAACCCGCATCCTGCAGGTCCCATGTCAATATCATTACCTGTTGCAATATCATGTTCGTTACCGAGATCGCCCATGGGGAATGGACAGGCATCTATAACTTTCTCGGTCCCGGTCACATCCGATATCATGATCATGGACAGGCATATCAAGACCAGTGCGAATATAGAACTCAAATATCTCATGATACTCTCTCCTGTATCCTTGTTGGAAGACCTGAACTCAGCCCTCTAGGACCATAGAATGAAGTGTGGATTATTAACTCTTTCGCAACTCACGGTGGTGTTCAATGAGCAGATCCGGATACAGAGGTCTCCTTCAAGGCAATGGTCACCAACCCTACATAACCATCCTATTGGTCGTTGTCCTGAACATCACAGGAGTCATCGTTCTCGGATATGTGAGGAAGAAGAGGAGAAGTAGCCGAGCGTCGGATCAAAACCGTTGATATCCATATCGGATCGGTCTGAAAGGAGTATTTACCGATCGGATCAGGACACTATAACCGAACTTTTCTCGTCATCCCCCTGCACATCCAGGACCTCGAGGTCCTCTGTCATCACCACTGTCCTGTAATGATCGTACCACATCGCGGCAAGGGGTCCCATGTACTCGTGGAAACTGAGGTTGAGCTCAACCCGGTACAATCGGTCGTCCGTGGTATTGTAAGAACCGTTGTTTAAAAAGCCCACGACCCTCGCGGTGTATGTCATCTCCGCTTCCTTTATGGTGATGCCCACCAGGTCCGGGTCCTCCTCTATGTCGTCAATCAGTTCCGAATAATAATCTATGCTCTCCCGGCATACGCAGTCGGCAAGCTTGATGTTGTCGAAGGTATCGTACCATGCGCTTCCGTCAGGGGGTGTCAGGTTCTCCGCCTTCTGGATCATTGAAAGCTCCAGCTCGTTGTCATATTCCAGCTCTATCTCCTTGGTGTAAGGTCCCAGGTCCTCTCCGTCATTTTCGATGTTGGAAATGATGGATGTTATAATAACGCTGAGAAAGAACACTATCACGAATAGGACGATGAACACTGGTTTTGGGTCGATCCTTGTACCTGTCAATTTTCCACTCCACTCGTTCAATGGGTCAAAGGTGATATTCGTTTATTGGAACAGAATGGTAACAGAGGTCTGGAGGTAGCTTTCATCAAAGGATACGCTCCTCCATGAAGGAACCGATGAGGGTGATGTCCGCGTCGCTGTGCCGGTAATCCACCCAGTCCCTGGTAAGGGCTTTGTTCTTGAAGCCCTTCAACTTCAGCTGGTTCTTGTTATCCTGCTCCTTGAACTCGATTATTCCGTCCATGAGATATTCCACCGAGTTCTCCACGCTTTCCGAGTGCACCCCGGCCGCCATATCCAGTATGTTGGTGAACCTGTAGGATTTGGACCTTGCGATGAGCATCTGCATGAACTTCATGAGGTCTGTCTGGTCCACCTGGGTGATAAGCGGTGAAAGGGAGTTGATTATCATCAGTCCTCCGTGGTATTCCCTTACGAGCTCCTCCAGAAGGCTGACCATGTCCTCCTGGAACTTCTTGAAATCCTCCCTTACCTCTATGTTGAATATCCTGTGTCCCTCTTTCAGGACCCTCCCGTCCCTGTGTTTGGAGAAGAGGTCGTACATCCTCACAAGACCCTGCTGGTTGTAGCTCTTGAAATCGGGGGTTTGTGTGATGATGCCCTTCATCACCTCCTTCATGGCCCGGTTGGAGGAAACATATATCACGGGAAGACCCTTCTTCAGTGCGGACGCCATGATCTTGTCCATAAGGACCTCCTTACCACAGAAAGCAGGCCCCTTGAGAAGCACCTGGTAACCGACCTGTATGCCCCCCGTCATGAGCTGGTCCAATCTCTCGGACCCCGTGGATATCGACGATATGTTCCGGGCATCTCCCGATGCCTCTTTTCCACCCATCTTGTGCTGCAGCTTCCGAAGGTAGAACATGGCCTCCTTGTTATCGGGTGCCTGCGCCAGAGCGATGGTATAGAGCTCCTTGGCGGTATCCTTGTCATCATCCTTGAAGGCAGATCTCGCCTGGTCAAGTATCTTTCTCAGAGCGGGCGAGTCCTTCTTCTTTTCGATAAGGTCCCTCCCGCAGATAGGACAAGTGTTCTTCCCCTCTGTAGGGTGGAGCCTTATCAATGCCCTGCAGTGGGGGCACCTCTTCTTGAAGGAGGCTCCGTCCTTCTGGGTAAGGTCGAAGGATTCTCCGAGAGGGCGGTTCTTACTCCTGATCGATGTGGTGAGGGTTATCATGTTGGATCCCTCGCTCTCCAGTTCAATGTCCATCTTTTTTTCTGTGGATGCCACCTCTCTCCGCTGTTCTTCTGGACTCTTCTCGGGCAGGGGATGTTCCTCCTCCTCGGCTTCCTCCAGTAATGGCTCGGCGGTCGGCGTTCCATTCGACTCTTCCATTATCCTGCTGAAGGTCTCATCATCAATATCCAGTCTCTTCTTCAGGACCTCCAGCATTGCCATTTCATCATCGGTCACCACACCGTCCTCCCAGGCCTTGTCCACCACTTCTTTCATTATCTCGGCGACGGAATCATCGGTGAACACCTCCTCACCGTCTGTCGAGGTGGCAAGACCATCCAACTCCGCGGCATCCCAGACCTCCTCTTTGGGATCCCCTTCTTCTGCCTGGTCCGTCTCCACCGGTGTCTTATGGACGTTTTCCATTTCATCCTGGTCCGGTGGTAACTCCTCCACTTTCTGTTCGTTCTCTTCCTCTAAGAGGTACAGTTCATCCTCTTCCTCTTCAATGATCAACTTGGTCCTCTTGCCCTTCTTGGGTCTCTTCTTCCTGCTCCTTTTAGACAAGAATATCTTACCTTCCCTGGACAGCACATCTTTGTCTGAGCTAATCCTCCGACTTAATATTTTCTTTTACCAAATAAGTCTTTCCATGCAAAAATTCGTTCATGTCATTCAGGTCCTTCCTGGAAAGGATCAGGTCCAAAATGTCCTCCTTGAAATGAAAGGCCCTCTTGTCGAGTATGAACGCGAACCCCCTGTCCTTACTGCTCCTGATCATCCTGCCTATCGCCTGTTGTATCTTTCTTGATGCAGGTGCGTGTACGGTGTATTCCCATCCTTTCTTGAACCTGATGTCGTAGAAGGCCGAAAGGGCTCTCTGTCTTGCATTCGGTCTGGGATAGGGTATTCCCACCAGTACGACGATCTCCAGCGCCTCTCCGGGATAATCCATGCCTTCGGATAATCGCCCTCCGATGACGGAAACCAGAACCGCTCCCCTGCTGGCCCTGAACTCCTCCGCGAGATCCATAACGTCGGATTGCGGGGACCCTTTCTCCTCGATAAGGACCTTCCTGTCTTTCTTCATGATGTGTGGGAGTGTCGAACCGTCCTCGAGCTCCTGGCTTCCCATGACCTTCTTCAGTAGGTCGAAGGACGGGAAGAAAACAGCTATGTTCCTGCCTGGCGCATTGTCAATGATCTCCTGTATCCTCTCTCTGTACCTGTTGATGATAGCAGGGTCCTTCATCAGGAGCTCGTAGTTGGTGGAGAGTTCGTCGTCATAGACCACCATCCTGTTCTCCACCGGGAACGGCGGCGGGAGCCGGACCATGGGAGTATCTCCCCGTAAACCGATGGTGTCCCGGTATTCAGAGAGTGGAGCAAGTGTCCCGGACAGATGGATGGAGCAGTCAGATAGAAGGAAGGCCTCGGTCAAAGTTGAGGGGTCCATTGCAAAGGCTTCCAACCTGAACTCGCCTTCCCGCCGCCCCTTTACGATGAGGGGCGTATACCTCTCGAACTCCAGCTCGTTCCATGTAAGATAGAAATGGGCGACCCGGTGGATGTAGGACCTGGGGAGCCTGCCCTTTGCTTTTTTCTGATCCTGTATGGCCGTCCCGATCTGCAGCATCTCCGATGCCATGGACCTGATGACGTTGGAATTGGTCCTGAACATCAGCATCATGGCCTCGCTAAGGGAGGAAGGTGGTATCAGCCCGTCCTCGTCGATGAGATAGTCCTGGGCGAGCTCCAGTACAGCTTCCCTGAGGACCTCGATGAAACCAGCGATGGTCCTTCCACCACCTATGTCGTGATCGCCCTCCGTCTCTACCTCAGACAGGGCGAGTCTCAGGGTGCTCGTGGATAGGCTCATGGAGGCCAGATCCCTGGCGAAGGAGGAGAGGTTGTGAGCCTCGTCGACTATGACTATTAGGTCCCCGATGGAGCATTCCATCCATTCCAGGAGCCTTCTTCTGATGAAGGGGGACAGGAAGAATATGTAGGGGGCCGCCAGGACCACAGCTTCCGAAGCCAGGGCCTTGGTGACCTCGTAAGGGCAAACACCGATGGAGAGGCTTCTAGATGTGATCTCCTCCGCGGTGGGCGAGCTGCTCCGCGCCCATTTTTTGATCTCCATGCCCTCGTCAAGTAAGAAGGCGGAATAATAGGGGCATTCCTTGCCCCCCTCGCTCTTTCCCATTAGCCTGTTGTTGGTATTCCTCTTCCTCTCCGAGCACATCTTGGAGAGCTCTTCGGGGGTACCCGATATGAACTCGGGGTCCTCCGATGTGAGGGGGCACATATTGTTCCTACCCTGGAGAGCGACGCATATCGCTTTTGAGGGTCCGCCCTCCCAGGGCGAATCGACAACGAATCTATCGGGGTCCATCCCACTCTCTGCCCCGCCCCCTTTTATCTCCCGGTTGATCTCGGAGAGCACCTCGCCCACCATGTCGACATCGGCTTCCTCCTCTCCGGGCTCGATCTCGAGCCCCTTGGCCTTTGCCTTTATCCGTTTGAACTCTTCCACCACCTGCTTCTGTTGAGAATTGGTCCTGGTCAGGTACAGTACCTTCTTGTTCCGGGAATATGAATGAAAGAGTGCAGGCACCAAGGCTGCAACGGCCGTGCCGGATCCTGTGCCCGCCTCAAGTATGACATGTCTTCCTGAGGCGAGCGCATCGTCCACCGATACAAGGATACTGGCCTGGACCTGCCTTTTTTCATAGG
>JAWOCK010000112.1:0-7987 GCA_046483845.1 Thermoplasmatota archaeon | reverse complement strand
GCGATTCAAGGAGATGTATCTTTTTTTCCAGTCCTTTCTTTCTTGCTCTTCTCCTTATCTCGCTGCCGAGGGGGCCCCAACCCACGAGGACCAGCGAGATGTCCTTCCTCCTGCGGTACATCATCTCGAATGCGGATACGGTCTCCCTCACCCCTTTTCTCGCCGCCCATCTTCCAACGGAGATCAACATCCTGTCGTCCGCGTCGATACCGTATTTTTTCTTTATGGACGGATCATAGTTTTCGGGCTTGAACTCCTCGGTATCTATGCCCGGATAAATGAGCACTCTTCTCCTGCAAGGTTTCTTCACCTCTCTTTCGGAGAGAGCCCGGCATTGCGCCTTTGATATCACCATAACACCGTCGGACCTTTTCAAGGCCAGGTCCTCGTACCTGTCGAAGAAGGGGCTCAGAAAAAGTATCGCAAGGTCGTTCACTGCGGAAATGTCCAGGGGCAGGTCCCTTATGGAGATCTGCGAGCGCTCCCCGACCCATGTGCCGTGCATGGTGGATACGATCGGTGACGATATCATATCGTAATGTTTTCTTTTCAGGAGTGTCATATTGGAGTGAACATGGACCACATCGAAGTCGATCCCGGACCCCTTGACCCATTTGACAGCGTTGGACCCGAAGGATGTGGTAAAGAACATGGGTGCCTTCAGCCACTTGACAGGGTGGATGTGGATGTTGTCGTTATCATTCAGGTAACCGATACTCTGCTTCCTGGTCACAACATGGACCTCATGTCCTCTTCTCGCCAGCCAGTTGGAAAGATAATAGGCAACAACGCCCACGCCGCCCCACTTGGGAGGATACTCCGAGGTGATCTGGCATATCTTCAAGGAAGCACCGCCCCAATATCCAGTTCCATTATTATTCATTTGCGCCTTTTCCCTGCGGTAGATGATATCATTCCATGTCATCCGGGAACGAGATCGATCCACATCTTTTCAGGCAAGGGACCCTCTCGGTGGCGGCAGGTGATCCCGAGACCTAAGGGGCGGGCGGGAGCTCAAATACGATCTCGTCCAGTGTCCTCTTGGGAACGTGATGGGCACCCTCTCGGTCCCTGTAGTACTCGATCTTTCCCTCTCGTACATCCTCCAGCACAACCTCTTCCTTTGGTTTGCCCAGTGCGATGACCAGGATCGGCTCGTACCTGTCCGGGATCCCCAGGCTCTCGGATATCCTTTCCTTGTCGAACGCCATGAGCATGCATCCTCCCAGCCCCTTCTCCGTTGCTTTGAGCAGGATGGACTGGGCCGCTATTCCGTGGTCCACGAGCGGGTCCGAGCTTATCTCCTTATCGAGAAGAACGATGATATAGGCGGAGGGGTGTTCTCCCTGCTCCGGTCCATCCCAGTTCTTGAGGTAACCAGCCCATTTCAGCTCAGGGAACACCTTTTCATCTGCTCTCCGATCATATACGGGCAGGAACTTCAAAGGCTGCCTGTTGGCTGCTGATGGACAATATCTTGCCGTTCCAATTAGAGAGAACATCTCTTCTTTGGAAAGCTTCCTCTCCTGGTAGAACCTCCTGTAGCTCCTGTTGTTCATCAATAGTTCATTCAACATGGCAGAGGGAAAGACATGATATAATTTAATGGCTATGAACGACCAGGTGCTTGAATGGATATTGAATCGAACGAATTTCTAAAGGCCACGGCACCCATGCCCGTGGTCCTCGTCTCAACATTGTATGGTGAGATCAAGAACGTCGCCCCTTATGCCTGGCATATGCCGATATCCATGGACCCGCCCATGCTCGGTCTGGCTGTTCGCAACACACGGGACACCTACAGCAACATCAAGGACACGGGAGAGTTCGTGGTAGGTCTTCCGGGTCCCACACTGAAGGACCAGGTCATGATCGCCGCGCGATCCGTACCCAGGGACAGGAGCGAGTTCGATATCTCCGGTCTGACCCCCATGGAAAGCAGTGTGGTGTCCCCGTACCGCATAAAGGAGTGCTCCACCAACATAGAGTGCAGGTTGGAATGGATCAAGAAGGCCGGGGACCACGACGTGGTGGTGGGAAAGGTGGTAAAGGTCCACGTCTCCGAGGAGATCGTCGCCTCCGACGGCAGCATCCAATTCCCTTCCCCCTTGATGCACATAGGCGGGGGGAGAGATCTCTATGCCAGGCTGGGAGACCTGATCTGATCTGTCACTTGTTCCCAAAAGATAGAAATATATCCCTGATGATGACAAAACGTGCCCGATGAATACCGAAAAGGATCTGCGGATTCAAAGTTGATCAGCTTCGTTATCGTCCTCATGATAATTGCAGCTCTTGCGATCATAGTGATCTCCACAGGGATCAGGAATGATGACGGGAGCGAAGAAGAGGAAAGCGGTCCATGGAAGGACCTAACCATTATGAAGACCACATTGAACGGGGACACTTATCTGAGCTATGATGAGATAGACGGGCCCGGAAACCTTGACGGGGTCCAATCACCCGAAAAGAGCGTTTACATGCTCATCGGGATACAGGAGAACCTGAACTCCACGGAGGTGGTGTCCATCGGGAAATACCTGGACAGGGGTGGTCATGTCATCATTGCGGACGACGGGACCAGATCGGAGAGGATATCCAACTATACCTTCGGAAGGACCGGCGGGAAGGTGAACATGCTGGGACATCGATATCTGGTCGACAAGAAGTTCACCGATCCGGATACGGCCGACGGAGGATACGACTACAATCTCAGCTTCATAAAAGCGCAGAGCATGAAGATAGAGGGAGAGGATTATCTGACCCTTGTCCATGCTCCCAAGGGCATGAACTATACGGGTCCGGGAACAGAGTTGCTCACCACCACCAAGATGCTCACCGTAGTGGATACCAATGATAACTGGCAGATGGACCTGGAGGACATATACATGCAGTACGGCACGATAGGTGTCCGGTTCGAGGCGGGCGATAATGGCGGGTCAATCACTTTCATATCATCCACAGGCCTTTTCACCGACAATGTGTTCGATAGGTATCAGAACGGAGACTTCCTCCTGACCTATCTCGGATCGATGCTCCCGGATGGTGGAAAGGTCCTGCTGGACCAATCGAAACAGATCACCTCTTATTCTCCCCATACAGAGGTCATACCCGTATGAGGGCGGTCCGTTTATCTTCCAGGTCGGGACAAGACTTTTTTATCCACTCCATGATAGACCCGCATGAAGAACACGAGAGGCATAATCCTGGACCTCGACGGGGTCCTTCGAAGGGGCAAGAAGCCGATAAGAGGTTCTGTGGAGGCTGTCGCACATCTCGTTGACTGCGGTGTGGATATATGCTATCTTACCAACAATTCCACCAGATCGAGGACGGTCATACTCTCAGAGCTCACCGGTATGGGATTCCCCGAAAGGGATGTCGTCTCATCAGCCCAGGCGGCAGGGATATACATTCACAGGGAGTTCGGTGCCACAAGATGTCTTGTGGTCGGAGAGCACGGCCTGAACGAAGAGCTGTCCCTGGCCGGTCACGAAACATTCACAGCAGGGGAGCACAATGAAGAGGATTCGATGGACATCGTTGTGGCGGGTCTTGACAGGGGTCTGACCTACAGCAGGATAAAAGATGCACTCAGGGCGGTAAGGGATGGTGCTTCGCTCATAGCAACCAACAGGGACCCGACGCTCCCTAGCGAGGATGGCACCGTGGTCCCGGGTGCCGGCGCCACAGTATCGGCCATTGAGGGATGCACAGGTCTGGAAGCGGTGGTGGTTGGAAAACCCATGCCCTTCTCCACACGCATAGCCCTCGAGCATCTGGATCTCCGACCGGACGAAGTTTTGATGGTGGGGGACAGACCGGACACGGATATCCTTGCCGGAAGAAGGGCGGGGTGTGAGGTGGCAATGGTACTCACGGGTGACGTGGAAAGGCCTGAAAAGGCCGATTTTCCCGTGTTCGATGATCTGGAGGACCTTGTCCGAAAGATGCTCTGATCCTACTCCAGCAGTGGATCGATCTTATCCATTACGGACCTCTTGACGTTCTCCTCTGTGAACTCTTCGAGGTTCCCGTCCACGGTGATCGTGGGTATGCCGGCCTTCTCGAGTATGTTCAGCATGGGGATCACCTTGTCATAGTACTCGGCGAGCCTCATCTGTATCTTATCGGCGGTATCATCTGTCCTCTGTATCAGCTCCGTACCGCAGACATCACAGTGGACACCGTCCTTGGAAGGTTTGAATTCGGTATGGTACACCTTCTTGCATGACGGACATATCCTCCTTCCCATTGTCCTGTTGATTATGAGCTTATCCGAATTGTTAACGAGGAGCACCATATCTATCCTGACACCTTGCTCTTTGCATAGGTCCAGCAGATACTCCGCCTGGTCCGGGGTCCTGGGATATCCGTCCAGGACAAACCCCTTGTAATCCCCTTTTTTGAAGTATTCTGTGAACAGCTCGTTGGTGGAGCTGTTTGGAACGAACCTTCCGGTGTTCATGAAATATTTGGCCTTGAGACCGAGCATGACCGGTCTGGGGTCCTCGACATCGGGGAGCTGCTCCTTGATGGATGAGATGATCTCCTCATCGGGAACGAAGGTATCCTTCTTTTCATCATAGAACCTTTCCAGGTCCCCCTTGAAACCGCTCTTTTCGAAGGCGCCCACATATTCCCTGAATATATTGCCGGTAGAGAGCTGGGTGAGTCCGAACTCTTTCGCCAGGACATCGATCCTCGGCTGTTTTCCGGCACCGGACTTTCCGGCCACTATTATGTTCTCTATCTCGTCTTTTTTGACCACTCGACTCACCTTTCGGGGGTCTATCATGGCATGGTTTATAACAGTTTTTGAAGAACGGGCAGTATTCGACCGGGGGCCGAATGGAAAAAAGACTAAAAGACCGGAGGACCTTTTACTTTCAGGTTGAGAAAAAATGTTGGATCAGGCAAGGATAAGGAGTGCTGCGGGGGCACTGCTGTTCCTTTTGGTTCTGGCCTTGGTCTCGGCTTCGCTGCTGACGGATGAATGGTACACCACCGAGGGGAGCGAGGGCTCCCGCAAGGATACTGACTCCGATTGGTGGCATCTCGAGATCGAGATGGGAGCCCGGAGGGCAAGATCACATCTGGAGATGTTCGATCCCGATTCCCCGGTGGTCCTCGAGCATTACAACAATACCGAACATATCTACCAGGGAGATCTTGGAAAGGGAGGAGAAGCACTTGAATATTCCCTCATAGCTGCCATGATCATATTGCCGATCCTTGCTGTTATGAGTATTTTGACCTATTTCAGGTTGGTTCCCGGTAGGATAAACACATCATTCACTATGATGGTTCTTCTGCTTTTGCTCTTCGGCATCTACATGTTCCATTCCAGGATCCCGGACCAGACCATGGATCCCTTTGTGCCCGATGATGAGAAACTGCAGACCTTGATCGGCCCCGATGATCTCGTCGGACTGTCAGAGAACCTGACCCCGGGATCGTCCACCTACCTCTCCATCGCTTCCTCGGTCCTGTTGATACCGAACATATTCCTCTTCATGGGTATAAAGAGGGAAAAGAGACCGGGACCGTCCACCATAAGCAAAGGGTTCTTCAAGGATCACGGGGAGCGAAAGGGAGGGATACAGGAAAAAGTCTCGAACAGAGTCCGGGATAAGAGGGACGAGATCCGATACAATGGTGATGAAAAAGGGACACAGGCAGAAGGGATCAAAACCGGGGATAGGGGGGTAAGGGGCGGAAGATTGTAGGATCGGACATCTATGCGGATGTCCTTGCCAGGACCCGGTACTTATCCCTCAGTAAGGGCAGATGATCGGAATATCCCGATCACACCAGGCCCTGAAGGATGCCAAGTAGACTATTATATATCTTGTAACATTTAAAGTAGGGCAATGGCTGATTACAAAGGCTCCGTGAGCAATCTGCCCCCTGTAAGGAGGTTCATTATATTGACATTGGGGGTGGTGATACCCCCGATAATGATATTGGCGACCATCCTTCTCGCGTTGATCTCGAGGTGGTGGCCCGTTATGCTGGTCCCCGATCTCATTGTTCTCATCGTAGGGCTATCGGTATGGGGGACCATTCTCAAGGGATCAAGGCTCGATTTCAAGGAGGATGGTATGGAATACAGAAAGGGGTTCCAGAAGGGGTTCATCAGATACGGTGACATAATCAAGGTATACCAGGTCTCCATCAGTGAGCGCAATTCCACCTTCATAGTCTTCAGAGATAAGGATGGATCCCAACCAAGATGCTTCTCTGTGGAGCAGACCTTTTCCCACGGGGACAAGGTGGGAATACTCAAAGAGCTCATATCGAGGGTTGAGAAAGGTCATTACGACATTGTGGATAATGCCCCCCTTTCCCTGATCAAAAGGGAAAAGGATCAGATCGGCTGGGTGAACCTCTGACCTTTCATTCCACGGTGTAAATACTGTTCCTGCTCAGGAAATCGTATATCAGGGACCTCTTCTCCTCACTTCCCATATGGACATTTAGCAGGAGCTCTCCCCTGCTCACCATATCACCGTTGGTCTTGTAGAGATCGATGCCTGCACCGATGTTCCTGGGAGCACCAGCTAGCCTGGCGACCTTGGCTATGGTGGGGTTATCGTAATCTACCAGCTTCCCGTTCTTGTTGGAGCGGACCTCGATAACATGCTGGGAGATCTTGAGATCGTCAGGTCCTATTTCAGGATCTCCCCCCTGGGCTGATATTATTTCCCTGAACTTCGAATATGCCTTTTTGGATTCCAGTGATTCCCTGGCCATTGACAGGCCGTCCCCGGGTCTATGGTCCGATCCAAAAAGGTCGGGGCCGACAAGGTCCAGCAGTTTGCCGGCAATGTTCAAGGCCTTTTCGTGCAGGTCCCGGGGAGCATCATGGTGTCCGGTGAGGACCCTAAGTACATCCCTTGCTTCCAGGCCAGGACCTATCCCGTGACCTATGGGTTCGTCACCGAAGGTGATCTCTACCTCTGCCCGCATTCCGAGCCTTGCTGCTATCTTCTTCAATTTCTGTGCCATGTGGCGGACCTCACCAAGTGAATGATATCTGGTCTCCATCCCCACCGGCATGTCTATCAGAACATACTTGGAACCCATTGCCTTTTTCTTGGACAGTATGGAGGATATCAAAAGACCCTCCGGATTGGAGCTTATGGGTTTCCTTATCCGTATCAACCTGGAATCGGCAGGTGCGATATTGAGCCCCCCGCCCCATATAAGACAGGCCCCCGTCCGTCTTACGATCTCCATTATACCCTCTCTGTCGAAGGCCACCTTGGCCATGGTCTCCATCACATCCGCCGTTCCGGCCGGAGATGTGATGGCCCGGGAGGAGGCTTTGGGTATCTTGACGCCAAGGGAAGCAACGATAGGTACCACTATGGGGGAGGTCCTGTTTCCGGGGACGCCCCCGGTGCAATGCTTGTCGGCCACGGTCTCGTCACCCCAATCCATGACATCACCGGATTCGGCCAGATATCTGGTCATGTTGTAAAGCTCTGCCATTGACAGGTCCTGCATCGTACATGACGTAACGAAACAGGAGAGCTCCACCTCCGATAACGAATCATGGACGATATCCCCCACTATCTCGCTTATCTGGTCACCGGACATCTCGGACCCGTTCATCCTGTTGATTATATGGGCCACCGATGCAGGTTTCGGGATAGGTCTTATCACGATGAAACCCTCCTCGTGGACCCCCATTTGATCTGCTAATTCCCTGCAGAGTCCGACCCTGTCCTTCATCAGGGAATAGAACTGCACGGTGGCAGTATATTTCCGGGCAACATCCTTTACATTTATCAGCTCCACCCTGTCCATGGGATGCAGGTCCAGCTCCTGTGCCATGCTGTCAGGCAGAAAGGCCACCTTCTCACCCCCGGTGGAGATATCCACTCTGATACATCTGGTCTGCATATATGCCTCCTAGGTCGTTATTCCACTAGTACTAATCAAATTCTTCTGTCCGATTATCACTATCCTAACATGTAAG
>JAWOCK010000082.1:0-17706 GCA_046483845.1 Thermoplasmatota archaeon | reverse complement strand
CCCGGACTCCGCATGGACCCTGAAAGGACCATGGACGCCATCGGTTCGGAGCTCGGGTCCGAAATGGGGATCGTGAGGGAGCACGATCAAGAAATCCATTAATACTTTGCTATGCATTCCACCTCTGATATGCGGGATTCGAGTGTGGGGGACCACGGGGTCTCCGATATTCCCATGAGGCTCATAATAGCCGCAGTGATAACCTCACTTTCCCTCCCCATCTTCTGGGGAGCATACGACAGCCTCAGCGAGAACATGACGCTTTCCTCCGTGGAAGGAGAGATCGGTGAACTGCTCCGGGTTGTGGAGGATGTCATGTCCGGGGGCACGGGCTCCACACTGGATGCAGAGATATCATTCAACTCCTGGGGGACCTCGGACATCGAGTATGTCAAGGTGGGGGGGCCTCTGGAGAATGGGAACGCGTCCTCTTTGAAGATTGAATATTCGATCTCGGGCGTGGGGACCTCCTTCCTCTCCCTGGACCCTCCCCTTAGGATGTGCTCCTCGAAGGGCGGGTCGCTTTTCCTCCAGGAAGGAAAACATCAGCTGAGGGTTGTCAACAGGATGTTCGATGGAGTGCCCGCGGCGGAAGTGGAGAAAATGGATTGAGAACCTCAGGCTGGCGGAGGTGAGATGACCTCGCCGCCTCCTTCCTCCTTGATATCTATCTCCGATATATCCATCACCCAGTAGTCGTGGAAATATTTGTCCAGGATGCATTTGCCCTTGAATGATACGATATCGTCCAGATGAAGCTTCTTTTCACCGATGAGGTCATGGAATTCTTTGAGCCCCATCTTTATCCAGAGCTTGCGTGTCTCCTTGGGCTCCTTGTCATCATCCACCTTCTTCACCATTGTATCGTAGACCAGGATCTTGATGTGCTCATGTCCCTTGCGGTATACCGGCTTGTAGGACGATATCTTCCCCTCCACGGAGACCTTCTCATCCTTGAACTCGCCGTACATCTCCTCCATGTTGGACTTCCACAGGTCCAGGAACTCGATGAAGGGTGAGTCTATGTTCTTCCATCCGGGCACTTTACCGGAGCAGACCTTCATCATGTCCTCGAAGCGGAACTTCTTCTTACCGTGAGGGCAGTTCTCTCTTCCCCCCCTGCACCTATTGTCCCAGAGGATCTTCTTGAGCTTCTTGATATCTTCTTCGGGGATCTTCTTGGAATAGGCATACCTTATTATCTCCCCGTCGTCCACCGCCCCTTCCTTCAGAGCGCTCTCTGTCAAGGCCATGAACCGATCCACATCAGGCCACCTCTCCCTGAAGGTCTTGATGTTATCTCCTTCCATCTGGGCGGTCGGTCCCGGCTCTCCTGCCGGCGGTCTCCCCTGGGATGTTCTCCTTTCACCTTTCCGATCTCCGCGGCCCCTGCCTCTTGGCGGACCTCTTTCCGGATTGGTCTTATGAGGTCCACCCTCCGGAGGCCTGCGGTCCCCTTCGTCATAACGTCCTTCCCTGAACTCCCTGGGACTCCTTACGTTCCAGCCTCTTCTGAGAGCGTGCTTGTCCCCGTACCTGGGACCCTCGGACCTGGGTTCCTTCGCCTCCTTGGGCAGGTCCTTCTCCTCTATCAGACCGAGTTCCTTGAATAGCCTTATCCTGAACTCCTCCAGATAATTCTCATCGGGATGTGAAAGAAGATAGATGTCCCCTTTCTTGGAGATCTTGTAGATCACACTACCTCCCTTCATCTGGAATTCCGCATTCAAATCCCTGATTGACGCCTTGGCCGCGTTCTTTTGTAAAAGCTCCGCGGATAGCTTGAAGCTGTTATCTGCCATTTCCCGTCCCCGCTCTGATCTGGGATGCACCCATCGATGGGTTATCGACAAGGATTATAAAACCCTTTTTATAAACGCCATCGATTCCATATCGGTGTGTTTCAATATGTATGTAGGTTTTTTAATAGTTTCCCCCATCGACAAGGGAACTTCGCTCTCCCGTTACGTCAGAAAAGGGATCGAGGCCATAAGGGAAACCGGTATCGAACACCAGGTCACTGCGATGGGTACCATCGTGCAGTCCGGTTCCATCCAGGAGATATTCGATGCTGCCGAGGCGGCGGCCGAGGCCATCCACCGGGAAGGTTCCGATCGGATATCCCTCTCCTTGAAGATAGATATCCGCCACGACAAGGACATCACCATGGCCTCGAAGCTGGGTGCGGTCGGTGAGTGATCATCTCTTCCCATCCGCTCAAGGGAACCTCCCCGGATCATCGGATATCTTACTCCTTTGCGGAAGCTCTTCCGCGATACGATATGGTTCGTCAGGGATCTGGTGAACGTCCGAAGCCTCCGCCCCCCGGGGTCCGTATCTCTACGCTGTCCCCTATTCCTAGCCGGCAGGAGCCGCAGCCTCCGAGGTCTTCTCTCTGCCCGTCCTTCCTGATAACGGTGTTCCTTCCCATGGACCCGCATCCGGCCCCTTCAAGGCCGGCAGGGGAGGTCCTCCTATGTGATGATAGTATGGAGACCTCCATCTCCTCCAGGAAGGTCAGAACCCTCCTCACCCCGTCGCCTCCGTGGTAACGACCGATTCCTCCGCTGGCTTTCCTTATGGAGAATTCCTTCAATCTGACCGGATACCTGCTCTCCAGCACCTCGGGGTCGGTTATCCTTGTATTGGTCATGTGTGAATGCACACCGTCGGTACCGTGGAAACCTGGACCAGCCCCTGTCCCCCCGCAAATGGTCTCGTAATACTGATACTCCTCGTTTCCGAACGTGAGGTTGTTCATGGTTCCCTGGGATCCAGCCATTTTGCCCAGTGCGTAAAAGAGGGCGTCCACTATATGCTGGGATGTCTCCACGTTCCCTGCCACAACAGGGGCCGGATATACTGGGTCCAGCATGGACCCCTTCGGGATCCTGATCGTTATCGGCCTCATGCAACCTCCATTGAGCGGAATGGGATCGGGGACCAGGGTCCGGAACACATAGAGGACCGCCGCCTTGACCACTGCACGGGGGGCGTTGAAATTGGTCGTCAACTGGGAAGAGGTGCCGCTGAAGTCCACCACCGCACTTCTCTCATCCTTGTCCATGGTAATGCGGACCTGTATCCTTGAGCCGTTGTCCATCACCACGGAGGCACCGCCCTCCTTCAGGACATCGATCACCCTCCTCACCGATGCCTCTGCATTGTCCCTGACATGGCACATATAGGCCTTCACCGTTCCAGCACCGTAGCGCTCCACCATGGAGAGAAGCTCCCTGCTCCCCTTCTCGTTCGCCGCTATCTGTGCCTTCAGGTCCGCCATGTTCTGGGATGGGTTCCTGGCAGGATACCTGCAGGCGGTAAGCCACTGCAGGACCTTCTCTTCCCTGAAGATCCCTTTTTCCACCACCTTGAACCCGGAGGCCAGGGCCCCCTCCTCATCTATATGCCTGCTCTCCGGCGGCATCGAACCGGGTGTGGTTCCGCCTATATCCGCATGGTGTCCCCGTGATGCGGTGAAGAAGAGGAGCTCGCCACTTTCCGGCGAGTACACAGGTGTGATGACGGTGATGTCCGGAAGGTGGGTCCCTCCGGCGTATGGAGAGTTGACCAGGAAGACATCGCCGGGGGAGACATTCTGTTCTTCGTTCTCAAGCCACGAGAGGACCGATTCGGACATGGACCCGAGGTGGACAGGGATGTGCGGTGCATTGGCAACGAGCTCCCCGCTGGGGTCGAAGAGAGCGCAGGAGAAGTCGAGCCTTTCTTTGATGTTGACAGAATGTGCGGTGTTGGCCAGGGAGTAACCCATCTGCTCCGCGATGGACATGAAGAGCCTGTTGAAGATCTCCAGCATTACAGGATCGACCTCGGTATTCGCCGTCCCCGCCCGCTTCTGTTCCACTCTCCTTTCCAGTATCAGGTTCAGCTCCCCGTCGATCCTCCCCTCCCAGCCGGGCTCTATCACATTGGTCCCCGTGCTCTCCATGACCAGGGCGGGGCCGGACATCCTGCGGCCCGGTGCGAGAAGGGATCGATCGTATATGGGGACCTCCATATCTTTGCCGCATATATGGCAGAGGCTATTGCCGCTCCCGGCACTGTATTCCTTTCGGTCCTTGAAGAGAGGGCCCTTATCCATTTCCCGCCTGTGGACACCCTCCAATGAGATGGCCGCTGCTATCATCTTCTTCTCCTGCAGGAACCCGAACCTTCTGGTATGGAGGGAGCTGAACTCCTCCATCATGTTCCCGGGGTTCGATAGGGCCACCGGTATGCTGGTGTCGGAACCATGGTACCTGACATGTACCCTGGCGGAGTACTCGATATCGGGTCCGTGGATACCCTGCTCTTCCATCTCACCCTTTACCAGTTCCCTCATCCCCTCCACAATGTCGATGACAAACGGCCCCCGGAGGTCCTCGAGGTCGCACTCGACGGTCCTCTCCTTCACAACACTGATGGGTGCAAGTCCCATGCCCAGGGCGGATAGTACACCGGCCAGGGGGTGGACCAGTATCCTTTGTATCCCTAGTCTGTCCGCTATCCGGCAAGCATGCTGGCCGCCGGCACCGCCGAAGGAGCACAGGAGATGGTCCGAGATATCGTATCCCCTTTCCACCGAGATGGTCTTGATCGCCTGGGCCATGTTCTCCACCGCGATCTCGAGGGCGCCTTCGGCCACTTCCTCGGGCGTCATCTCCCTGCCGGTCTCCTGGAGTATCCTGTCAGCAAGCTCCTCGAAGCCCTTCCGGACAGAATCGGCATCTATCGGTTCGCTCCCATCCGGTCCGAACACACTGGGGAAATGATCAGGGGAGATCCTTCCAAGCAGTACATTGCAATCGGTCACCGTGAGCGGCCCGCCTTTCCTGTAGCATTTCGGCCCGGGGTCAGCACCTGCCGAACGGGGCCCGACACGCAGCCGTCCGTCCCTGAAGCTGACGATGGACCCTCCCCCCGCCGCAACGGTGTTGATCCGGAGCATTGGGGACCTGATCCTCACTCCGGCTATTTTTGAGCCGTAGGTCCTCTCGTATCCTCCGCTGTAGTGGGACACATCGGTGGAGGTGCCCCCCATGTCGAAGGTTATGATGTCCTTGTATCCGGCCCTTTTTGCCACCTCCACACCGCCGATGACCCCTCCCGCCGGTCCAGAGAGTATGCAGTCCTTTCCCCGGAAGAGACCGCCCTCTATCAATCCGCCGTGGGACTGCATGAAGAGCATTCTGGGAGATGGATCGGGCATATCGTCCTGGACCTGGCGGATGTATCTGAGGAGCAGAGGCGAGAGGTAAGCGTCCACCACCGTTGTATCTCCCCTCCCCACTATCTTGATCAACCTGCTCACCTCCGAGGAGAGCGAGACGTGGTGGAAACCGATCTCATCTGCGATCCTTCCCACTTCTCTTTCGTGTTCGTCGTTCACATAGGAGTTCATGAGCACCACTGCCAGGGATCCGATCCCGGACCTCCTGAGCCTTGACAGTTCCTCCTTCAGCTTTGACCTGTCAATGTCCTCCAGGGTCCCGCCCCGGGTATCCATTCTGCCTCCTATCTCTACAACTTCCTCGTAGAGGAGGGAGGGCAGGTCTATCCTCATTGCAAAGATATCGGGTCTGTCCTGATATCCGATCCTCAGCAGGTCCCGAAAACCGCGATTCACGATCAGGGCGCACCTCTCTCCTTTCCTCTCCAGGAGCGCGTTGGTGCCCACAGTGGTCCCCATCCTCATTGAGGAGATCACGCTCTCCTTCGGGTCACCGGCGCTGTTTTTTGAAATGACCTCGCGGACCCCATGGACCACGGCATCATGGTATCTCGACGGGTCCTCCGAGAGCAGTTTGTGGAAATGGAGTTCTTTTTCGGGGTCCAGTGCAACTATGTCGGTAAATGTTCCACCTCTGTCTATCCAGAACTCCCAGCCCTGCTCCGGACCGCTCATGACCGGAGATGGGGGGCCATAGAGAAAAAGTTTGGGTTCCAGACCTTGTTTAGGCCCTATCAGTTAATTAATATAATGAACAGGACGATAATGGTCCGGGTGAAAGGATGAAAAGTGCACCATGCCGCCTATTTCTATCTTCGTTGATGGTCATCTCAGTTGTTCTGGGTCCCGTGCTGCTCGCAGACAACGGGGTCCGCGGTGTGGGTGAGCCGGAGGTTGTGATCCAGATTTCCCAGTCCAAACAGACCGCATATGTTGAACCCGGGCAGGATGGGATAGTTACATTTTCAGGGGCGGTCTTCGTGAGCATACCCTGGTCGCCCGAAATCCAGTATCTGGTGGTTGAGCTGGAGTCGGAATGTCGGGATTTCCCCGTATCGGTCCCTCCCGCACTTACCTTCTCCAAGCACCAGAAACAACAATCCTTTGCACTATCTGTTCAGGTCCCCATCGGGACCTCATCACTGGAGGACTACGTGTTCTATGTCAACGGCACTTGGTCCTATTCACCCGGTGTGACCTCGGGCGATTGCGAAGGGGCCGCTGCGATCATCGTTGTTCAGCAGTACTTCGATATGGAGCTCTACTGCGACGATCCCTTCGTCGAGAGCCTGAGACCGAACAGGATGAAGCTTTCTTTCCAGGCGGAGAACACCGGCAACGGGGACGACACGGTGGTGCTCGAGATCGGGAACATGGAAGAACTGTCCGGCTCCGGCATAGATGTCATACTGGGGGAGAGAGAATTCCCTCTAAAACTGGGGGAGACCAGGAGCATCGAGCTATTGGTGGATGTGGAAGAGGATGCCAGGATCGGCACCTATGAGGTCCTCATCAATGGGCGCTCGTCCACGGCGGATCGAATGGGATATGCTCAGGATACCGAGGAACTGATCATCTTCGTGGAGATCGTCAGGGAGCTCTCCGAGCCGCAGGAGTCGGAAGAACCCCAAGAGCCCGAGGAGCCGGGCGAACCTGAAGAACCAGAGGAGCCGGAAGAGACGGATGGGAGTTATGAAAACGGGGAAGAGACCGGGACCGCGGCTGAAGAAGAAGACACCTCCGATGAGGGGTCCGGGGAGACCATGGAGTATGTTGAGGATCATGAAGGTGAGAACGAAGGATCCGATCTGGTCTGGGTCATGGTCCTTGCAGCTGTCCTGGTGGTCATAGCAGCGGCACTGGCAGTCTATTTCGGTTTAAGGTCCAAACGAAAGAGGATATCAGTCAAGGAGTAGTAGCCTCGCCATGTAGAAACCGTCGAACCCCTCTCTGTCGGGTCTTGTCCTTCGTTCCTCTTCCAGAACAAGGTCCATCCTGGAGCTGTCAATCAGCCACTGGACCTGCTCCTCTCCCTCGGAGGGGAGCACGGAGCAGGTGGCATAGACCATCTTCCCTCCGGGTCTCAAAAGCGGGCAGTAATCCGACATTATATTCCTCTGGAGCATCCTCAATCTTCTGAGCCCCTCCTGGTCCAGGGACCATTTGATATCGGGGTTCCTTCTCAGGGAGCCAAGACCCGAGCAGGGAACGTCCAGTAGCAGCCTGTCGAACTTCCCCTTCATCCGCTTGTAGGACTTCGTACCGGTCACATGCCTGGCATCGATGTTCTGGGCTCCTGCCCTGGCCGCCCTCTTTTTGAGCTCTCTGAGCTTCCATTCGGTATCGTCCATGGCCAGGATCCTTCCCTTGTTCTTCATCAAAGCGCTCAGGTGGAGCGTCTTCCCTCCCTGGCCGGCGCAGGTGTCGGCCACCTGCATGCCCTCTTTCACCTGCAAGAGAAGGGAGACCATCTGTGAAGCAGGGTCCTGGACCTCGAAAAGACCATCATGAAAGGCTTTCAGCCCGAAGACATTGCATTTCTTTTGGAACACCAGGGCATCCGGTGCGATCTCAACGGTCCTTGTCTCAATACCTTCTTCCTTCAGTATCCTTCTGAGCTCTGGTCTTTTGGTCTTCAGGGTGTTGGTCCTTATGGCAAGCTCGGGATATGTGTTGAGAGAGTGCAGTATGCTTTCCCAGTCCTCATCGAGCTCCCGCTCACCCAAAGAGTCAAGCCAATCCGGTATTGATTCCCTGACAGCTCTGTACTTCCTCACTTTCTCCATCCTTCCCTTGACCTTTTCAGGCCTCAGCCCCCTGAACTCGGGGTAACTGGGGATCTCTTCTTCGTTCATTATCATGTAGGTGCCCATGATATGCCATAGATGACTGTCCTCCATGGCAGGTTCCCTGCCAAGGGAGGTCCAGAGGAACCTCCAGTTCCTAACTATGTCATAGGTGGTGTTGGAGAAGAGCGCCCTCTTCCTGTCGCTCCAGTCCTTGTTGCTTGCAAGGGCCCTTGATAGTGCGGATGATGTTTGGCTACCACTTTCGAACGTGTCCCTTAGAACGTTGAAAAGAACCCTGGCCATATCCCTTCTGATCTCCAAGCTTGGATCACCACTTTTCGATACAAAGACCCATTATAACTAGTTAACTAATTCAGGAAAGCACCTCAGCAACCTCCACTTCCTCGTATCCGTTTTGTTCATTATCGATCCCGTACTGCTGCTGGTATCTGTTCCATGATTCCAACTCACGCCTGTATAGTTCTTCGTAATATGCTGCCCTGCCCATGTTCAGGACTTCCTCGTTCATATTGTTCCTTGAGATGCCTATGAATATCGATAAGAAAGCAACTGCTATCCAGAAGAAGTAAAAAGAACCGAGAAAAGTAACCAATGCGTAGAGGTCCAGTGTATGATCGAATGCATCATCGATGTAGTCGATATCCTTGGACCCAATGTTATGGATGATCACAGCGCTTGCTATCACGTATATCAGGATGGAAACGATCAGACCCAAAGAAGAGTACCTGATGATCTTCCTTGTGATCCTCTTCCCCTTTATGAAATAGAACTCTTCAGTAAGGTGGCATGTGATCAAATAATTTGCCAGAGCAAGGATCCCTATGATGATCGAATTGATAACAGCGAAACCAATGAAGAAGAATTCATAATTCCCATCTGCTATTATGAGATAGAGGAATGATAGACATGGGGAGAGAAGATAGATAATGGCCCCTATCGTAACTCTGATCCTGTGGGTTCTATCCAGGTCGTTCCTTCCAGCAAGCAGGGCTCCGCATCCTATGAGGAAGAAGAGAGGAGCGGTGAAGAAGGAGATCGATGAAAAAATGATCAAAGAAGCATCATCAGCATTCGTGTTCTTTGCATCAAGGATACCCAATGCCATCGTCAAACCTGACAGGGAATATATCAACATGGAAATGAATAGGAATATCATCCCCAGTCTTGTCCCTGTCCTTTTTTCGATCTTCTCGTAACATGTATAGCAGAAATTCTGCTGGGCCGGTTGACCGCATTTAGAACAATAGTTCGCCAAATCTCTCCCTCTTGTAAACTACTCCTCCACAATAAGGTGATCATCAATAATCAATGTTTCCAAAGTGGCCGCTGGTTTATTCAATGAATAGGTATTTCAGGTTCACATGGAACGACCCATGCTGGTCACCGCTGCGGTCATCATGAAGGAGGGAAAACTGCTCATCGCCCAGAGGCTCCCCGATTCCCGCTTCGAACCCGGCAAATGGGAGTTCCCGGGAGGAAAGGTGGACTTCGGGGAGCACCCGGAGGAGTGCCTAGTCAGGGAGCTCGAGGAGGAGCTGGGAATCCATGTTGCTGTGATCTCACATTACTCCACGGCTTCACATGTCTACGACCAGAACGGGCAGGTCAGGCATGTTGTGATACTGTTCTATCTATGCAGGATAGAGAGCGGGGAGCCCGAGATACTGGATTGTCAGGACGTCAAATGGGTCAGCAGGGATGAGCTTTCAACGTTCCAATTCGTGGAGGGGGACCACCCCATAATCGAGAGGGTGCTCCATGACGACGACCTATGGTTCAGGACATGAATACCCTGGCAAAAACCTTTGAATCACCTAGATAATTGCTCAGTAGCGCCGATTCGTCCGGCATGTGTGCCGTGTCCTCGAGCCTGGCCCATACAGCGGCCGGATATCCCGCCCTTCTCAGTATGGCCGCACATGTTCCGCCTCCGATTCCCTGAGGTTCTGCTTCCACGCCGTAGACCTCCTTCACTGCTTTCTTAAGTATGTTGACGACGGGATGGTCGGGTGATGTTGGCGGTGCCGCCTGCTCGTACTGCAGGGTCTCTATCTCCATCTTCACCCCGTGTAGCTCCGAATGCTCCCCGGCCCTCTTCTTGATCAGTTCAAGGACCTCGCTTGCCTTGTAATGGGGCATTATCCTGCAGTCCATGTAGCTCACGTCCTCCCCCGGTATGGAGTTCACATTGGGAACGTTGGCCTCCCTCTTTGTTGGTGTGAAGGAGGACCTGGGATAGTCGTAGAGCCTGTCCTCGTCGGTGTACCTTTCGTTCAGCTCGTCGTAGATGGATATCAAAAACCTCATTGCCGCGACATTGGCATTTACCCCTTTGTGGGGCACCGATGCATGGACCTGCTTTCCGAACGTTTTCACCTTGATCCACATGATCGACTTCTCGGCAACCTCTATCATGGAGGCATCCGGCTCCCCGGCATCCGGAACGATGAACAGGTCCTCCTTTGAGAACAACTCCTCGTGCTCCTTCATCAGGTATGCCATTCCCTTTGCGGACCCGACCTCCTCGTCCGCCACCATGAAGATGTTGACATCCCTTTCGGGACGCTTTCCCGAACCAAGTATCGCCTTCACTGCAAAGAGGGTGCTTACCAGGTCCTGGCCATTGTCCTCGACACCCCTGGCCCACATCCTGTCGCCCTCCACCCGGAGCTTCCACGGGTCACCGGTCCATTTATCCAGGTCACCGGGAGGCACCACGTCGGTATGGACGAAAATCCATACCGCAGGCAGTTCCTCCTGCTCCCCTTTGACCCTCAGCAGGATGTTGGGCCGAACGCCGCCGGGAACCCTTTCATCAGGGGCATCGTATCTCTCCACAGCGTCGAAACCCCAGTCGGAGACGAGCTCCAGGATCCTTTCGGCCTTTTCCATCTCTCCGGTGCCACCGGACTCTGGTGCCATCGCCGGGATGGAGAGGATATCCCTCGCGAACTCTATCATGTCTTCCTTCATACCGTCAATAACATCGTACAATGAGGATCCCATCTTGACCACATCATGTGATGCCGTCGATGTATGAAAAGATTGCCTATGTCATCTTGAGGTGACCCCAGACCAGCCTGTGGTCGGAGATGCCCTCCCCGTCCTCTATCCCCGCCTCCAGGACGTCGAAACCTTCGGAGAACAGTACATAATCAATATGGGCGCTCTCGTCATCCACGTCCGGTGCCGGATAGGTCGGTGTGTCCAGAGGTCTGCCTCCCCTGTCATCGGTGGTATGCCATACGCTGCCGAGTTGAAGGAAGGTGGAATCCTCCGATACATTTCCACTCCCGAACAGGTCGGGGTTCATCTGCTGCATCATCTTCTCATGGGGCTCCGTGTTCAGGTCTCCTCCGAGTATCACCTCAAGGTCCTCAGCCTCGATGATGCCCTTCAATTCCTCCAACTGCTTCCTCCTCTCCCCCTCTTCAAGGCCCATGTGGACTCCTATCAGCCTGATCTCCTCATCAGATATTTCCACCGTACACGACAGTGCGATCCGCTGTATGGCGTCCGAGGGAAGGTAATGGACCTTGAGGTCCTTCATGGGGAACCTGGTAAGTATGGCAACGCCGGGGGAGCCGGTTCCGGGATGGGGGCCCCTGAACAGGTACATGTCGGTCCTGGATGCCAGATAGAAAGCAGGGTCGAAGTTCCCCTCGGAAAAGAGCAGGGAATCGCTCTCCTGCAGGAAGATGATATCCGGGTCCACCTCTCTGATAAGCTCGAGGTGTTTGGTCGGATCAACGCGTCCATCGTTGCTGAAACCGTGATGGATGTTGTATGTGGCGACCTTCAACAGATCATTGGAGGAGAGCTCTTTCTCCACCGGGCCGCTGCTGTAGTTCACCAGGGACACCACCCCTGTGAGAATTATCAGACAGATGGTCACCGAGCCAAGGGTTATCCATTGGATCCTCAGCCTCGGTGATACCTTGGAGGACCTCCTTATGGTCCCTGAACCTTCACCTGCTGCCATGGTGGGCGAGCCTCGATCCAACCTGAGGGCACTCTGCTCCGTCTTGACCCACGGTTCCCCTATCATGAACTTGGAGCATGAGAAACCCGAGATCGCAAGGACCACGGACCCGAGGAACATGAGCGAGGGAACTGCCCCTTTGAGAAGTGCCCCCATGGGTACGAAGGACCAGTTCAGTGAGATCGTCAGCAGAACGATGATGAGAGCGAACATGCCGAATGCAAGGGCTGTGGCCTTTCCGAAATGGCCCGGAAAGAGACGGTTCCTTGACCGGTGCGGGAAACCGATGACTTTCCGGCCTCCCCCGCTCTCTATCTCGATGCTCTCCCCCGCGAACGGTCTGCTGTCCGTTGCGGCATCCAGAATGACCCAGGTGTCCACCATGGCGATCCAGACGATCACCGCCGGAGCTATGGGCAGGGGCACTCCGATGTAGAACAGGTTCGCCGCGGCGATCACAAGGATGATATTTCCCAGGATCGCACCCTTGGGGTTCGAGAAGGTCCGCCTGAGGGAGAGCAAGACCCCCGAGGAAGAGAGCAGTGACAGGAGGAAAATGCCCACGGATGCCATGGACATCGACAGTGATAGTTCGAACTCGGTCTGCAGCCATCCCGATACGACGGAGGGATTTGATATCACCGCAAGAAGAACGAAGATGGACCCGCCGAGCCCCCAGGCGGGCGCCCAGGAATCGGCCATCCCGCCAGTGAACAGTGCTCCCGGATGCATACTCTCTCCTCTCCCCTCCTCAAGTATGATGGAATCCTTCTGCATGAACAATGTGAATCCGAACACCCCCGCGATGGCCGTTGATATAGCCGGTGAAAGCACCTGGCCCGCTGCTTTGGGCACCACGGACGCATCGACCCCGTGTCCCAATGCATTGAGGAGGAGCAAGAGCAGATAGGCGAGCCCGAAATATGCGACCAGTGACTGAGAGGAAAAGACCTCGGGGTCCATCTCCCTTTCCCTCCTGTGGAGTGCCAGGACCAGTGATAGAAAGTACATCGATCCTGCCAGGGAAATGGTAGAGAGCACCAGATGAGCAGGTCTGTCCAGACCCATCCCCATGGGGATACGGGCAGCGATCATCACTGCACCGGAGAGGATGTACATGTTGCGCAGACCTATTCTCTTCGCTATCTTCCCCGTAAGCAGGGGCAGCAGGAATATTAGCAGAAGACCGGACACGGGTGAGATGGAAAGGCTTATCAGATTGTAGAAATAGACCGATGCGAAGAACTCCCTCAATGATTGGAGCAGTATCAGTATTCCGATCATCGAGGAAAGGGACCAGAGCACCATCTGAACATTATCGGGTCTGGAAACCTCCCTGTCAATATCCTTTGATGATCCCCTGTCCGATTTGGACACAGCAATACGCCCCTGACTTCCATGGCAATAAACGTTTATCATCTTGTTGGTCGATACTCTCTCCGGTGATGGAGATGTACATGGACCTTCCCGTTTTCAAACATCTGCAATGGCTTACCGATAGGGCGCCTCCAAGATACGACCTTGCATGGAGCAACATCAGACCTCGATGGAGGGATTGGATCCGGACAGTGGACCAGGATGAGCTGATCCAAGCCTCCGATCCGTCAGGCCGCAGGGCCCTTGTGACATACCTTTCGGAAGAATACGGCGTTGAACCTTCCAGGATCATGCTGACCAACGGCTGCAGCGAGGGGAATTTCCTTGCATTCATGTCCACCCTGAAAAGGGGATCCAAGGTCCTTGTGGAGAAGCCGATCTACACCCCGTTGATCGAGCTTCCGAGGGGCATGGGGTGTGATGTCCGTACAATAAAGAGGAGGGCGCCGGACCATCTCCTGGACCTTGAGGAATTAAGGAGCAAGGTAAAGAGGTTGGAACCCGACCTCCTTGTGCTCCAGAACCTGAGCAACCCGACCGGTAAGATGCTCCCGGACCACCAGTTGGAGGAGATATCCAGGATCATGGACAGGAGCAATATCCCTGTACTCGTGGACGAGGTCTACAGGGATTTCGCAATGACCTTCTCCGGGGACGGACATCATCATGCGGTCTCGTCCATGGTGGACCATTATGACAAGGGGGTCATCACATCATCGGTGACCAAGGTATACGGGGGAGGAGGAGCGGTGACCGGCTGGCTTATTGGGCCCAAAAGGACCATCAACAGGGCCAGGAGGCTCAAGATATACACGGTCCCGATGGTGAGCCATTGGGGGAACGATATCGCACTTTCCATACTGCAGAACAGGTCCAAGGTACTTCCCCCGGAGTTCGAGGCCATCAGGAAGCGGTCCAACCTTGTATCCGTCTGGGCCAAGGGAAGGGGGGATGTCCACTGGTCCGAACCCGATGGATGCGCGGTGGGTTTCCTATCCTATGACAAGGACATATCCTCCATCGATGCATGCGAGAGATTGTACAGAGACCATGATGTGAGGGTCATACCGGGTGTGTTCTTCCGACAGGAGAGAGGTTTCCGGATCTCACTTTCGAGACCCTATGAACTGATGAAGGAAGCCCTGGTGGAGATAGATTCCTTCCTGGACACGCTGTAGGCATCATTGAATGAACTCTTCCAGCGTGGTGAGCCTCTTCCTGGTCAGGTACACGGCACCGGACCTCCAGTTCCTCATCCCCGATGACCTGTCCACACCCCGAATGAGCTCCTCCATTGTCCCGAACTCCTCCGGCTCACCTTTCATGGCATCTTTCACGGTCTCACGGATCACCCATACGCCAAGCGGTGCCCAGTAATCATTGGTTATCCATCTGAGGACGGAGATGCCCGCATTCCTCCGGATGCTTTCGAGATGCTCCGTTACCGACAGCCGTGCTGCATAGTATGCACCGGTTATGGAGGAAGCATAATCCTTCCTGCCCCTCGGTCCTTCATGGTCGCGGATCACGGGACTCTTTCCCCACAACGATTCGTTCTGCCATTGCTCCAGCATCTCGAACCTGAAAGGGGGCGGGAAGAGCGCGATCAGGAAATGGTTCCCGAAATGCTCCCCTTTGAAGAGAAGATATCTTTCCAGCGGCTCCATATCCAGCAACCTTTCCTTGATACCTCTTGAAACGATATCATCCACTGCGGTGATGGTCCATCTCGTTGGTACCATCCTTCTCCTCTTTCTCTCGCCCAGCAAACCAATGGAGAACAATCTGACCAGGTGCTGGGGGTCCACACCTCCGCGAAAGAGGTCAATGGTGGCATTTACGGCGTCCAGGTCCGTATCGGATACGGCCTTCTCCACAGCTCGGGGCACTCCGGGGTTCTGTTGAATGTCCACACGGGATATGTTGAAGGAAGGGCCCATGGGCATTGTTATGCTGTCCACGGTGGAACTCTCCCTTTCCCTCTGACCGACGGTGGAGATGTCCATCTCCGTATCCAGTGAGCGGGCCGAGAGCGCCAGCTCCTGTATGGAGGAGAGCACCTTCCGCCCCCTTATCGGTAGGGAATCCTCCATCTCCACCAGAGGCTCCGATCCGATGATCCCGGGATCCCTGGACAGTCTTGCATCCAATCTGTACTTTCCCCTTATCATGGAGGACCTGATGGAGTATACATCCTCCATGGTGCGCCCGTAAAGGAACCCGGGTGATTCCAATCTATCGGGCAGCGGAACATCCTCGGGGGCGGTCAAAGGTCCAACGGTGATCCTAGGATACCCGTATTGTCCCACGAATATGGAGGGAGGGGACGGCCCTTTCACGGAATCCCCCTCTTTGGAGACATCGCGGACACGCTGCCGGAGCCTGTCCAATAAAGGACATCTTCCCAGACCGCACAGGTCCTTGACACCCTTGCAGCGGTAGCAGTATGGAAAGATCATGGTCTGCTGTTATGCAGAGAAGATTATTAATTCCCTGCGGAACTAGGACCATGGTCTGCACTGCCGGCACTTCATCCTCCGACAAAGCTCAAATAATCCCTGTTGTATGGGGACCCACTACATGAGGTGATCAAATGCCTAGAGAGATAGACCTTAAGAAGATGCACCACGGGACCGAACTGCTGAAAAGGGGTTTTGCCCGCATGCAAAAGGGAGGTGTCGTGATGGATGTCACAAATGCCGAACAGGCCCACATCGCAGAGGAGGCTGGTGCGGTTGCGGTAATGGCTCTGGAAAGGGTTCCGGCGGATATCAGGTCACAGGGCGGTGTTGCAAGGATGGCCGACCCGACAAAGATACTCGAGATAATAGATAACGTCTCCATACCGGTGATGGCAAAGGCCAGGATCGGTCATTTCGTTGAGGCCCAGATACTCGAGTCCCTGGGTGTGGACATGATAGACGAGTCGGAGGTGCTTACCCCTGCGGACCCCCATTATCACATCACCAAGACGGATTTCAAGGTGCCCTTCGTCTGTGGGGCGCGTTCCCTGGGAGAGGCCCTCAGAAGGATACATGAAGGGGCCGCCATGATACGGACCAAGGGAGAGGCGGGGACCGGAGATGTGATCGAGGCCGTCAGGCATCAGCATGCCATTATGGGAACGATCAGATCCCTGAGGAACAGGACCGAGGAGGAGCTGTTCCAGGTGGCCCGCGACATAGAGGCGCCCGTGGAGCTCGTTGCGGAGGTCGCTCGACTCCAGAGGCTCCCCGTGGTTAACTTCGCTGCGGGAGGGGTGGCAACACCAGCCGATGCCGCAATGATGATGCAGATGGGGACCGATGGGGTCTTCGTAGGTTCCGGGATATTCAAATCCAAGAACCCCCAGATGATGGCAAAGGCCATCGTTCAGGCGGTCACCCATTTCGATGACCCCAAGACGCTCAGCGAGGTTTCGAAAGGCATAGGGGACCCGATGAGCGGGATCAATACTGCGGACATCCCCAAAGAGAAACAGCTCCAGCACAGGGGCTGGTGAACCTTATCATAAATTAAAAATAGTTCCGCTTTCCTTGAACAACGGGATGCATAGGGTGTAAGACCCTTTTAATACCGTACCTCATCAAGCAGGTACCCCAAAAGTCTAATCTATTGGGCCTCCCGCCAGGCCATTGCCTGTGCATCCCACCCAGGAATGGAGAGAGGGGTTGGAATGGACAAGGTCAGGAAAGCGCAGATGACCCTCAACAACAGCCTGTCCCCCAGGCGCTCCGACCGTATATTGGTCCTCTGCGACAACAGAACCCACGATGTCGGGCAGGTATTCTTCGAGGCAGCGCTGGAACTTGGTAATGAGTCGATAATGATCGAGTTTCCAATGGGCAAGCACCATGGGGATGAGCCCCCCATACAGGTGGCGGATGTCATGATCCACAGTGATGTGATCGTGGCCCCAACCACCTTCTCCATAACCTACACCAACGCTACCAGGTCCGCCCTGGCAAGAGGAGCCA
This sequence comes from Thermoplasmatota archaeon, assembly GCA_046483845.1. Classification (GTDB taxonomy): domain Archaea; phylum Thermoplasmatota; class Penumbrarchaeia; order Penumbrarchaeales; family Penumbrarchaeaceae; genus JAYEPK01. The sequence goes on along the minus strand of JAWOCK010000082.1, from coordinate 330 downwards.
GGGTGATAACCATGCCCGGAATGACAATGGATATGATGGAAAAAGGCGGTCTCGAGGCAGATTACAGAAATATAGAGAGGTCCATAAAGAAGTTCGGGAGGAAGTTCCGCCGAACCAAGCAGGTCAGGGTGACCTCTGAGGCGGGAACGGATATAAGTTTCAAGATAGAAGGCCGTAACTGGATACTGGAGGATACGGGCCTATGCCACAAGAAAGGCTCCATCACCAACCTCCCCGCGGGGGAGGTCTTCATTCCACCGGTGGAGCGGACAGCCTTTGGAAAGATTGTGATCGACGGCGCATTCATGAACCAGGAGGAACAGGATATAG
>JAWOCK010000007.1:0-44336 GCA_046483845.1 Thermoplasmatota archaeon | reverse complement strand
TTTCGACCGGAATCGTACAGGGAACCGATCGAGTGGGAGGACTTGTGGGCGAAAATAAAAACTCCAGCGTATATGATTCATATTCGACCGCGTCTGTGGTCGGCGACGAGGATGTCGGCGGACTGATAGGATATCACCATCTGGGCAGTGTATCCGGCAGCCATGCCAGCGGTAGGGTCATCGGCAAAGATAGGGTTGGAGGCCTCGTTGGGAACAACGAGGGAAGCTCAGTTCACAATTCTTATTCGGATGGAAATGTCAGTGGAGGCGATCTTGATGTTGGCGGATTGATTGGTTTGAATGATTTTTCTGGTTTGGTTTTCAATTCTCATTACAACATAGACGAAGTTTCCATTCGGGGCGGTCATCAGGTATCTTATGGCGGTCTTTTCGATTCCCAGTATAAGGATTGGCTCACCAACAATATGGAACTTGACATTTCAAATTACGCTGATACTCTCGTTCTTTCGGGAGATCATTATATGATCTCTTCCGTTGACGGTTTGAAGGATCTTCTGGGTTTTGCCGATAGAAAAGGGTACCATTTCCACCTCGGTTCCGACATCGATCTGTCGAATGACACCGGTTTGCATGTACCTTTTTTCGGATGTGATGAGTTTGACGGGAACGGTTATGTCATCTCAAACCTCAGGATTGATGGGCCGTCAACCTATGTGGGTCTGTTCGGATACAACGCTGGTGGTGCCATCAGTAGCCTGAACCTTATTGACATATCCGTGAATGGCATATCCCATGTTGGTGGCCTCATAGGCTACAATTCAGGAGGTTTTGTATCCAATTCCTCCGTATATGGCACCGTTACCGGCATGTCCTGTACGGGTGGCGTTGTCGGAAGCAATGTCGGAGGTTGCGTATCTTGTTCGTATTCGCTTGGGACCGTGAATGGTGGGATCAAGATAGGTGGTGGGGTAGGACGAAATACCGGCACGGTTTCCGTGTCTCATTCCATTGCGTCTGTAAACGGCAATTCGTATGTTGGCGGGCTTGTGGGATCAAATGATGGTGGTCTTGTATCTCGGTCCTATTCAACAGGACATGTGAAAGGTCTTGATCACATAGGCGGCCTTGTGGGATCAAGTAGCGGCACGGTGGAGGACAGTTTCTGGGATATGAATACCTCCGGCCAGGCTACAAGCGCTGGTGGCATGGGCAAGATCACTGAAGAGATGAAGATGAAAAGAACGTTCACAATGTCGGGGTGGGACTTTGTGAATGTATGGGAAATGGAAGAAGGCATCACATATCCCTTGTTATGGTTTCATTTGTTTGGGCCCTCGGCAGATGCCGGATCTGACATAGAAGTTGACGAAGGTGAATTGGTCACTTTCGATGGGAGTTCCAGCACAGGATTCCTTGCTCGTTACAGCTGGACGTTCATATATGGAACGATAGAGACGACCCTTTCCGGTTCCGTCAGATCGTACGAGTTCAATATACCGGGCAATTACATAGTCACGTTGACGGTAAGTGATGTTATGGGTTTCAGGGATGTGGACACATTGAACCTTACGGTCAAAGACATCACACCGCCCATTGCGGACGCCGGATTGGATATGTTCGTTGACGAAGGTGAATTGGTCACTTTCAATGGAAAAGCAAGCATGGACAACATCGGGGTAGTCAACTATACCTGGACTTTCCATGACAGGTCCGCAATAACCCTGTATGGACTTTTTCCATCTTATCGCTTCAACACCCCTGGCGTCTATGTCGTGACGTTGAACGTTACCGATGCTGCAGGGATCTGGGACACCGACACCGTTACGGTCACAGTTAAAGACATAACCCCTCCTACTGCCCTTACGGGTTCGGACCATATATACGAGATGGGCACCACGGTCATGTTGAACGGGAGCGCGAGTTGGGATAATGTAGGCATAGTGAATTATACATGGAATTTCAACGACGGTGTTGATGGCATAATACTTTACGGCGACATGGTTTTTCATCAGTTCAACATCATAGGCATACATGTCATTGAATTGACGGTTGAAGATGCTGCGGGCCATACGGATTGCGATATGATTACATTGACGATAATTGACACCACACCCCCCTTTGCAAATGCCGGGTCGGATATGACGGTGGCTGTCGGATCAACGGTTATATTGGATGGCTCTCTTTCTTCGGATAATGATGTGATAGTGGATCATATCTGGGCTTTCCATTACGGCGGTATTGAGGAGTTCCTCAAAGGCGAGGTGGTCTCCTTCGTGTTCGATGTGGGCGGAACCTATGAGATCCTCCTGACCGTGATCGACCGTTCCAACAATATCGGAAATGACACCGTGACCATCACAGTTATCGATACAGGAACCGTTATAGCGGTTGTGGTGGATGTGAATGGCATTCCGGTAGATGGAGCCGATGTGGAGATAATTGCGTCCGACGGAACGGTCAGTAGCGCCGTCACCGGGGTTGATGGAATGTTCTCCATCGATATTTATCATGGTGAATTCAATTGGACGATCTCCAGAAACGGCTACATGCCCATATCCGGGACATCCCATGTTGCTGCAATGGAAGAGATCGAACTTGATCTATCCGATACTCCACTCGTGAGGAAGGAGGATACGAAATCCTTTGTTTGGTTCTTCATAACATTGATATCTGTTCTCTTCTTCATGATCGGTGTATCGGTAGTATTCATTTTTACGAAGAGGAGAAGGGAAAGGAAGCTACCGGAGGCTGTGATGGTTAAACAGTTCCCGGACAATGAACTTCCTGCGGAAGTATCTTCTTTCATTAATTCCGAATCCCATCAAAATGGGCTCGGTGAAGTAGAAAATGAATGATCGCGTGCCCAGATAAGTCTGCAGGTGCTTGCAGGTGAAACCGGAGTTTATAAGTTCCTCATTTTCAGACCATGGCCAGTATACAACTTATCTGTAGGGTCTAACAGTATATATTAATGAAACTTTATGAAATCGTCCACGAACTGCTTCACCATACATGAATATCAATTGAGCATGGGTCATATTTTGTGAAAAACACCGACACATTTATACCTGTAGGGTCTAATTACTACAGTGCACTTCAAGATCAAGAATATCAAGGGCTACAAATATCTATACCTCATCCAGAACAAGAGAATAAAAGGAGAGGTCAAACAGGCAAAATAGATATGTGTAGGATCACCACAGAAGGTCTATGACCTGCTCACCAGGAATAAGGAACTGAAGGTGACCTCATACTCATTCGGAAAACCTGCAGCACTTCTGAAAGCGTCTGCTGAAGTAGGTCTAACTGAAAGCCTGAATCTGAGAATAAACAGAAAGAACATGGATGGATTAACACCAGCACAATACTTGCTTACAATAATCATTGGAAGAGCTGAACATGTCCTCAGCAGAAACAAATTGAACAACTATTTCAAAGATAGCGTTCTGAGCTTCTATTGGAAGCCTCAACACAAGCTCAACAGCCAGAACTTCCTCAACTACATGGAGAAGCTGGATGAGGACACAATCAAAAAAGTAGAGAAAGATGTGGCATTAAAACTTGTTGAGCTGGGATATCGGCCAACAAAACTTATCTTCGACACTACCAATTATTACACCCACATAGAACATGGTGAAAACTTACCAAAGAAGTCCAATTCCAAAGAAAAACGTTTCGATAAGAACCTTATCGGTCTTGGGATGACGGTATCAGATGCGAATCTTCCTATCAATTCATTCACATATCCCGCTAATCAGCATGACGTAAAAGTATTCTCAGAGATCATAGATGAGATATGCAACAGGCTAAAAGAGATCAAGATACCAACCTCGGATATTACCATGGTCATCGACAGAGGGATGCTCTCTGAAGACAACATCAAGGATGTTCTTGAACACATGCACATCGTAGGATCATTGCCGTATTCCATGGTCAAAGACCTTTATTCCATACCTTTGTCAGAATATGAACTTGAATGGAAGAACAATAGTAAGAACATCATAAAAGCCCATAGGACACACGGAAATCATTATGGGAAGGATCTTACACTTGTCATAAAATACAACGAGAAGACAGCAAGAAAACAGAAAAGAGAGTGGGAAAAGAACAAGAAAAAAATATTCGAAGCAGTGGAAAAGATCAGGAATGGTCTGAATAGAAAAGGTCGCGGGAGAAAAATGCCCGCCAAGGGTGCGACCAATCGTATTGTGGATTCGATACACAAACAATACCGTGGTTTGTTTGATTACAGTGTTGTAAGAAAAGATGGTAATCTTGAACTGAATTTCAAGATTCTTGAAATCGAGGAAAAAATATATCTTTCTTCTTTGGGAAAGACTGTAATATTCACCGACGATGACTCAACTCCCACAAAAGAGATAGTTGAGACATATGCTTCAAGAAATGTTATTGAGGATGATTACAAATGGCTGAAGGATAAGCTGTTGATACCATTGAAACCGATGTATGTTTGGAAGGACAGCAAGATAAGAGCTCATGTATTCCTTTGCGTGATGGGTTTACTTCTGTATAATTACATTAAACTGAAAGTAAAGATACCCAAATTGAGTCTTCCTGGTCTATCTCAGGAACTGGATAAGATTCGCTTGTCCATTGTAATGGATGAGATGGACCATATGAATTATGTTGTTGAGGAAATGAACCGAGACACTGCAGATCTGTTCAACAAACTTGATATTACAGATCTTATCCCGACGAATTAAATTTTGTTAGGCTCTACAAGAAAAACTGAGTCCAGTCTTGTCCATGTGTCAATATCTTTGAAAGTCAGGTTTAACAGATCCCAATGTAAACACCCATCTAACCAACAATTAAGTTCCGTATTATGCAGAAGCTTCAGGAAGAACTTTCTGTATTCCACGGAAACATACTTTTATTATAAAATCCATATGACCTACATGGATAGTATAACGGCCGAGGAGATCATCTCGGAGTGGCATGAGAGGAAAATACCCGGTCTCATTAAAAGAGAGATCAACTTCGAATTACCGGAAACCGGAAATGCAGTTGCCGTTATCGGCCCGAGAAGGGCTGGAAAATCATTCTTCTTTTATGACATCATATACAATAGACTTGATGTTGATCTGGAAGATACTCTGCTCGTTAACCTGGAGGATCATCGGTTCGGGATACCCGATAAAAAGGATCTGGATAACATTCTGACAACCTATTACGGAATGTACCCGGAGAAAGATGGCAAAAGAGCTTACATCTTCTTCGATGAGGTGCAAAATGTAGAGGGATGGGAGGGTTACGTAAGATCGATAATGGACCGTTTCAATGCCATCGTGTTCATATCCGGTTCCTCCTCCAAACTGCTATCCCGGGAGATCGCAACTTCCATGAGAGGACGGAGTATCTCGTATCTTGTGATGCCCTTCTCATTTAGAGAGTTTCTTTCCATCAAGAATATTCAGGTATCCCGCTCACCCAAAGGAAGATCTTTGATGCTTCAAAGGCTGAAAGAATATCTCCGATATGGCGGTTTCCCGGATGTCGTATTGGAAAAAGAGGAAATGATCAAGAGAAAATTATTGAGAGGATACGTTGAGGTCATGTTATTCAGGGATGTCGTGGAAAGATATGAAGTCAAACATGTAAAGGTCCTCAAGTTACTGATGAAACAGATGATGGCATCGACGGCAAATTCGTTATCCATGAACAAATTCTACGGATTCCTGAAAAGCCAGGGGATCAAAATAGATAAGAACACTCTATATCAATACAAGGATCACCTCGTTGATGCCTTCGGTTTCATAGAACTGAAAAGGATCAATGGCTCGTTTCGTACCATAGAACAGGGGAAACCCAAGATCTACCCCATAGATACCGGATACATGACAGATTACGGGCAGGACCTTGATAATAATATGGGAAGATACATGGAGACCTGCGTGGCAGTAGAATTGAGGAGAAGGATCGAGGAAGAACCGGGGCAGAAGATACATTTCTGGAGAGAGAACAGCGAGATCGATTTTGTGATCTCGGATGAAGAAAGGGTAAAAACTCTGATACAGGTATGTTTCGATATCGAAGATGATACAACACTTCAAAGAGAGATAAATGGCTTGATAGACGGATCAAAGGATCTCGGATGCGAGGATCTCCTTCTGTTGAATTGGGATAGGGAATACGAAGTAACAGTTGAAGGGAAAGTGATCAGGGTAATGCCATTATGGTCATGGTCGATCGAATATCAATGACCATGGAGTGTACCTCAAAAACAAAACCTCATCCGTGGCCTGCACCTGATGTCATCTGCAAACATCGATCTTTCCAAAAAACTCCCATGGGCCTCCCATCTCTTGAAGGGGGGACCTCTCCGGGTCCCAGAGAAACCATCTTCCCGGGTTCAACATCGTGACATTGTAAATACATCTCTTTCGGTGAGGGTATCCCAAGCAAAGAAGATGATCCCGTGGAATAGTGTGGATCATTCATCCGTCACAAGGTCCTTCAGAGGGATGCATACAATATCTCCAAGGTCTTTTTGATCCTTTGTGATCATCACCTTTTTCCTGATCCGATCCGATCCCAGCCTCTTTATATTCTCGGTATCCGCCTCATCAATTGATCCCCTGTACTTGACCTCGTATGCGACACCATCCAACAGGAAATCCACCTCCCCGCCTTCACCCTGTAGATAGGTGAGATCCCCTCCTCCTTTGGAGAGTTCCAGGTATGCCAGGTTCTCCACTCTCGATCCGATCGGGGTGGTGGAAGCGAATATCGATAGGATTCCCTGGTCGGCGATATACACCTTTTTGGGGGAGTGGGTCCTCTCATTCGGCGTCCCATTCCTTTCAACCAGATGCACCAGGAATGTTTCCTGCAGATAGGAGATGTAATTGGAAACAGTATCATGGGATATCTTCAGTACCCTTGCCAATTTTGTAGCGGTCATCCTCTGACCTGCCCTCTGACAGAGCAGATGAAAGAGGTCCATCAGCAATCTTGGATTTCTGATCCTGTATCTCGGTACGATATCCTTGTAGATGATATCCTCCACCAGGTCCTTGATGTACTGGGGATCCCCGGAAAGGACATATCTCGGAATACCCCCGGTTTCGATGTATTCTTCAAGGTATCCGTCAAGAAGGTATCTTTCCGAGGGCTTGATCCTGACATCCTTGAACTTGAGGAATTCCCCGAAACCTATCGGCGAAAGATGGATCCTTCCATGTCGTCCCGCAAGGGCACCGCTCCTGTGTTTTATTAGCAGGGAATTTGATCCCGAACACACGAAGAACAGGTTAGGTTCCAGATCGAAAATCGCCTTCAGCTCCCTTTCGAAGTCATTCCTCACCTGGATCTCATCGAGAAGGATGTAGCATTTTTCCTTTCTACTCAGTCTGAACATGGATCTGTACCTGTCTATGACGGAGGAAATGGATAGGTCCTCGAATTCGGGATGGTCGAGGGAGACGTAAAAGATGTGATCAGAGGGAATATCCCTGGATTTACTGAAGATCAGCTGCTTCATCAATGTGGTCTTTCCGCATCTTCTCAGACCGTATATCAGTACCATTCTCCTTTTCTCCAGTAGATCATCCAGCTCTTGGAGTTGAGCATCCCTTGGTATTCCAAGAAGCTCATAATCCTCCTCCCACCATGGATTGTATTTGGCAAGTAGATCATTCACCATGAAAATGAATAATCATTACTCCTTAAATAGGTTACGGTTGCTATTCGTATATTTCTCTGTTTATTACGAATAGTGATCGTAGGGAGAGTATTGAATGGGCTTGAGATTGTGTAAATACATTCTAATTCGGTCATGCCATTATGGTCATGGTCGATCGAATATCAATGACCATGGAGTTTACCTAAAAAACAAAACCTCATCCGTGGCCCCACGTTGAGGCTTATGGTTGGGATCATCTATCGGATGCAAATAGGGTCACGTGTGACCAGAGAGTTCATTTCGCATCTGAAATGGTTCAGCCATCGGAGGATCTCTTCTTCATCATAAGCACCACGGTGATGACCGCCATCAGGATGATGAAGAGCACCACAATGATGACGGCCGCTATCAGGCCCCACAGCAAGATGCCGAGGCCCTCGTCATCGCCGGAAACCTCTCCCTGGAAAGCACCTATGTTCTTTTCCGCATCACTGGTTTTCATGGGTTTGAGTTCGAAGGTATCCATGGAGCCGCTCATATCATACATTCCAAGGTCTGCTCCCATGCCCTCCATCTGTGCGGATACGAAGAAGCCCTCCTCGGGACAGTAGAGCAACTTCATCCCGGAGAGATCGGAACCGTAGGAATCCTCTTCCTCATAGTATCCATAGTAATATCCGTCATCATGATCGTCCTCTTCTCCGAACTGGATCACGTGGGCCTCGCTTGAAGATCCGTCCGCAAGGATCACCGTTTCGGTCCCGGTGCATGATATCGGCAAGCTGACAGGGGACTCGAACTCCGCGATGACCCCGTCCTTGACCTCATCGATGCCCGTATCAAGGTCCTCGAGTATGATCGGTAGGACGATGTTCTCCTCGAGCATCTCCATCATCATCTCCTCGGGGATCCCGTCAGCATCCAAGGTCCCTTCATAGGTACCCGATACGGTAACATTGGATTCTGCCGTCCATTCCTCATTCTCCCGGATGGGGAAGTCGAAGATGTCCAGGGGTGGATCGAAATCCATATCGAACGTCGCCTTGATGTCAGCGGACCCGGACATGTCGTAATCGGTGTATTCAACGGTCATGACCATTTCATCGGTCTCGGGATCGAAATCATTGTCCATCTCGGGGAAGTTCACTATATCCAGGTCAAAGTTACCCTCGAGCGTCATCACCATCTTGAGGTCCTGAAGCTTGAGACCATCCTGTGTGAAATGTGCGGTACCTTCGACCTTCACGGAGACGCCCAGGACAAGGTCTATTGTTATCTCCTTGGTCTCCATGGGAGGTTCGAAGTCCCAGCTATCATAACCGTACCTGTACTCGCCTTCCTCGGGCATGTCCATGGTTATCTTCGCGTTCCCGTCGATGTCCACCCCGCCCCCTGTCGAGATATCCATTGTGTATTGGGTCCCGGTCTCCTCTGCGACCCTGAATATCATGTAATATGCGGCCTTTCCTTCGACGTCATGATCGATGGAACCGAACTCTTCCTCTTCCAATCCTTCAAGTTCCCCGAGCATTGAAGTTATCATTTCTCCGAGGTCTGTCTCATAACCCATCGACCATTCGTCACCTTCGTCCCATTCAGGGGCCTCCGCCTGGCCTTCACCATTCATGGAGAAGGAAAGGAAACCTGCCAGAAACACGACCCCGATGGTAATCATAGATATCATTCTTCTATTCATGAACCCACTCCCTTTGACCTAGGTCAATGTATGGTCGGTATTATTAATCTACTTTTTGGGTTAACTCTAATAACCTACCAATTTGCTTTCTCATTTCCAAACCTCGAATCACTTCTATAGTTGAGCTGATGATCCGTGGGGAAATGGGGTTTTGTGCCTTTATCCCCGATTAAAAACACTCTGTTGCATTCGTGGCTCCGGGTCGAGACCTGAAGATGGTCGTATTCCGAGATATATAGGATCGATCATTGCCAAGGGCTCTGTTTCAATCTCCATTGCCCTAGGATCTACCTGACACCGCTTTTTGAAAATCAGGTTCAAAGTGGTGTGGGTTCGATAAAAGATAGTACCTGATGTGACATTTGTTTCAATCAAAGCATTTTGAACCATCGAGCCGATCTCTTGTTAAGCGATATGGTTCCTTTCTTCTTCACAGGATGGACAGGTGAAACCATTCTTCCATCTGATCTTTTCCAGGTAGGCCAGGCAATATTCCTAACTGGAAAACCATTCAATAGATTCATTCTTGATCGATCCCTCGAGGATATCAGAAAGGATCATTGAAGAGGAAGGATTGTCCGAAAAGGATCTATGTACCACAAACTATATCCATAAAGACATCAGGGAGAACCTGAAGCACAAGGTGTCTGATCAAAACCAGGAAGAAGTGATGAACAAATCGGATGTCTTCAAGCAGACATCGATCGTATTTCACAGGGAACAATACATACGGTTCATGGAAGAGCGATGGATTTGATATCCTTGAAGGATTCTCCGGTTCTTGCCTGCGCTGTGCACCCCGAGATAGATGCACTGGTTACAAGTGACAGGGAACTCCATATACCCTCCACAGCATCGATATCCACACTTCTATCCCTGAAACCGCGGGTGAAAAAGATGTATTACACATATTCCATTTCGAATGTCGGCTTGATATCCTTTTCTTCTTCCAACCAAATGGCCTTTTGAGAAAGGAAAGTGACATAGAAGAGCATAATGAACGGAATGAGTGCGGCACCTGACAGAGCAGGTCCACAATTGAACTTCTTCTCATCGAATTCCTTGACCTCGAATTCCTTTACGGGACTCCCTATCCACATCTTCTTCAATTTCAGCTTATGTGTCCCGGCATCGACGGGAAATACCTTCACATCACCATTTCTCAGTACACCAACTTCTTCGTTATCTATCAGAACTTTGATGTCCCCATACCTGAACAATCCATCCGGTCTCCTACTGATCCTTAGGGTTGGAATATTACCACCTCATACCTCAGTACTTCACTAATTACCTCCTTGTGATAAAAGGCTTTCGTTTACATGCAAGCATCATGGGACCACTGTTATCCACTGGACCGATGGACAGGGACCAGTCGCTCAGATCCAAATCCTCTACAGAATGCAGACCACACAAATAGTCTGAATTGATCGAACCTGAACTTGTCCTCATCAACCCTTATAGGATCTCTTCGTAATTGAGGAAATGACCGATAAAGGGCGAACACCCAGATATTTCCCCGGGGCCTATACCCTTTTGTTTTAGGAGGTATAGGGGGAGCGCCCCCTCATATATAGAGGTCCCGATGAGCCAGTGTATAGATCACTCATGCAAAACTGGTGAACTACTGATATTCAAGACCAGAATCCATTAAGAACAATGATCACCATATGGATAATACATCGATCAATGAATAGGGGGCACTAAATGGAATTGAAGAGGAACCTGATGATATCAAGCGTGTTAATGGCCATCCTGCTGATATCCATTGCGAACATACCCGCAGGATGCGAGGCCGCTTCGAACGAGGCAACGGTCAGGGTCGAATACAACGGCATGTACTTCGGCACCATCAAGGGTGACGGCGAGATCCGGGAGGTGGAGGGAATAGGTACAGACGAGTTCGATGTCCAAGGTGAAGTGATATACGTTGTCATGAACAAACTGGATGAGTCCAGCGATGAGATGAAGGTTTCCATCTTCGTCGACGGAGAAGCCAGGGTAACTAAATCAACCAAGGAGCCCATGGGGGAGGTCAGGTTGAGCTATTCCTTCGGAGAAGGCGGAGATACTTCGGATGATGACGATGATGGTGGGGGCGTATGCAGTTCAATGATAATTGCTTTGACAATGCTCCTGGCACTTGGAACCTTTGCATTGTACGTTAGAAAACGGAAACAATGACGAGGGGAATTCGAGGCCTGATAGAATAGAGAGGGAACTCCTACTCCTTCATACGCCGTGTTCGATCTCAGGTTTCAAGGCTCTAATAGATTTCATATGTAAATTATCCTGGATATGACCTGAATATACCTCCTCAGGATTCTTTTCCGATAAAGAAGAAAACACCTAATAATTGATAAAAAAGGTTCTGATATTTTCCTCAGGTAAAAACACATTATGGACGATCCATTGCGTTACCCATCCAGAGCTTATGATATTCTAGGCAAGTGATGATTGCACGGCAAATATTAAATAAGCTTATAGATTTGGTCGCACTACAGGGTGTAATTATGTTGTCAAGGGGCCATCTGAAGAAAGAAATAACATTGATCATGATATTCATTATGGCAGCATTGATAATTCCGATGCTGACAACTGCCGATGAGGCAGGGAATGATAGCTTTGAAAACGCGGAGGAGATAACCGAGGGAACCCATACAGGTTCCCTTGATCAAACCGACGAGCTCGATTATTATAAGATATTGTTGGACCCGAGCACCATCATATCCATCACCTTCTCCAGCCAGACCGAAAATGATCAAAAGCTCATTCTATGTGATCCTACCCAGGAAGAAAGATTCGATCTCAGGTCCAGCCTGGAAGTTGAGGAAACAGATGTCTTTTATCTGGCAAATGAGACCGTTCGTGATCACTGGTTCATCAAGGTGGACAGTTTCTGGTCCGATAAAGGCCACTATTCCTTCAGGGTCGATCTCGATCTTCAGGACGATGCCGGGTCCGGAGGGGATGTCAATGAGGACCATTCGGGAGCTTACGAAATAGATCCAGGGGTGGAGCTGAACGGGACCCTTGCCGATCTGGATGAGGTGGATATGTACAAGATAGAGATAGACCCTGGTTCGATCGTGGAGGTAAGCTTTTCAAGCGGATCGGAGATGGACCAGAAGCTCCAGTTCATGAACCCCAACAAGGAGGTCAAGATCGATCTCAGGTCCAGCATGGAAGCAGAGGAAACAGATATCTTTTATCTGGCAAATGAGACCGTTCGTGATCACTGGTTCGTAAAGGTGGAAAGGTATTATTCCGATCATGGCAGTTACTCTTTCAAGGTCGATCTCGATCTTCAGGACGATGCCGGGTCCGGCAAAGATGTTTCCGGAGATCATTCTGAGGCATTTCAGATAGATACGAATATTGAGTTCAATGGGATCGTTGGCGATCTGGATGAGATGGACATGTACAAGGTTGAACTGGAACCCGGTTCAATGGTGAAGATAAATTTCACCTGCAATGCCGAAAATGATCAAAAGCTCCGATTCATGGATCCTACGAAGGATGAGATATTCTCCCTTTCTTCCAGTGAAGGAGTAATGGAAAACGATGTCTTTTATCTGGCAAATGAGACCGTTCGTGATCACTGGTTCGTAAAGGTGGAAAGGCATTATTCCGATCATGGCAGTTACTCTTTCAAGGTCGATCTCGATCTTCAGGACGATGCCGGGTCCGGAGGGGATGTCTCCTCCGAATACGATGATCCTTACGAGATAGAACATAACCTTGCTTATGAAGGGGTCCTGGGGTACCTGGATGAAGTGGATATCTACAGTATTTTTATAGATAAGGACACGGAGGTCACGGTGAACTTTACAGCAGAACCTGAAGACGGCTTCGATCTCGAACTGCTGGATCCAGGAAGAAGCGAAGAGCTTTCTATCAGGTCGAGCAGAGGATCGGAAGAGAGCGGGACCATAGAATACGGAAATGGGATCGAAGCAGGTTACTGGTACATCAAAATTGAAACCTGGTCAGGTGTGAGTGGTCAATATTCATTGGAGACGCATATCGTGACCACTGACGGCCCCTCTCCAGTTGAGATATCGGGGTCATCCGTGACGGATAGTTCGGTTACCATCTCCTGGACGGAGAGCGATGATCCTGATTTCGACAGGTATGAGATATACATGTCAAGTTCAGCGGGAGATGTCGGTGAACTGGCAGGGACGATAGACTCCAGAGGTACAACATCACATGAGGTCACCGATCTTGATCCGGACACGACCTACTTTATCAGGGTGAATGCTGTGAGCAAGGACGGTGGATCGGTAATGTCGGATCAGGTATCCGTCAGTACCGAGGACGAGGACGAAAAAGAAGGACCTGCACTGGTCTTTATCATATGTGGCGTCGTACTGGTATTGTTGATAATTGTGCTGGTCTTCGTAGCTGTTATTTTCATAGTTGTCAAGGCAGTATCCGGTTCAAAAAAGGACGAAGAATAACGATGAGATATGATATGAAGCCGCGGTCATGCTTTTACGTGGTCGGTGATCTTCCTTGCCACGGTTGGGGTGATCCCCTCGAGCTTCACCAGTTCGAATGGTGAGACCCCTTTCAGTTTATCCACATCGCCGTATCCCGCCTCGTAGAGCACCTGTGCCTTCTCCTCGTCCACGCCGGGGAGCTCCATCAATACCTTCAGGGACGACTCCCTGGGGTTGATCTTCTCGAAGGTCTTTTCCTCCTCTGCAGGTGAAAGTGACGGCGAGGGCTTCTCGGAGGGGGTCCCCAGGGCGGCAAGCTTCTCGGTGACGGGTTTTTTCCTGTTCACCATCTCAAGCCTGTTCCCCATCCTGGCTGGCAGTTCCTCGAAGAAGGAGAGGTTGTCCCTGAACCATCTGTCCCTGCCCTCAAGCTCCTTTGTAAGATCCTCAACATCTCTTTCGAGCTCCTGGGTGATGACGAAGAGCTTCTTGTACCTGGATCTTTCCATGTTCAGGGAATTGCTCAACTCCTCCAGCCGCTCTTTCTGATCGGCGGTCTCCTTCTCGAGCGAGGATACCTTGAGCTCCTGTTTCCTGAGTTCGTTATCCTTCTGGTCCACAAGCTCCCTGAGAGTTTCAATGACCCTTTCCTTGTCCTTCTGTTTCTCTTCTAGGTCGTTGATCCTGGCCTTTGCGGCTGCCATCTCTTTCTCCTGGGATTCGTATGCATCCCAGAGTTTCATCAAACGCTCTTTAGCCAGTCTTAGTTCGTCATCGGTCATCTTAAGCCCTCCGATCACACCCTTGAGGCAGACTCGATATCGGGGAATGAACACTAATCTATTTAAAATCTTTATGGCAGAACGACCTCAGGACAAGAATGATCGATATATGGGATGCCGGATATGTATGATTGCCCAGTAAAGAATATATCCTGATATATCACTGTCTTGTTCTGCAAGAGGTGTAATATTTGAGGTCTTCCGCAAAAGAGCGAAACACTGCTTCAGTAATGCTGACCCTTATCCTTTTCACTTTGCTTATCACAACAACGGCCCACCTGCCGCCAATGAACGGGGAAGGTCGATCCGATCTTTCCTCCATCTACTGGCCCATGATCGGCAGGAACGACGGCCACACCAATCAGGGAGAGCGGGCGGAGAGAGGAGTGCTGGAACCGGTGGTGAAATGGTCAAACGGAACCGACTCGCTGGGAGCCGTGGCAGGGGACGTCTCCGGGAACATATTGTTCGATGGGGTCACACCTTACACCGTGATCGGTCTTGTGGAGTCCAACCAGACGCATATGAGGATAAGGGATGCCGAGACCGGCGAGCTGGCGTGGGAGGTGGACGTCAGGAAGATCGAGGGAAGGACCGCCAACCGCCTAAATGTGGCACCGGCCCTTTCGGATGTGGATTCGGATGGTGAACTGGAGATCGTCTGCGTGGTCTACTACCTGAACCAGTTCCAGGTAGCACTGTTCGAACCTGTGATATCCCGGAACGCAACGGGTTTCCACTGGTCCGGGACGAACTACTACGATGAAAGGGTGTGGCTATCGATCTCAGGAAACCTGAACATGATCAGCGAACAGATGCTGCCGGAGAGCTCTCCTATGCTGAGAGACATCTCCGGAGATGGTGTGGAGGATGTGGTGATCGGTAGCGGGAACACACTGTATTGTTTCTATGGCAACAACGGCACACTGAACTGGTTCCGGGAGGTCGGCCCCATCGGTGAGGATATATCGACCTGCTCCTTCTATGATGGCACCGGTCCAACGAATAGGCTGGTTGTGAACTCCCTGACATCCACCGGTCAGTCCCTCAGGACCACGCTCATCACCCTGGACGGGGACCATCTCAAGAACGTATCCGTCCCGCTCGGGTCTCCACTGCCCTATCAATATACGGGACTCGTACCCATGCCCGTTGTCGGGGATGTTACCGGCGACGGCTTACCTGATATCATCATCACCTATCCTTCGAGACCTGGGTCCGGGAGATTGGTGGTCTATTCTTACTCACTGACAGAACAGCTAACCATTTCCGGCATACTGGGAAATGTAGAGTCCTCTCCGGCCCTGGGGGATGCGGACTCCGATGGAGACCTGGAGATCTTCATCCACTCCAGATATGCCACGACCAGTTTCTGGATGAGAATGATCTGCTACGATATCATCGATGACGCGGGTGAGCTTTCCGCATCTGCCCTGTGGACCGTTGACAGGACCATGAACCTCAACAGCAGATTGTTCTCCTCTCCTCTCTTGTGCGATCTGGATGAGGATGATGTGGTGGATGGGATATTTATCGGCAACGGTCGTATCTACGCGATCTCATCATCGGGCCAAAACATCTGGAATCTGACCGTACAGGGACAACCGCTGGGTTTTCAAGGAGTGGTAGGGGATCTCGGAACGGACGATTTCACCGATATATACATAGACGGAAAGATGATCTCCCAGCAGGTAGTGGACCTCAGCGTGAAACAGCCCTGGAGTTCCAATATCTACCTTGGCGACCCGAAACCGGTGGAGGGGAGGACAACGACGGTGAACTGCATAGTCCAGAACAGGGGAACCTCACCGGCCAGGGATGTTGAGGTCGCATTCCTTGATTCAATCGAAGGGGCCGAGGCCACCATAATATCGACCACCACGGTGGATGAGGTCACTACCACCGCAGAGGCCACGGTCCAGTGGACCCCGGAAGGCGCGGGGAACCATACCATAACGGTCGTGGTCGATCCCAACCAGACCATAATCGAGACCGATGAGACCAACAACGAAGGATCGCATTTCTTCACCGTCGGAGAGGCCTTCGCGGATCTGACGGTCCATGACATAAAGTTCAGGAGAGGTGACGGAGTAGATGCAGACACCAAGCGTCTGGTGGAAGGGGACAACTCGACCATTGTCGTTCAGGTGGCAAATATAGGCGAGAAAGCCATGAGCGGTGCCGACCTCTCGGTCACGGTGAACGGCACCACTGTTCCGGGTGCCGAGAATGTTCCCGTGGGAGACGTTCCGGTCGGTGTCACGGTGGACGTCCCCGTTCTTTGGACGCCGCCCGAGGTGGAGTACACTCCTCTGGGAACCGAGTTCCTGGTGGAGGCCTCCATAGATACATCCGGTCTCGATGACCTGGACCCTTCCAATAATTTCGGATCCAACACCACCCGTGTGAAATCGGCGGAGCCCATTGCGGGATTCGAGATAAGAGGTACCGTCTACGATCCGGAGGGCTCCCCGGAGGATGAGGTCTCGGTCACGGCGACCAATATGAGGACTTCGGGATCCCTGGAGGATACCACCAATGTCAACGGGGCCTTCAACATATTCTTCCCACAGACGGACTACTTGGATTCGGATGAGGTCCGCATATATGCACACAAGGGAAATATGTGGGCGGGATCCATGATATCCCTGTATTCGGAGGACGGTGTGAAGCTGATCGAGCTGAACCTCACCGATGTGCCAACCCTGTCATTGAGCATATCCATTGAGGGACCTCAGGAGATGGATGTGATGCCCGGTGCGGATTACAGTATAAGGTTCCAGGTGGAGAACAACGGAAATATCGAGGGCAACCTTTCGTTTGAAAAGGAGCTTTCGGGCAATTCATCGCTTTCCCCCTCGGACCTGGCCCTGGTTCCGGGAACCATTACTTTATTTCCTGGAAGCAAGGAGGATGTGGAGCTCCGTTTCGCCGTTCCCGGGAAGGAACCGCCTAACAGGACCTTTACCGTCCTTTTGATAGGGGAGCTGACCTCCAACTCATCAAGTATCGAGGACCGGCTGGAACTCACCTTCACGGTGGGGACCTCGAAGAAGGTATATCATGAGTTCAGGGGAGAGAGGAACATCACCCTCGATGCCAACGACATCAAGGAGGTATCATTCCCTGTCTATATCCTGAACCGGGGCAATGTCGATATCTCCTACAACCTCTCCGTCGACCAGGACCTTATGGGATATTCGGAGGTCATCGAACCGTCCGGCGTCCTTGGACCCTCTAAGTCGGTGCTTTCCGAGGTGGTCATCACTTATGCGGGAAGCGATGAGAGACTAAGAGGCGATATCTTGCTTAAAACCTCGGGGGACCCCTCTTCCATCTCATGGAGGATCACATTGGACCTAGAGTTCCCCAACCTGGAAGCAGGGGACATCATCTCCCTGGAGGATCCGAACATTGTCCTGGAGGACACCGTGACCCTGCTTGCGACGGTGAAGAACAGCGGAAAGGTGGATGTAAAGGAGCTCTACTGTGCTTTCTACGAGAATGGAGAGATAATTGACGGGACAACGGTAAACGACCTGGGGGCCGGAGAGAGCGTGGTAGTGGATACGGTCCTTTGGACCCCTGTCACAATCGGGGACAAGGTGGTGAGTTTCGAGATAGACCCGGACGGGGTCCTGGCGGAGGATAACGAGGAGGATAACCTTGTTTCCACCACCTTCACATTCTATCCTGACCTTTCCATAACCCGGGTGGAATTCGAGCCTTCTTCCGTATCCTACGGTGATGAAGTGACGGTCACCGTTTCGGTCAAGAACTCCGGCAACGCACATATAAGGAGAGGCTTCACGCTGGAGATAAGGTCAGGCTCCGCAGAGGGGGAGCTTCTCACCTCCGAGGAGTATGACCTGGATGTTCTTGCGGGAGGTGAAGATGTAAAAGAGGTGGGGCTCATATTCCATGCGCCCGAGAAGGAAGGTCCCATCGATGTGTATGTGGTGGTGGCCCCGATCATGGAAGAGGAGAAGGCCACGGGGAACAACGAGTTCACCTCCACCGTCGAGATATACGCACCAGGGGAAGATGGGAACGGCTACCTTGTCTGGATAATAGTTGCGGCAGTTGCGGTGCTGCTTGTCCTCGGGGCGGCCCTCTACATCTGGAGGGTGGGTCTTCCTTCCTCCCCACCACCCGAAGAGGAAGAGGAAAAGGGGGAAGAAGAGGAACCCGAAGAGGAGGAAGAGGAGGAGGAAGAGGAACCGTTCCTCGAGATGTCGCTGGATCCCCCGTCCCCGGAAGAGGTCCCCCTGGAGGAGGATGTGGTTGTGGCGGAGGTCCTCGATGTGGCATCTGAAGAGGAGGAGTTGACCGGGGACCTGCCGGAGGAAGATGAAGAAGGTCTTATCGCCGAGGTATGAAAGAACCTTCCATGGAAGGCCTATCAGCAAAGTTTATATCGATAGGCCTTATATTTAAGGCCGATGATGGATCTGAAGCTGCTGAGGTTGAACTACACTCCTCCCGATATCCTTGAACTTGGATACGGTGAAATGTTCTCCAAGGTAGAGGAGGTTACCGTGATCTCCCCTCTCATGCAGACCTTTGAGAGGTTCATACTGGTCTGCGAGATAGTTTGGAAGGGGGAGCCCGACCTCGCCTTCATCAAGGAACTGAACCTCGTGGAGAATATCGGTGAGATATCCAGGGAGGGCAAGACCTCGCTGGTAATGGTGTCGGGTGAGTTTCCGGAGGTGTACACCGATGTGATCCGGAAATTCTTCAACACCTTCAACTGCTTCATAGAGTTCCCTGCCAGGCTTACGGAGAATACCATGACAGGCTCCATCGTAGGCACCCAGGAGGACCTGAACCGTTTTCTCTCCTTCGCGGAGGCCTGGGGAGCAGAGTACCAGACCATATCCATAATCAAGTACCAGCCAAGGGTGGAAGGTGCACTTTCCGCACTTACACCGAAACAGTTCAGATGTCTGGAGACCGCGGTGAGGAGGGGTTACTTCGATATTCCAAGGAAAGTGAACTCCAGGGAGCTCGCCAGGGAAATGAAGCTCTCCCATTCAACGGTACTTGAACATATAAAGAAAGGTCAGAGGGCGCTTTTCTCAGCCCTGTTCAAGGAATGATCCCTTCCAGGAGCTGGCCCCCCCTCCGGCTCGGGATCTCCGTGATCTCACACCATCATATGGTGAAATATATTGAGATATATCATCGAGTGGGGTTTTATATCAAAAACGTTTCAAAATTATATTAATGGACAAATACATTTCAATATGCTGAAAATGGCAGAGAGAAAAGATTATCTGAAGAGGGTGACGGTGGAGAACCGCATACTCCTGCTGCTCTTCGACCACCGCGGGAAGAAGGACGATTATTCTGTACCTGAGGTCCTCTCCCAGGGAGGCATGTCCAAGGAGATGGATATCAGGCAGAACAACATCTCCCGTTCACTGCAGGAACTCATGTCCAAGGGGCTGGTGGTCTCCCGTTCATCCCATGTTTCGGGAAAGCAGAGAAGAAGGAAGACCTACCATCTGACCGATAAAGGATGTTCATACGTTGAAGGTCTCATAGATTCGCTCTCCGGGAAGATCGTGCTGGTCAGGACCAAGAGCGAAAGTCTTGAGGAGTGGACCCTTGAAAGGCTCATTTCCCATCTCTCCAGGCAGATGTCCAGGAAGTTCTCCGTATATGAGACAATAACGGATCACCTGGACGGGAACGAGGCCGATCTCACATTGTGCGGTCTCGCCGGTAGAGGTATGCCGAGGTACACTCCCTCCTTGCCGGTGGTGGAGGAATTCTACGGAAGAGAAGAGGAAATGTCCGTTCTTGACGATCTCATGGATATGGACGGGCCGGGTATGATGCTGGTCCTGGGTATTGCAGGCCAGGGAAAAACGACCCTGGTCTCCCAGTTCCTGAAGGACAGGTTCATAACGAGGTTCCATTGGGTCCCCTGCAATCGATGGATGAGACCTCTGAACTTCCTCATGGAATATGCCTCGACATCGAGGGCAAGGGGTTCGGACAGGCTCTCCAGCTATCTGAAGGGCTCACCCATGGTGAACCTCAGGTCGGCGATCCTTGTACTCCTCGAGGACCTCTCGGTCTCGGGAACTCTCCTTATAGTGGATGATGCACATAGAATGAACGAGGAGATGTCCGATCTCATGAGGTTGATGAAGGAGGAACTCTTCTCATTGGACTTCAAGGCCAAGATAATGGTCATGTCAAGGGAAAGGCCCATGTTCTATTCCCGGACCGAGATAATGATGAAGGACAGGATGATGGAGCTCGAGCTGACGGGTCTTGACCGCGGATCGGTCGGGTCCCTTCTGAGGGATATCGACATACCCGATGAAGAGCACGACCTCATTTTCAAGCTCACCAACGGACACCCTCTGGCACTGGCTCTCCTGAAGGCCTCACCGGACCTTGACCCAACGGATCTCAGGAGTTCGCTGGACCGTTTTCTCGATGAGGAGATACTTTCCTCCCTTGGCAGGGAAGAGCGTTTTGTTCTGGAAATGGGATCGGTGCTTGACGACCCGGTGAAGATGGACTGCTTCACATCCCTGGAGAATGTGGAGCCAGAGCATGTGAACTCGCTGAGGAAACGGATGCTCCTGAGGGACTACAGCAACGGGACCATGGACCTGCACGATGCAGTGAAGGATACTGTTCTATCCTCGCTCTCCCCAAAGATGAAGGTAAGATACCAGAAGAAGGCCCTTGACTATTATTCCAAGAGGAGCAGTGACACGGACCTTCTGAACCATCTTCGCCTGTGCAGGGAACTCGGCATGGTGGATGAAACGGTGAGCATCCTAACCGACTACGGCGAGTACCTCCTCGGTAAGGGATACCCTCTGGTCCTGGATACGCTCGGCGAGATAATGGAGGCCGACCTGGAAAGGTCGACCAGAGTGAGGATGCTCATACTCGTTTCCGAAGCCAATAGGCTAAACGGTGATAACGATGCCTCAATGGAGGCTCTCAGGGAAGCGGCCCTGCTGTGTGAGGGGCTCTACCAGAGCGATGAGACCGAAGGTATGGTCCTCATGTCCAGGATACTGAGCAGGTTCGCGGAGGCCCATCTCCTGCAGGGCGTGAGCAGGGAAGGTATGAGAACCTACAAGAAGAGCCTGAATCTGGTACGCAAAGCAGGGGTTCCCCAGGAGGAGGGAAAGGTCCTGAGCAATATGGGAACCGCGTATATGGGGCTCGAGGAGTTCGATCTGGCCCTGAACCATCTTGAAAGGGCGCTCCACATATTCCGGGATCTGGGCGATCACAGAGAGGCATTGATCTGCAGGTTGAACATCGGAGAGGTACACGAGCGGAAGGGAGATCTTGCAAGTGCCCTAAAGTTCTACCTGAAGATAATAAAGGAGACCTCGAACCTGGGTCTGGACAGGATCGAGTACCAGGCAATGTACAGGACGGGCAGGCTCTACATGATGGTGATGCAGCCCGGGGACGCTTATGGTTATCTGAGGTCCTCCCTGTCGGGCTTTTTTGCCATGGGTGATGTGGAATATGCAGAAAGGATATTGGTCCAGTTCCTTTCCTCCTCCATCAAATCCGACAAGAAGGTAGATGGACTTCGGACATTGAAGAGGTTCAGGAGGTCTCTTGTACGCTCCGACAGGATAAGGTCCAGGATCCTTGGAAGGAAGAGGATGGAGGGAGCGGATACACTGATGAGCTGGTTATCCATCTTCATCCCTGTTCTGGAAGATGACAAGGTAGACTATCATGGACTGGTGTCGATGCTTAACCGACTCAAGAAAGAGAAAGCACAGGAGATGCTCACGGAGATATCCTACGCTCTGTCGTCCGATTTCAAGGGACCCGATCGTCCTGTCCTCAATGGGCTGATAAAGGTTGATGGTCTGAATGAAAGGCTCAAGCTGGAGGCCCATGTGCTCCTTGCCTCCACATTCCATGAGGCATCCCATGAATGGAAGAGGCATATCAGAAAGGCCATGGGATGGGCCCGGGAAGGTAACATGAAAGAACAGAGGGAGAGATTGAGGTCGATGTTGGCCCGTGCAACAGATCGAAGTTGATATTTCCGGAAAAAGTTACATATAATGACTAGGTCCTCTCCCTAAAAGAGGTTAACGATGATATTGGACCTACCCGTTCAGATGGTCTTCGTTCCATTCCTGTTGCTTGCAGGTCTTTCCCTTGTTGTCTACGGCAAGGAGATACTGGAGGTACTATCCTTCCCGATCGGAGCGGTGACCGGGGGAATACTGGCATATATGATCTTCAAGGGATTACTTCTGGGTTATGATATTCCTTTTCTGATAGTTCTCCTGTTCTCTGCGGCCCTGGTGATAGGGGGTGGATTTCTTGGGAAGGGAACCCTTGCCATGTTGCTCGGACTCTTCGCCTCCATCGTTCTCGTGGATGTTGTAGCGGTCTTTATTGGACCGGATACGGACATACTGCTTATGGTGATCGGACTTATTCTGTTTTTGGCAATGGTTCCGTTCACCCAGAAGTTCATGACGGTCTTCGCAGCCTTTGTCGGTGGAGTATCCGTCGCAATGGGCATCACCCCTTTTCTGGATGGACTGGGAACCGAGGCTGTTGTCAGGGTGGTCCAGATGATCATCATTCTTGTTCTCTGTGCGGTAGGTGCAGTGGCCCAGCATTTCATCATGAAGAAGATAGCTGCAAGGAAAGAAGAGATCACCTGGGTCCCCACCGGATCGAATAAGAGTGCACACTGATCAGGAGGGGTCCTCTTTCTGCAGTCTTCTGATCTCCTGGGCAGCTTCCCTCTCGAACCTCTTCCAGCCTACTATAACCTGCTGAACGGAGATCCTGGGGTCCTCTATTATCACTGATAGATCGTCGAGCTGATCGAAGAGGGAGGGATCCACCTTATACCTCTCGGAAAGGAAAAGCAGCTTGAGCCTTGCATTCTGTATCTCCTGCCTCACGAAGAACCTGAAGAAGAGGTCCGTCATGTCGACCTTGATGCGCCCCTGCTCTATGTCCTGGGAGATCTTCTCTATTTCCGCCATGTCCTCCTTCTCACCCAGATAAAGTGCTTTGAGGACCTTTATCATCTGGAAGAAATCACCCTTTACCTCCAGCAGGTCTCCACTCTCGTCCGTGTAGTTTGGATCTTCCCTGAGCCTGAACTCACGCTCCAGCTGTTGGATCCTATTCTCCAGCTCCTTGTTCCTGGCCTTGAGTTCCTCGAGTTCGCTCTCCTTCATGGATCGTCAATCATCTGGCGGACATATTAACCTATGTATTTTTTCATCATATAGGGATCGTGTACTAATGGACAAGCTCCATTCTTGCATCGTTGGAATCCGCACCTATGGGTGAATGGATGCTGGAACTACAGAAGTCTTCCCAATAGGATGTGCAGCAATCATCCTTTGTCCTTAGGATCTCCGGTTTGTTGTATATGCTGAACTCTTCAATGATCCTGAGATGATCCTGGTCACACCCACCACAATCATGAGCACCTCTTCTCTTTCCTCCTCCGGTTGGAGAAGACATCAAATGAACCGATCCGTTTGTCTCTATGGAACCCGTATACAGTACCTCCATTACCGACCTCAACCAAGGAGGTCTGTAGAGACCGGAGAAGAACAATTTTTCCACAATCGTTTTTTTCTGCACGTTCATGGGGTTGACCGATATTCTTGTGGAGGGGAAAAGTCCCGCTATCTTTTTTATTGAATTCGTACAATCATCGATTGATCTCTTCTCTCCCAGAAAAGGAGGTTTTTGCAAAAGATATGTTTTGAGGTTCATATCTGAATCGATTATCTTTTGACCCGCTTTTATGTAATCACTTAGACCAAAACCTTTCCTTATAAGGTGGTTGCGAACATCGTCATTGTATGTTTCAAGACCTATGGCTATTTCAATGTCCATATTATTTTTTTTCAATCTTTTCAGACCCTCCCATTTAACGAACTCTGGTCTGGATTCTATCAATAACCTGATATCCTCACCCAATTCATATATACTTTTTACAGCGTATTCCTGTACCATCAAAGGTATTTCATCTGGATCAAGAAAGGAACCGGATGTATATATCTTGATATATTTCTCTCCATTATATTCGTTTATCATGGTATCCAACTGGGACATCAATTCTTTACTTGATATTTCAGCATCCATGACTTCATTATTGTATCCGCACATCAAGCAACCACTTTTTCTTGACCAACCACACCCTGGCCCATCGATTATCACCACCATGGACTCCACCTCCTCGGATGCAATGGATTCTCTTTCTCTCCATATGGATAGGGGTTTTCCTCTATCTCTTTTTTTTACATGCCCCATCCTAAATACCTCGTTCAAAAGATAGATCGTATATCTGAACATGTTTGATCCCGGCTATGGTCATAACGTCCTCTTCCCTTACCATGCCTTTTTCAATGAGTGTATCCACACAATCGTTTCCTATGAAATTAGCACTGCTCACATTTGGAAGTAAAGATAGAAAGGAGCCCTCGTTTACAAGATCAACACCATAAAAGCTCTCTGTTATTGTTACGCTCAGTTCCTTTTCTGAAATGGTTCTGCCGATCAATCCTTTATCACAAACTGCGAGAACGGTCCTTCCACCATGTGCATGTACCTTCATTCTAAATTTCTGATCTTTCTTCATAGGGACCACTCCGTACTTTTTAAAGAACGCTGAACTCTCCTGTTCTTGGTTCGAATATAGCACCCTCATCTTGAAGTTTCTTGAGGTACTTTTCAAGTTCCAACTCGGTAATATTCCTCTGAAGGGACTTTTCGATGAGTTCCGGTTTGCTTATCCGTCCATCCTGTGATCTGTATTCCTTGATGATCCCAATTATCATATGCATCTTATCTTTCTGGTTCTTGAAACCCGAACCCATTATCCCATCGATATCGTATTCTCCAGCTTCGGTCATGGCCACATCCTTCAGGGAGTTCTCTATCATCCTTATTGCACATTTTGAATCTTGCTCTTTTACGGTATTGCTTAAACGTACCCTCGCAGAGGCTTCTGCCATTCGTATCAATGCCTCCAATTGTCTAGCTGTCAGAGCAACCCTTCCGGAGTCTCCCATGGGTCCCGAGCTTCGCTCCCTTAGACTAACATAGAAATCTATTATCTCTGTCATTGCCTCATCTGTTAACACCGGAAAACAAACCCTCTTGGAATAGGCTATATATTTTCTCAGAACCTCCGGTTCTATTACTGGTTTGGATCTGTTCATGTCTTGATCTCCGGATTCCAACATGCTCTCATATGTCCTATCACCAGTGGTCTTTGAGAGGCTGTAGAGTTCTCCTGTCCTATGTCTATTTATCATCTTTGTTGCAAGGTCTCTATCTCTCTGATTATCGGGCTCGTCGGTCATTGTGTATATCAGATCGAACCTGGATTTCAAGGGGGGGGGAAGGTTTATCTGATCGTGCTTTCCCTCCTCTGGTCTGAACCTGCCTTGCTTTGGATTTGCCGCGCCAAGAACCGAACATCTACTTTGAAGCGTTGCCTGGATCCCGGCCTTTGGTATGGAAACGGTCTGTTGTTCCATAGCTTCATGCATGGCAGAGCGGTCGGTTTCTGTGATCTTGTCCAACTCATCCACACAAGCCAGACCTTTATCGGCAAGCACCATGACACCCGCCTCGAGTGTGTATCTCCCCTCTCCGAAGTCATCCTTTACGACAGCGGCTGTCAATCCAGCAGCAGATGCTGATTTTCCAGAGGTGAAGATGCCCCTCGGTGCTAATCTGCTCATGTAGGTCAACAACTGGGATTTTGCTGTCCCGGGATCACCTACCAGCAGAATATGGATATCACCTCTACCCTTGGAACCGTCTGGATATTCCTTTGCCACACCACCGAACAACTGTAATGTGAGTGATTCCTTTATATGGTCCAACCCGAATATGGATGGGGCGATGGACCTTATGATCTTGTTGAATATCCCAGGGTCCTTTGCCATCATCTTGGCCATATCGATGTCTTCATCCGTAAGATCCATTTCATCGAATACCTGATCATTTGTATCGATACAGTTTCCCTGGAGGAAGATGTCAAAAACAGTTGCCTTGTTCTGTCCCTCTTTTCTCTGCTTTGCCTTTAGGATACCTGTCAATGACACCCTGTCACCAGGTGATACCTTACCACAAACATCATCTTCCAAAAATATAGAGATCCTCTGAGGTTGGTCACCCCCTCTCAATCCTTCCGGATATTCCTGTATCTCGATCTTTTGTGAATCGATGAACAAGGATTCCTGTATGGTGAACTTGAAAGTGGTCGATCCAGCTCTTTTTCCGCAGCCCCCCTCATCTTTCGAACAGTCCAGGGGCTCCTGGAATTGAAAAGTGTCCTGCAGGATCTCCTGCTTGAATCCGCATGAGGTGCAGGTAAATACACCAGTTAGAAGTTTCGGTCTTACCTCTGTCACCTTTCTTATTATCCCCTCGACGGAGATGAACTTTGATAGATTCTCAGCCCTCAGATCCCGTATATCGATCTTCTGTTCCTTGTAGAGGTCCTTGACCCTCAGGTTTATTCCAACCTTCTGGTCAGGTTCCAGCAATGATTGGATTGCGGCTTCGCCGACCCGTAGAGCCATTTCCGGCCTATCAAGAACCACTTCTGCCAGTGTTCCGTTCACCTGGAAGATGTCCTTGAAACTGATCTCCAAAGACCTGATCTCCGGATATTTGTCAGCAATGTACCTTACCACCTTGGATAGGTCCCGAAGGGCAAAATAGTCCAGCCATAACTGATAGACCGATTCTTCATCTATGAACCCCGCCATCTCATAACACCTGCTTCTCTGTAAATGACATCTCGGACCATGTCATAACACGACTGATATTTTAGAGCATCCCTTCCACAGGAAACAATGGAACATAAGGGGTTTGGGAGGAGGGATAATAGAAAGTGAAATAAATTAATTTATTAAGGCCTAACGTTTTTCACTGGTGTGTGTTCTCGATCATCAAATGCCCCAAATGCGGTATGTTGCAGGGAGCTGGTTATCCGATCAGGTCCACAAGATGCAAGAGATGTGGAAGGGACATAAATATCAGAAAGCACCCGCCCATTGGTACCTATGGGACCCTGAAGGAGATGCAAGCGAATCTGATGGGTCTTAAGTGGGACAAAGAGGAACTACCACTGGAGCGGTGTAAGTTCTCCAGGTCTTTTGTAAGGAATAGAGAAAGTAATGATATAAGTAAAATCATTCTTGGACAGATCGGAGATAAGGGTATCTGCCTCCGTGATCTCCTTGATAATGTAAAAGAAAAGGGGATCCCTCCGGAGGAAGCCGAGAATATCCTGGATCTGCTTAAGAGAAATGGTGATATCTTTTCACCAAGGCCTGGGTACTTTAAAAGGGTCTGAAGGAAACTTACAGCGTACCGGCGAATTCATCCTTTACAAAATAATGAATGTTCCGTCCCTTCTTCTTTTTTGTCAATAATCCATTCCTGGAAAGTTCTGAAAGATGATAACTCATGTCGGTCTGGCTTCTGTCCAGTATCCTGGATAGTTTCTTTGGTACCATTCCAGGATTCTTATCGATTATGTCAAGTATCCTCATTTGAAGGGGTGAGATATAATCCTGGATCTCTGCATTTCGTCTGTAGGCCGTTACGTAGAACAGTTTATACTTGCCCATCTTTTTGGAGTATATCCTTTCTTCCCTTTCCAGTATCCTTAGATGATGGACCAGGGAGCCATCATTGAGGTCGAGGTTCTTCTTCAATTCCGAGTAATTTGCACCAGGCTTTGCCTTCAGATAACCAAGTATCTCTCCTCTGACCCCTTTGTCTATCTTACTTTTCTTGATCTTGGAATATAGGGGTATCAATAATCCCATGAACCTGAAACGGAGTAACTCGTTCCTTATGAGTGCGACAGAAAGACCTACTGAAGCGGTTCCGATGATAGTTCCGATCGCAGGTAGAATGAATGGGGCTATTTCACTATCTTCATCATTTCCCGAAAGGGGTGAAGGTGTCCTATCAGGTAGATGCGCAGGTGTCGGTTCTCCTTCTAAGGGGTCCTCATCATTGACCGGACCAGTCCAGAAGACCATCCCCTCTTCCCTGTCGAACTCGGGATCTTTCTGTTCGCTATCTGATACCTTTTCTTTATCAATATCATCCTCTGAGGTCTGAGGGGCAGTTTCCTCATCTCCTATCGGCACTTGCTCGGCATAGTACGGATTGTTGAAAAGAGCTATGTTATTATCCTCTACGGATTCGATTATCTCATTATAAGGGTCAACTTCGAAAAGGAACTCTTTCTGCGAGCTATCGACCTTCCAATCAATTGTCAGTTCACTCGAACCGTCCGGACCAATGGATCCAACCTGATATGACCCCATGAACTTATTATCCTGTCTAAATAGTATATTTATTGGGCCGCTTTCTATTGAACCTATGGACCTTACTCCAAAGGAGATGGTAACGAGATCCATTTCTTCGGCATGGTTATCAGAGAAGAACATGTAATCCGGTCTCATGAACACATCGAGATACTCTGATGACACCTCTTTTTGGATCCTGTTATTTTCAGGATAGAGATCATCTATCGCTCCATAAGGGTCCACTATGATATCGAAATTGGAGTTCCCCTCCACCGCCTTCCATTCCCACCTGATCTCCCGGGTGGACCCTGCTGCCAGGAAGGGGACTATGATCCTCGTAACGAGTTGCCCATCCCTCATCACCTCAACAAGTATCTCACTCTCATCACATGTTCCCTTGTTGGATATTGTAGTTCTGAAATGGGTTATCTGATTAACGATAACGGGATCGGGTGATATACTCACAGATGAATCTATGGATAGGTCATGATCGGGAGTTGGGTCGATGGTTACGTAATAGGAGTCATCTGATGTGAATATGTTTCCGACCATATCAGAAATATCCAGTGCTATTCTCATTTTTCCCTTTTCAAGGCCAGCTTCGTCCAGTTCAAGATCGAAAGATAACCTCCCGCTCGAAATCTCCGGATCCCGGGCTTTTTTCCATCTTATATTTGTTCCGTCTTCCCATGTTATTCTGTAATTGATCTCATCTAGAGAGATCCCGGATCCTGCCTCCTTTACTGCCCAATCAACCATGACCTTTTCATTATTGAATTCATATCTGAAATCCCCAAGGGCAGGTGCCGTAGAGTCTACAAGAAAAACAAAATGTTTCGACCCTTCAGTAAAAGAGTTCCCAGGTGATTCCACGACCTTGAAGACAAACTCTGTTCTGCCATCATATCGGGGTATGGGGATCGCAAAGTTGATGTCATTCAATTGATCCCTGGAGTGAGCAGAATATGGCCAATATCCGCCGTGGTCATCCTCAATCCCAACTTCGACATCAGAGGGGGGCGGGGATATCGAAGGAGCATCCTGAAAGTGAACGCCTATCTGACCGATCTTCAAATTGACACCCCCTTTCAAGTATCCTTCATCGGTCAATGTTCTAGGATCATCTACTGTTATTTTCGGCTCCCCGGAGACGACGAGGTCCGGTTCAAAAGAATATGCATCCAAAAGATCATGGGAATCAACCGCTCCGTACTTGTCCTTCACAACACAATAAATATCCTTGGTCACATCCTTCTGAAAATTCCATTTGAACATTATTGGAAAGGAAAATTCCCACATATTTTTGGTATGATTGAAAGCATAAGTAAAGTTTCCATCATCGATATCCACGATATTCTCCAGATCCTCTGACCAATAAAGTCCACCATTTTTCTTATCGTAGGTTATATTCGATCTATCCATGGTCGAGTCCAACCATACCCTCACGAATATCGGTTCGGGACCTTTAATATCCAAATCTATGCTGACTGGTGTTTTTGGAAAAACCTTCCCGTTCACAGGAGTTTCAACACGGATACCATCGATCTTTATGTCAATGTTCTTTTGCTCATCCATCTCACCAGTACTGGAATCCTGAATATAATTAATGGTTGGACGTACAACTTTACTGTTGCGATAATTCAAGGGGGACATTTCCATGTCTCTACCATCATCGAGTTCGTTAGATAAGCCTTCGGCCCCAATGCTCCCAAAGAACATCAAGAAGATCAGAAAAGTGAATGAGAAGGAAATAAACCGGAGGGAGGATACCTTCATAATTAACACATCCATTTTCCAATTATGTCTCTTACATCATACGTGATGACAGTTTTCATACTGTGTACTATAGTACAATATACACTAATATAATCCTTTCGGCCTTGACGCTCTTGTATAATCTCCATACGGTCTAATTGAATGGGGAATATATTCCCCTGATCCTTTGATAACCCCTCCGGGGAGGGGTCCCTTATCCGGGTGAAAGGAAAAAGTGGTTGTGCCTTTTGGGGAAAATTCGGGCGGCACAACCGGGGTTTCAGATTCCTAATAGAGGTTTTATTGTTCAGTGTCAATGTCGTAGGAGGGGGATAGTTTGTCCCCCCCCATATCGCTATACGAACTCCGTTGCCTGAATTTGCGTATGATATAGACCGGAAAGCTGTAACCGCTAAGTATCATCTTCTTTGCTTTCTGGTCCGCGAACACCTTTACATCTGCTGATCTTTCACCACCCAGGTCCTTTCCGGTCTTTACGAAATGGGTCGATGAGATCACACTTCTCGTGAACCCACATGAACCATTTAGAGGATCTTTTTGGGTGTCCTTCTTGCTTCCCTGTTTACTGATGATCTCTCTTTTCAAAGGATTGTCTCCTTGTGGATAGGTGCGCTGTATCTGTGTTTTCGGTCACTGACAAGAATGGCAAGCTGGTGAAGGTTATATAATAAGAGTTGAAAAAAGATTGAATTATTATTTACATGTTTCTATGCTTCGCATTAAACCTTCATCTGTTGGTCCATGTAAACCATACTTCCATCACTGATGGTGATCAATACCTTTGATAGATCTTTTTTTACCGCGATCAGATCCGGGCTTTCTCCCTCGGAGATGCCCTTTCGGTCCCCCAATAATGAATATTTGAAGGAATCATCGGTGAAGGCTTCGATCGATCTCAAAAGGGGAATCCTCTGGATAGGATTCGAATGAGAAACCGATCCCTTAATGGCATAAATTGGTCCTGGAGGCATCATATCCGTTCCGAAGCAACAATGTATATTGCTATGGAAGATGTCGCCAAAGGCGTTCAGGTTTTGATATTTCTTTCCCAATGCTCTTTCATACATCCCGTTCTTCATCCCCCAGTTCCGGGCAAAATTGGGCTGCATGCATACTGCACCCTGTGTTCCGCTCAACATTTTCAAAATACCCGAAGATGTGGATTCAAAATGCTCGATCCTGAAGATCCCATCAAGGTCGGTAAGGTGCTCAACAGCCCTCCTGACAGCTCTGTCCCCTATGGCATGGACCATTGGGACCAGTCCCAATTCCTCGGATAGATGCAATTGTTCTTTTAATGCCTCGATCGATATAATGGGGTCCACTTTTGGTAAGTCCGTATAATCCTCGGAGAAAGAGGCTGTCCTGGCACCTATTGATCCATCCATGAACATCTTCATGAAAACCACTTCGGGATCATTTGATCTCCGGTGGGTCCTTTCCCAGGAATTGTGATGCTCTCCCCTGACCGATCTTTCCTCGCTGTTCTCCATGTCAATTGACAATGTTAACTTGAACTTTTGAGGAACCAAGGAATATGCTTCTCTGAACACATTGTACTTTGATACGGGGATTATCTCTGTTCCTCCTGTCACACCCATCCGGTACAATCGACCTATGCCCGTTCTGATCAATTTCCCGGTTTCAGTGGGTTTCAGGTTTGGGCCCCAGGATATTCTCATTGCTTCCTTTTCCAAAAGAATACCATCATTTGATGGCTCCTCCAGGTCTGTAAGAACATCCAATGCTAAGGTGTTCAGATAGACCTTATGACCACATATCCGCCTTATTATGATGGGATGATCCTCTGATATGGTATCCAAAAACTGTCTGTCCATTGTCATGTCTCTTTTGTTTTCGAATTTCGACTCATCCATATCGACACCAAAGAGAACTCCGGACATCTCGAAATACAGGTTATTCCTTTTTCCATCAATAACATCTCCGAGAGCTTTCTTAACACTCTTTTTGGATGTACATCCTCCAAGATCCACTGCTTCCTTTGAAGTAGACCATTGAAGCAGGTGCATATGGGCATCTATGAAAGAGGTCATGACATATGCTCCGTTAAGATCGATCTCAAAGGCCCCGTTATTAGTTGATCGAGAGTGCCCCCTATTATGCACTATCTCATTTATTGTTCCATTTTCTATTATTATGTCTGCTCTTTTTACTTGATCGTTCTTTGATGATATTATCTTACAATTCCTTAGGACGATATCTTCGATGTTCTCACTTTCAATATTGATCTCACAATCTTTTGGGATACCCATATCAATGTTAACTGGATCAAAATAGATAATCCTTTACTATGTAGATTCAATCCTAACCATGATGGTAACATGTGGATATTGCGATAAAGGGAACTTTTGGTTCTTGCTTTATAAATGAGATCACAAGGTCAAGGATACATAATGTTTATTAATCATCCGGGTTTCGTCCTATCTCAACAATGAAAGATAGTGAAGCAGAGTTGGAAAGTGATGTCGCCATAATCGGCGCCGGCCCCATAGGAAGTTACACAGCTCTGAGGCTCGTTAAAAAAGGGTATTCGGTCCTGATCATAGAAGAAGATCCCATGATCGGACGACCTCAGCAATGTGCGGGTCTTGTCAACTCAAAACTTTTTGATCTGGAAGGGATAGAAGACCTTAAGGAAAAGGTGATTCTCAATAGGATCATAGGAGCGGACATCATATCTCCTTCCGGGAATATCCTTAAACTCAGAGGAAAAAGAACCAAGGCGTATTCCATAGACAGAGCCCATCTTGACAACCTCATCTTCAAGAAAGCCGTATCATCCGGAGCAGTTCCACTGGTGGGGCAGAAGATCGTATCCGTTAAAAGAGAAACAAATTGTCCGGCACATCTATCCTCGATCGGCATTGAGGGCGAGGTCGACATAAAGACCAGAACCGTGATCGGTTGTGAAGGTACGCCATCCATCACCAGATCTTCCGGCAGTATGGACAATCCTAAACATGTCATACCCGGATTGAGCATCGAGGGCACCATAGAAGGGGCAGATAACCCTTTGGACCTCGTTTCGGTTATCACCGGCAAGGAGATTGCACAGGGTTTCTTTTCCTGGGCAGTTCCTGCAGGTGATAAGGGGAGTGTTAGACTCGGTCTGGCTGCAATGGATGGTATTTCTTTGAAAAGGGGCATAAGATCCTTATTGAATGATAAAAGATTAAGATCATGGTTGGGCCAGGATGACGGAAGTGCCGGTTATATATCATGGAATTACGGGTCCGTACCCATGGGATCACCGAGGGATATATTCAAAAATGAAAGTATACTTCTGGGCGATTCCGCAGGAATGGCAAAGCCCACATCCGGAGGTGGTATATTCCCGGGAATGAAAGCTGTGGACTCACTGATGAGCGTCATCGTGGAAGATGAGGTCATAGATCTCACGGTCTTCAACAGGTTCAAACAGGCGTGGAAGAAGGGGTACGGTAGAGAACTTGAAAGGTCCCGTGTTTTCCGTAATATAATATCCAGGATCAGGGATGACGAGATCGAGATGGTCATCAAGAGGTTATCCGAACCGGAATTGATATCCATTATAAATGAAAAAGGCGATATCGATCACCCACTGAGGTTGGCATTATCTCTTATCAAGAAGGATCCTTCACTTTTGAAGCTTATTCCGCGGTTTCTACCGAACCTTCGTAAACTGTCTTGATATCATATTGTCCTTTTCTGAAGTTTGTACATTGAGATCATCTCTTTCACGGTCGTAGCCTGATCAGGTGATTTATCGTAGCGGAACCTTCCGGTAAACCTTGGGAATCTTATTGCAAGACCGTGGTCCTCCATTAACATCTCCATGGCACATGTGTGATTGGGTGAATATGTGATCTCTGCACCTATCACCTCAAGGACCATGTAAGGTTCGAAGTATACCTCCGGTTCTATCCTCAGGTCGACCCTATTCTTGATCCCATCTCTAGAAAGAATATGTTCTCCAAGTTCCTTGGTAAGCTTCATCAGTTGTTCATCGTTAAAACCACTGCCTAGCTTACATATCGTCTGAAACCTATCATTTTCACTATCGAAAACTGCCATCAGATAGGCTCCGTAATAACCACCCCGTCTCCCGGATCCGTGAAAACCACCTACCACGACGAGATCCAACGTATCGTTGAGCCCGGACCTATAATCCTTCTTGAACTTGATCCATTGCCATCCCCGTGATCCGGCCTGATAATTGCTCCCTGGACCTATGGACTTTGCCATAATACCTTCTGAACCATCCTCCAATGCATTTTCAAAGAATGATAGTGCCTTTTCACTGTCATCGAAGATCTCCATCCTAGAAATTGATATTTTCTTTTCTGGATCGATCTCCTCTGAAATTTTAGGGAAAAGATCCAGTATTGCCTTTCTTCTTGACAGATATGTTCTGTCTATGTATGATGATCCGTTGATATACAGACAGTCAAACACAACAAAGACAACGGGGATATCCTCAATGGCCATGTCAAGATCATGTTTTCTTCCTCTTCTCTTTGATATGACCTGGAAGGGCAGCATCTTTCCCGTTGATCTTTCAATAGGTACACATTCACCCTCCACTATGGCCGTACTTTCCTCAATAGAGCTTGATATCTTCTCCACGATGTCCGGAAATTGCAATGTTATATTCTCCAATTGTCTCGAGAAAAGTTCGATCCTTCCATCTTCATGAACATGAACCTGCATCCTCAGACCATCATATTTGTATTCCAAGGCCGCCCTCCCTTCCAATTTCTGAATAATGTCCTCCATTGTACTCGATCTCTCGGCTAACATGGATCTCAAGGGAATACCGGGTTCAACTTCGATCTCCTTTACACCATCCATCCCGTACAATATAATCTCCTTTGTTAGGTATGCAAGGTCCGGATGAATATTGTAGGTCTTTACTATTTCTTCTCTGTTCCTCTTTATTGTTTCCCTCAACTCCATAATCCTATTCCTTGCCTTTTCCAAACATTCTTTATCGAGTCCGGAGCGTTCCTTGCTTGATAGTCTATCGATTATTTGGTTCAAGGCGATTATGCTGTGGGATCGGAGTGATGCGATATGTCTTTGCTCTACTCCAGAGATATTGTATGAAGCAACTTCTTTTGATATGGCCTCCATCTCTTCTGTCGCAAGATAGGCCAGTGAATCGATCAATGTCATATCGGAGGAACCGAGCCTCATTCTTTGGCAGAGTGTCCTTGCGATATATCTTGATTCGATAGGGGAAGCGTCGTGAAAGAGTTCAGCGATCAATTTGACCTTCTGGTCCTGGGAGGACCTCCCTTTCGAACTTGATATCCTTTTTAGGTTATCATAGACCCTTTCTATTGTGAGTTCCTCATGGAATAGTGATTGTTGCTGTTTTTTCTGAACTAGTTCCTCGGCCGTATCCCCAATATCTCCTGTTCTTATCCTTTCCTGATTTATCAAAACAGGATTCAACATAGTGACCTCGTATAGTGCTTTTATAACCAGTTTTTCAGAAACTCCCAGCTCGAATCCCTCGTAACCCGGCCCTATCTCGTTCTTGGTAAGCCTTATCACTATTTCTGCATCACTTCCGTTCAATCCTGAGAGAAAGGAGACGAAAGTATCTATCATTTCAAGTCTTTTGGAAGTTCGTTCCACCTCCTCATAGAACCCGCAGAGGTCCACATAACGCATAGATGGCTAATTATTGTTATGGATATAACCGTTTTGATGGAAAATCCAGAACATACCCCATATAAAATAAATAATTTAGATATTTGTTAGAATAAAGATAATCACTCCGCAGGCCCGATGGACATGGATAGGATAGTTACAGAACTTCGGTCCAGGGAAATGAATTTATATCATATCCTGATTAACGGCGTATCTATTGCCCGCCCCGATGGTGTAGCGGCCTATCATCTCGGCCTGTCGAGCCGAGGACACGGATTCAAATTCCGTTCGGGGCGCCAAATTCTTTCTCGTTCGATACGGCTCCCCTATCCCACCATGTTATCCCTCGTAAACAGGAGGTTGCTGGGATAACATGGCTCGATATAGATGACACACGCACAAAAATGTTCAGTATACGAATGTGACCGTTTTTGTGCTGATGTCGGAACCTCGATCATCGCCACTTCAAGGTCGGTTCCGACATTCCGTTCGGGGCGCCAAATTCTTTCTCGTTCGATACGGCTCCCCTGACCCATATTTCCCGGCATATTCCTTGTGTTCTGTTCTTCCCTAGTATCATCGGATAGTTGGGTTAAAATAGGTTAAACCTTTTTCAGCTCCCGTGAAGAACGTGGAACAGAAAAGAGAACTGAAAGGCAATACCATACCCTTTTCCAGGATGGTTATCGAAACCGCGAAGGAAGTTGGGCTATATCCCTACTTCATACCGATCACGGGGGAGCAGGGCCACCGGGTCAATATCGGTGGAAAGGACACCGTGATGCTCGGTTCGAACAATTATCTGGGAATGACCGAACAGGAGGAAGTGAAGAGGGCTGCAAAAAAAGCCGTTGACAAATATGGGGTCGGCTGCACCGGATCCCGGTATCTGAACGGAACCCTGGACATTCATATCGAAATGGAGGAACTCCTTGCTGATTTCATGGGTACAGAATCCGCATTGATGTTCTCGACCGGTTATCAGACCAATCTGGGAACGATATATGCTCTCGCAGGAGAGGAAGATCATATAGTATCGGACCAGTACAACCATGCATCGATCGTAGATGGAGCAAGGATGAGCAAAGCCAAAGTAGTGGTATATGATCATAACGATATGGAGGGGTTGGCATCCTCCATCAAGGGAATCCAAAAAGGATCGGGTGTACTTACCGTTACCGATGGTATCTTCTCCATGGAAGGGGATATATGTGATCTCCCGAAGATACATGGATTATGTCGAAAGAACGGTGCGGTTATCATGGTAGATGATGCCCATTCAATAGGTGTATTAGGTGAAAAAGGCACCGGGACCGCAAGCCATTTCGGTCTTGATGTTGACATCACAATGGGAACGTTCTCTAAATCGCTCGCATCCATGGGAGGTTTCATTTCAGGGTCCGAGGATATCATATTCCGTGTTAAACATGCAGCCAGGTCTCTGATGTTCTCAGCTGCACCCCCTCCATCGAATGTGGCAACTGCGATGAAAGCACTGGAGATCATAAGGGATGAGCCAGAGCACAGGGAGAACCTCTGGAGGAACGCTTCATATCTCAATAACGGACTCAAGAAACTCGGTTTCGACACTGGAAAGAGCCATACTCCTATAATACCTGTTATAATAGGAGAGGAGCCCCCTACAATGGCCTACTGGAGATTACTTCTGGATAGGGGCGTATATACAAATCCTGTGGTATATCCCGCCACTCCTCAGGACAGGAATCTACTGAGGAATTCCGTGATGGCGACCCACACCATAGATGATCTGAACTTCGCTCTTGATATGTATGAAGAGGTCATGGAGGAAATACCCCTTGATGACCCAAAGGATGATCTGGAGGATTGACCGATCCATGCCAAAGTGGAAGCGGGGGTACTCGAGAGGTCAAAGAGGCAGGACTTAGGATCCTGTGGTTAGTCCTTCGAGGGTTCAAATCCCTCCCCCCGCACTTGACCTTAAGGCCACCTGCAAATTTAATGGATAATGATTTCGATTTGAACCAATATGTTTATTTAATTATCTGGAACTATGAGATACAGGTGGGATCCAATGAGCTTACGACCTGTTTGCATCTTTGTAATCATCATACTCATGATATCTGTTCTATCACAGGCAGAGGGTTATGAGAGGAACGACCCTGTATTCGTGGATATTCCCTCCCGCTCCAATGGACCCATATTCATAGAGAACAACACATCACTCATTCACAATGCCAGTGAATACGGATGGAACGGTTCCGGGTCTCTATTGGATCCCATTATCATCTCCGATCTGATCATAGATGCAAAAGGATCAGAATACGGTATCCGAATATGGAATACCACGGCCCATCTCATCATGTACAATTGCTCCGTGTTCAATGCAAGTATTCAGGATCAGGCTCTTCTCTATTCTTCTCTGGACCTCTTCAACCTTTCGAACCTAACTATCATGGAATGCGATATTTTCGGATCCGATCACGGGATCATCTCAAGGAACTCCTCCTTCAGGATCGAGGGATCCAGTGTCCATGATCTTGTTTACTATGGTCTGGATGCTATGAACTGCAGGTTCTCTCTCTATAACTCATCCATATACAACTGCTCCATATCAGGCATCCACTCGGAGGATTCCTGGTCTTTGGATATAAACAGTACGGATCTACACAATTGTCAATATGGCATCATCCTGGACAGCTGTTGGGATGTAAAGATATCAGAATGTTCCGTTCAGCAGTCCTCATTCCATGGCATATCAATTCAAAGGTCCAATAACGTGAATTTGACCAATATCCTTCTGAACCGATCCTCGACCGGTCTTTATCTTTCGAGTTCTTTGAATGTATACATTGAGGGATGTAGGATAAACAACTCCAATATCGGGATCGATTCAACCGATTGTTTTGGTATCTTCCTTGAGAACCTGGTCATCTCCAGCTCGGACACCAATGTCAGGTTCGAAAGGAACGATGATTTCTCAATAAAGGACAGCATTCTGAAGGATGGTAACATTGGTCTGTATCTATACGGGTGCTACGATGGGACCTTACAAATGAACACATTATTGAACATGACAAGTGTAGGTGTCCATATCAATGGCAACAGGGGCTCATTACAAATATCAAACAGCAGCTATGTGGATTGTGATGTTTCCATTAGATCGTTCTACTCATCCGGCATATCCATTTCCAGAGTGAATATCAACAGGTCCTCCAATGGCATACTCTCATTCGGGTCCGATGGGATCTCGATCCAAAAGAACCACATATCGAACACAAAGGATGTATCCATTGAGATACGGAGATCCGATGGACCTGTCATAAAGGATAATTGGATCGATGGTGCAGGGCAGGATGGAATAAAGCTTAGCAACTTCAATAACGGTGAACTGCGGAACAATACCCTCCATGACTGCTACAATGCAATGGAGATCGATTATTGTGATGGACTTTTGATATCAGGGAACAGAATAGAGAGAGGGGAGGTCGGGATCGTAACAAGAGGTGTCGATGAATCCATATTTTCACAGAACCGTATCGAAAGAACTGCTTCCAGTGGTATTGTTATAATAGAAGGCACATCCAACATGGTAACTGAGAACCTCCTTCTCAGGACCGGATATTTCGCCCTCGATCTCTTTACCTGTAATGCGATAAGTGTATGGAACAACACCTTCGCCTACAACAATGGTGCCAATGAGACCTACCGACCTTCCAAGGTCCAGGCAAGTGATGATCGAGTGGACAATATTTGGAGTGTGAACGGGTTTGGAAATCACTGGACCGACTGGCTCGGCCCGGATAATGATGATGATGGTATTGTCGATATGCCCTACCGGATAGATGGAAATATGAATTCCGACCAACATCCCCTTGCCGAGCCTCTACACCATATCGTTCCATCATCACCAAGGGAGCTAACGTCAACCTCTTTCAATACGAGTATACATCTGAATTGGAAAGAACCCCTCAGGGATGGGGGT
This sequence comes from Thermoplasmatota archaeon, assembly GCA_046483845.1. Classification (GTDB taxonomy): domain Archaea; phylum Thermoplasmatota; class Penumbrarchaeia; order Penumbrarchaeales; family Penumbrarchaeaceae; genus JAYEPK01. Next base: position 4,070 of record JAWOCK010000007.1, on the reverse strand, counting down.
AGCAGTATTCTCGGATACAGGATATACAGGTCCAATGGGACCGGATTTGTCCAATATCATATTCTATGTGCAGATAATAGATCCTTCGTCGATATATTGGTGGAAGGGGGGGTCGAATACAGTTACAGACTGAAGGCCTTCAATGAATTGGGTGATGGCCCCTATTCCCATTATGTTGTGGGAAAGGCGGACAGAACAAGACCCAGGATACGCATCGATTTTCCGTCCAGGAACCAATATCTCAATGTCGAGGATTTCCTCATGGAGTGGACGATAACCGATGAAGGAGAGAATGTGGAAAATTCATCTTATCGGATCGATGGTGATTCCTGGGTGGATGTTGGGGCAAACACATCTGCATTCGTCTCAGTGCAAGGTAACGGCCCTCATCATATCGAGGTCCGTGCATTTGATTCAAACCTGAACTGGAACATTACAAGGGTAGATATCATGATCGACCTGACCCTGCCGGAACTGGAGATAATCACACCTGTCAACGGAAGTTCCACCAATAAGACCTCGGTCTCTTTTGAATGGAACGCAACGGACCGATATTCCGATATAGACCATTACGAGATAAGATGGGACCAGATATCCTGGATATCAAAAGGCCAGAATACAGGTACCGTGATCAACGGACTTTCGCCAGGAGAACACACGTTATATGCAAAGGCCGTTGACCTCGCCGGAAATACCGCGATCTCCATGGTAAAGTTCACCATTGATACGGATGAGCCCGTCATAGACATCGTATCACCCATAGAAGGGCTTTCAACAAATAACACCGAGATAAACATAAAATGGATAGCCAGCGACCCCTCATCCGAAAACCTTTCTTTCTTAATTTCCGTTGATGGTGGGACCCGGGAAAAAAGCGATAGCGCATCGTCATACCTGGTTAATATCGAACAGGAAGGAAACCATACCATTGAAGTAATGGCGATGGACCCCGCAGGAAATCATCGAACGGACATGGTCAATCTGTCTTTGGACACAACGCCTCCACGGATCCTGGATTTTGGACCCAGGCCTGATACCATTGCAGAGACAACCGATGATATATTCGTTGTCTTCAATGAGGACATTGATGTCAATGATGTGCAGTTCGTTCTTCTGGGTGAACTCTCTTTTCTCAACTGGTATGGCAACAAGGTCTTTTTATCCCTCGATGGAGAGCTTGAACCGGGAAGGAAGTATAAGGTCAGGGTCTCCGGAAAGGATGTTGCCGGAAATCAGATGGAACAGTTCCTCTGGTCCTTTGAGACCAATGCCTCCGCCATCGTTCGCGGTAACTTCATGGATGATCAGAACCGGCCGATAGCCGGAATCACTGTTACCATCGGTTCCGACCATTCAACGAGGACAGACCGGAACGGGTATTTCGAGATGGTGATCCCACCTGGACAACTTCTGATGACCGCTGAAAAAGAGGGTTTCGAACCTTGTACCCGAACTCTGAATGTCGAACCGGGCGAGATAATGGAACTTGGTTCCATAAAGATCATGGAGAAGGTGTACCTCAGCAGAGTGATTGGACGGGTCGTAGATGATGGAGGTGGACCCATTCTTGGTGTCATCATCAATTCGAACACCGGACCATCGGATACCACCGGTGATGATGGAACATTCCAGCTGGAGTTATCCCCAGGCGAACATGAGCTCACCTTTATAAGAGAGAACTATAAAACAATAAAGGTCCCGGTCCAGGTCAATGAAAGCAAGGAGGTCGACCTCGGGGACATAGAGATGGAAGCGGTCAAAGAAGAAAATGGGAGTGAAGGTATTGACATATTCCAGATCCAGATCGCCATATTCGTCCTGATACTCCTGATAGGTGCATTGTTCCTGTTCTTCATGAGACGGCGGTCCACGCCGGATACTCTGGAGGAATGATATATCTAATCGGTGTATCGAGATGACCGATAACCGTTGTCCCAAGTGTGGTGAGCCCCTGATAGATCACGGGAAGTACTTCTACTGTTACAGATGCTCCTGTCAGTTCAAACGGAGACTTTTCGGAAATGGTTTGAAGGAGGTCAAGAACACCCTTCAAAAGGATCAGAGAGAGGCGATGAAGGGATGGTCGATATTATTCCTGATCACCCTCTGAGAGCAATCTTTCACAGATCATTTCCGCATCATTGGGTTCCATCTCGAAATGTTCTGTTACATCCTTTATTATCTCATCTTTCTTCAAACCTTTATCCATACCTTGCTGAACCCTTGCGATTATTGGTTCGACCAGAGCCTCTTCCAAGGATCCTTCGTATATCTTCTCGGCAAACTCCCGTTCCATTCCCGAGGAGATGAGCTCCTTTATAATATCCTCCTTGGTGGAGCCTCCCTCGATAAGAGTCAGGATATAATCCATTGCTGGTCTGAGATAGTAGTCATAACTGACGTTGGTTATCAGCTCATCTGCATTGTCCTCTGATAGGCCGCTCTTTTCCAAAAGATCTATTATCTCCTTTTTATCCTTCCCATTTTCAATCTCCTCAGCAACCTTCTGCATCAACGGCTCTATGACGAGTTCAAAATGGGCCTCTTCGTAGAATTTTTCACCCAATGCCCTGTCCAGTCCATCTTTCTCGAGCTGATCGAGTATCTCCTCTTTATCAACACCCTCTTCCATCCTTTCCATTATATGATCGACTATGGGTTTGATGTTCACCTGATAGAAAGCCTCGGAGAAAATACCTTCGGCCGTATCTTCGTCCATTCCACTCTTTTTGAGGAATTCAATGACCTCTGGCCTGTCATTGATATCCCTTATCATTTCCTTGGACCTCTCAATTAGGGGAGAAATGATGTATTGATAGTGTACTTGCTCTACAGCTTCCTTGGCCAGAAAACCTTCCATTCCTTTTTCCATGAGCATCTCTGTTATCGTATGGTTCTCTGCTCCCTCCTTCAGCATCTCCTTGATCGACCTCTCGGTCTCCTCATCAAGTTCTATCTTATCCTCCGGACCGTTTCCTTCTTCAGAAATATTTTGCATCATGTTCACTTCCAGGTTCATCAGGACATCGAATATGGTCATCCCTTATTACTGATTCGATGCCTGTGATAATAATCTGTAGATGCCGGATTACAGGAGAGAACTCCTCAGGGCCCCATTTTGTCAACCTTGTCCAGAAGTGGTTTCAACCCGTTATCAATAAGCGCCGATGATATCTTTTTCAGATCATCGATCCCAGCTTTGGAAAGATCCATCTCGCGGGATCTCGTGATCCATGGGTCCTCTACGTTGAAATCCTTGAGAAAGGTTTCCCATTTCTCCTTTAAATCCGTGATCCAAGGTTTTTTTACCAAATAGTACAGCTTCAATGATCTCTTGAAAGTGTCCCGTATCTCGCCTGCGGTTCTTCTCATCTCCTCTTCGCTACGGAGCCCCTTTAAAAACTTGTGTCTGGCACAGAAGAGGTCTTCTCTCAAGGATTGTTCGGTCTGAGCCCTTAGATGTTCGTGGTTTATCGAGGATAGGCCTTTGAAGAGCGAGCTTCCGTAGACTGTCTGATAGGATATCATTATGTTCAGAAAGGTGGGGGGAACCGAATCGGTCATCCCCTCTATCTCTCCCATCTCGATGACCAAAGGGGACTTTAAGCAATCGACACCCAACTCCTCTAACTTTTCATTCAAGATCTCCATGGTAGGAAGATCTACTTTTTCAAGGACTATAAGAAGAGAACAGTCCTTATCCTCTCCTTCTTCTTTTTGTATATCCTCCCCATATACTACAGCTGATATTATCTTCGATCCAATTGCTTCGTCCAGTTCCTTTGCAATCCTTTCTCCCGTCTCTATTATCGACATACCATTCAACCCCATTGTTACTACTCAACGTATCGCTCGATCAGTAAAAAAACTTATCCCAAGGTATGGCAGTGTGTAAAAAGTCCTTAACCACCCTTCATCTCATTTTAAAGGTGGATATTGGATCTAAGCCAAATTCATGAACAGCTCTTGGCATTAAGGAAAGGTTGTAACCAACCCAGGACAAAGATTCCTCTATCCTCTGTGAGGTTGGGTTTCTGCTTCTTACATAACTGCTGAACTTTCTTTTCTTG
>JAWOCK010000111.1:0-47749 GCA_046483845.1 Thermoplasmatota archaeon | reverse complement strand
GTCACCATAATATTACTGCAGTGGTGTACTTCACCTTCCGTGGTCCCAGATATCCTGGCCTCTATCTCCATGTCCTCGTCGTCCACGTCGTATTTGAAGTACACATCCTTTATCTCCACGGAGATGGAATCGTCCGTTGGGGTCTCGTCAGCGGGGTCAACGAAGTCGTCATCGTCATCATCGTACCAGTCATCGTCGATCCAGTCGTCGTCCACCACATCATCGTCTGATGTGTCATCATCAGCACTGCCGGTCCCCCATGGGATCTCATCCATGGAACCGTCATCAGTTGAACCGCTCTCACTCTGGACCGAATAGACATGTACATCCTGCACATCCGTATATTCACCCATGTGGGTCTTGGCGAAGCTAACGCTCAACACTCCTCCGTTGATCGTGTAATCGTCTCCCGGGCTAAGAGGATCGTAGGAGTTTTCGGATATTACACTGACATTGTTCTCGATATACGCAATGGTTATCTCGTAATCTCCATCCCCTCTCAGGTCCAATTCCATGGTATAACCATTGGACAGATCGGTTTCGTAATCCGTCCTCATCTCCCCCTTTACTGTGAGCTCCACCGTGACCGGGTCCCCGCTCCAGTCCACGGTGATTCCGATCAGGTCGACATCATCGACATTGGCACTCGGAGAGCCGTAAGTGAACACATCCCCTTCTGGGTCTGTTCTGCTGATCGTCTCCCCTTCTCCGTTCACCGACAGCATAAAGGCCGATGTCAGCATCAGGGCAGCAATTAAAAATATTATCTTCTTTTTCATGATGATTCCTCCGCTCCTTGTTTATGGACCTTTGTCCTATTAATATTTTTATCTGGTCAGCCAATCTGCATAAAGACCTACATTCATCCGGATCATCCATCAATATCTTACAGATGCGTACCTGTTTGAAAATGGTAACTGAACATATTTTCTTTTACCATGAACTCCTCTGATGGTAACGCATAGGATCCAGGCCGTTCTTTCAATCTATCCACGGAGAGCAGATCAGGAGTAATATCCCTTTCCGAAAAACTCATCGGGAACTCTCTCAAGTATCCTGCTTATACTCTCGATTTTGCAGTCATTACATTTGGAAATGCGAACGCACCTTCCCTTCCACTCTTCGGCATCCTTTCCTTTCCATATGCCTTCTATGACAATGTTGTCGTTCACCTTTATCCTTCCGTAGGTAACGGAAGCCCTGTACAATGCATCGAGGAAGTACTCCATTTTCGTCCTTACATCGTATACCCTTTCAAGATCAAAATTCACGTGCCAGGCGCCCATCCTCTTCCCCGCCCTCTCGGCCATTGTCGCATCATTGGTCACTATCACTCCCTCGACGTTGTTCTGGTTCGCATCGCGGACGAAAGCGCTCATTATCCCCCTGTCGCCTGTCCTGTCATCGGTCAGTATATCTGCCTGGAGTTCGTCTTTCATGTAGTCTATCTCAGGATATCCCATTCTGGCGAACCTGCCCGACAGATTGGGTTGGTTGTAGAACATATCGCCGTTTCCGGAATAGATCTCATCGAAGGAACCGGGAAAGAAACGTCCCTTGAGCTTCCTGTCGAAGAGGTCCTCCAGTTCGGACACGACACCGTAGGATGTGGTATGACCCGCTGCTGTTGTGAAATCGGGAATGGTCTCCCGGAATATGTGGAAATAATTGTTCATCAGGGAATTTGTATCGTAGTAGAACCTGGTGTTCCTTCGGAAAGGCTCCTCATCCTCTGTTATCTCCCTGAACCTATTCCTGAATTCTTCTATCTCCGAAAGATCTAGTATGCAGCTTCCATGAAGAACCTTCTGTATCAGGTCGAAGTAGCAGGGAAAATCCCTGTCTCTCGGGAATCTAGAAAAATAATCGTCCTTGGAAATGGATCTGACCCTAAAGGCTCTTCTTTCGTAGAAACCGGAGAAGATCGGGCGGTCGCTTCTCCATCCCTCGTATACGTCGAACCTGGTAATGCCTCTTCTGAGCTCCTTGTTCATTATCGGTATGAGGTAGTCGCTGCTGAGCATCATCAGGAGACACCCCCTATGGATACTATATCCTCCAGGTCACAGTAAGGGAGTGGTATCAAAGGGTATGGCTGGTTCATGAACTTCCTGCCCCTGATATGGATGTAGTATATCCTCTCGATGGTCCCGTCCTTCAACCCGGCATAGAGGGAGAAGGCGGACATGTACTTTCTGCCGGGGGTAATATCTATGGCTATGCCATTGCCGAGGTCCCTCTCCTTCCTGATGATGGACCTGTATGTTTGGAAGATACCTTCCAGATCATCCTCCTCTATGTTCATACAGAATATGTCGGGATCTCTCCCTTCGTGCTCCATCACGATGCTCTTCATTACAGTGCAAATTCCAACAAGAAAATGTTTTGTCTCCTCATTGTAGACCAGGTGGATCCTCTCCGGGATCCATCTATCTCTCTCCACGGCCGCCCAGAAAGTGTTAATAACGGCAAACGGAGATGGTCCGACAGTGGTTATCCAAGCTCTCATAGAACGGCTCCCCCTTGTATTGAACGGGCAGATATTATAAAAAATATCCATTTCCCATCCTGGCCATGCCCTTTAGCACTGAAATGGACACTATCTCCGAGGTCCATGGTATGGGTGTCCAGTCCTATGGTGATCCGGCTGAGGTTCCCGTGAAAGACCCATATTTGGACCATCTTAGTTCCGGAATCTGATAAAAAGATAGATATAACAAATTATCGTTTAGTTATCGGGGGTAGCCCGATGGGTGTCTGGGATGAGAACCAATATGTGATTAAACAAAAGGTCCTGACCGTAGGAAGGAAATATTTCATTGAGAACGGAAGTGGACAGAGGATAGGTTTCTGCAAGCAAAAGATGTTCAAGCTCAAGGAGGACATCAGGATATATACGGATGACTCCATGACCAACGAGCTTCTGCTGATCAAACAGGAACAGATACTGGACTGGTCCGGAACATTCAAGGTCACCGATTCCGTAACAGGGGAGCCCATAGGTTTCGTCGGCCGGAAGGCGTTGAAATCGATCATAAGGGATACCTGGAAGGTCTTCGACCCGCAAAAGAATGAGCTGGGGACGGTGGAGGAGAGGGGAAGCGCCTTCTCGGTGATGAGGAGGTTCATTGGTTTTCTCCGCTGGATACCAAAGAGGTATGACTTCTCCGACCAGGCAGGGGAGTTCGCCGAGGCTGTTCAGAAGTTCCAGATCATCGGAGATACATGGACCCTGAACATAAAGGACGCTAGAGTGGACCCCAGGTTGATAATAACTGCCGCCCTGATGATGGATATCGTCGAACAGCAGCAGGGCAGATAAGCAAGACCAAAGCAAGGCATTTGGTCTATTATCAATGTATCATGTAATGGAGGCTGACCATCAACTCATCAGTTCGTGTTAAAGGGTGTGGGTGAGGTCTTTAGGCTCCATTGCATTGTTCATATCAGCTGAGGATACGCGGTTTTTGTTCGAAACATGATTTTTTAAAAGATAGAAAATTCCTCCGAAGAGGAATTTTCATACATGGTCCGATATACGGTCACTCGTAGTAGCTGTCCTCGGAGTATTCTTGCTCGTAGGCCTCTTGCTCCCCTGCATATCCACCATAGGCCATCGGCCCACTGGTGGCCTCCTGGGGTTCAGCAGCCGGCATGGGTCGGGGTTCCTTACCACTCCTTCTTGCCATCAGCAACGCCGCAGCAAGAAGGATCATTATCAGGAGCAGGACCCCGACAGTCCCGAAGAATACGCCGTTGGATATTCCACTGCTTTCTTCTGCTTCCTTATCAAGGGATGCCGTAACGGGATCACTGGGGGAGCTCTCTCCCCTTATATTGACCGCAACGACGCGGTAGGTGTATTCCACTCCGGGTTCGGCACTGTAGTCTACGAAGATCCTCTCGGAGGACAATACGGTTCCGATCCTTTCGAACCCGCGGTCTCCAACGCTCCTCTCCAATACATAGTGGATAATAGACTCTCCTCCGTTGGACGAGGGTTCCTTCCAGGAGATCTCTATGGCATCCTCCACGTATGCCTTTACATTCGTGGGCTTTTCCGGAACTCCGGTAGGGATTATCTCCACTACTTCCGAAAGCGGTGATGCTCCCCTGCTGTTGAGCGCCTTTACCGCGTAGGCGTAGTTGGTACCAAGCTCGATGGATGTGTCCAGATAGTTGGTTTCGGAGGGTTCCAAGGTGGCCGCCTCCTCCCAATCGGATGAGTTGACGCTCCTGTAAACCTTGTAGTAGGTCAGTTCAAGGCCGCCGAGTTCCGCGGGAATGTCCCACGAGAGCCCCACTCCGCTCTCGACCTGGGTCGCTGTAAGGTCAATGGGTGCCGAGGGAGCTCCTTTCATGTCCACGTAGGCGATCGCGCTCTCTAAGGATGTGTCCATCCTGTTGTATGCTTTTACCATGTAGGCATATGTCTCTCCCGCAGTGACGTTCTCGTCAACGTATTCCCTGGCATCACCGGATACATCGATCTCAGATATTCCTTCTGGACCTTCCTTGATCACAGTATAACCCGTGATGGGGGCCCCTCCGTTGAAGGAAGGAGCGTTCCACTCCACAACTATGCTTCCTTCCACTTCAATGGCTGTGACCTGGAGGGGTTCGGAGGGAGGCCCTGCAGGGACAGCAGTAGCATTGTTGGAGTCCTGTGACTCGCCGAGATCGTTAACAGCCCGGACCACGTAGGTGTACTCCACACCGTTGCTAACGTCTCTGTCGATGTAGAAGACCGTGGACGACCCCATTTCCTCTATGGATCGGGTGGGGCCTCCTTCCTCTGACCTGTAGACATGATATCCGATAAGGTCCAGTCCGCCGGTCATGGAGTTCTCGGACCATCTGAGAGTGCAGAGTCCGTTCCCGCCCTGTGCGCGAAGATCGATTGGTGCTCCAGGCAGGGTCTTTATGTGTACCTCGATATCCTCCGATCTCTTGGACCTTCCCAGACCGTTATAGGCCCGGACCGAGTATGTGTATGAGGATCCTATTGCCACCTCAGCGTCCACGAACTCCGTCCCGATGACCTCGATCACCGCGATGGCATCGCCGGGCAAGTGCTTCAGTACCTCGTAACCTGATATTCCTATGCCGCCGTCGTTCACCGGTTCGTCCCACTGGAGATGAACCGATGCGTCGATCACTTCCACAGTGAGGTTCCGCGGTATGGACGGGACGCTCTTTGGTATGACGGAGATATTGTAGGAGGGGTCAGACTCTCCGATGGCATTGACCGCGGTCATCCAGTAGGTGTACTCGATGCCGTTGGTTACCGTTGTGTCATTGAAATCTCTCTCTTCCTCGCCCAGTGTCGCGATGTTCTCGATACCGTCCTCATCGCTCTCCCTGTAGATATTGTAGGAGATTATGTCCATAGCACCATTGACGTAAGGTCTGTCCCAGTGGATGTTATTGAAACCGTTGCCCATGTAAACTCTGAAATGGGCTGGCGCTTCCGGCCTGCTGACCGCCTTGGTGAATTCGATCCCGGATGCCGGACCGGTCCCGGCACCGTTCACGGCCTTGACCAGATAGTAATAGTTCTTTCCCACTAGAACATCCGTGTCAGCGTAGTTAAGCTGGTTGCCCACTGTGATGTACTCTCCCATGTTGGTACTGAGCGGGCCCCTGTATATCGTGTAATTTGTGATGGGCAGCCCCCCGTTGTTAGATGGTTCTGACCAGCTGAGATCTATCACGGCGTCCCCCTGTTCGACCGCAAGGTCTCTGGGTCTTCCGGGAGGAAGTGTTAGGTTGATTCTCAGGGCGAAGGAGTCCTCGGACCCCTGGTGGTCTATCTCGAAAGCGTCGTCGGATACCGGGAAATTGGGGGACCCCGTCACTCCGGTGATCAATGCATCTCCGTTGGATGCAAGCTTCAGAGAATAGGCAATGTCGCTGTACTGACCTCCGAAAAGAGCTCCGTAGGCCATTTCATCACCCTCGGAGTTCATCTTCAACATGAAGCTTTCCCTTTCGTAGTCCTCCGCAAGTCCATAGACATATTGGTCCATATGTGGGAAGTACCTTGACTCCGTGTATCCCACGACACAGGCCTCTCCACCTTCGGTGACCTTTATTGAATGGCCGTGGTCGTTATCCTCGGAACCTACGAATGTGGAATATACCAGTGCAGATCCGTTGTGGTTCATCTTGGTTATGAAGACCTCGTTGTTGCCGTTGCTCTCGTTCTGATAGGCACCTTCCGTGATGGGATATTCGGCGTCCCTGGTGGCACCCGTTATGTAGGCGTTTTCGTCGTCCACCGCAATGGACTCGAAATTGGAGAAACCCGGGCCTCCGAGCAATGTCGAATATACCACGGGGGACTGAAGCGAGAGGTCTATCCTGACCACGAAACCGGACATCAGGCCAGTCATTTCGGTCATGTATGCTCCCTCTGTGGTGGGGAAATCCATGCTCTGGGTCGCGCCTGTCATGAAAATCTCACCTTCTTCGTTCAGGGCAACGGAGGTTATCATGTTCATCATGGTGCCTCCGTAGTAGGTTGAGTACTTGAGGTCCGAGGAGCTTCCGTCTATCATGGTCAGTATCCCTTTGGTCCTGATCATCATTCCCGAGAAATCGCTGTCTATGGCATCGGGTGTGGTAGGATAGTCCGAAGAGAAGGAGTTCCCTACTACGACCAGGTATCCTTCGGGGTTCACTGCTATGCTGTCCCTACCCTGTATCCTGTCATCATCAGTGCCTCCAATATATGTCGAGTAGATCAAGTTCGATCCCGTGGGATCGAACTTTGCTGCCATTATGTCAAATGCATTACCGTTGAGGGTCGTATTGTAGGCATTCGCTGTGGTGGGAATGTCCGGGGAGTTCGTGTCTCCCGCTATCCATATGTTTCCCTGGCTGTCCAGGGCCACGTCCATGATCCTGTCCCTTTTGTCCCCTCCGAAATATGTTGCGTAATCCATTGAGGTCCCGGTGCTGTCGAGCTTGCAGAAGTAGCCGTCGGTCTGATTATCGTAGGTGGATTGATAGGCTCCCGATGTGACAGGGAAGTTGAAGGAATTCGTTGATCCCGACATGTAAACGTTATCCTGGCCGTCAGCGTCCATGCCGTATCCGTACTCTGTCCCCATTCCTCCCACAAAGGTGGAGAAGACCAAGGGGTCCACCCTGACCGGCCTGGTCGGGTCCCTATTCTCCAGTTCAATAGTGTAGCTTTGCTCGTCCAATCTGGCAAATCCTGATCCGAGCATTCCTCCCTCCGCATCGTCGTAGAAGGCTATCGGAGGAGCTTCGACCAATCCAAGTCCGTTTTCGAACTCCAGATGGAGTCCGTTATCATCAAGGTGAATAGTTACCTCTTCGGGCACCCTGAAAACAGCCTTGGAGATGTCCGAATGCGGCGAGGAGATGATATCGTATTTGAGGGAATTTTCTCTGAAGTAGTACTTGATATCCAATCCCTCCCATGCCTCTGTATATCTTATATATCCGTATGATCCGGCACCGATGCCCCACTTGTCGGGGTCGCTGCCTGAAAAGAAATTATGTTCGGTCCCGGTCGGCTCCATTCCTTCTACATTCTCTGTTCTTGCACCCACCATCTCCATCTCCATGGCATAACCAAGGACCTTTCCGGTCGCTGTGTCAAAAGTGGAAACGTCGTAGATGATACCATTTTCTTGAAAAGCGGCCTTTCCGAAGTCGGACCTTGCAGCGAACAGGATCGATGGGTCCCATTGACCTCTGTTCTCAATGAATCCCGCAAGTCCATTGGGAATATCGCGTTCAAATACAATACCGTTCATTTCGATCCCTTCCGCCTCTCCGGCTCCCGCCACTGTGGCAAGGGGCAGCGCGGAAAGAAGAATGAGGGAACCGATCAATAAACCGATGTTATTCTTCATTTGGTTCAACCTCCAGAGGAACATCCCGGAGGTATGTATAAAAGAGACCTGGGACCCTTCTTTACGTTTTACTTAAGCGTTTTGGGACACTTCAGCGTGCGGTAACCTTGAACAATGTGGTACACTCGGAGTGAAATAATATCTCTTAAGCACCTGCCATGTTCAGACCGGTGCTGGTCAGGAACAGGTTCGTTTCCCTGCCACTCCGTTCCAGGTCCACCATCCCGGCCTCCTTCAGAAACCTTACATGGTAATTTATCAGAACGTGGCTCCTCCCGACCTTCTTGGATATCTTCGACTGGTTGATACCCGGTCTCTTCCGTATCAGGAGCAGGATCTCGACCTGAAGGTCGCTGAGGTCGATCCTGATGTCCGCCCTGGAATCATAAAGGAAGAACCTTCTGTACATACCATCCTGCCTTGATTTAACGAGCTCTGCCTTCTCGAGCTTGTTGAGGTGGTAGGACAGAACGCCCTGTTTCATATCCAGCTCCCTCATTACCTCCCTGAAATGGATTCCCGGGTTCTCCCTTATGGTCTCCAGGATCTCTTTTCTTTTTGCGTTCTTCAAAAGGTTGTTGGCCTTTACCCTGAACATGAGTCCCATTGTGAATATTATGAGAAAGATGGGTGCGAAGATGGGTATCAGGTAGTAGTTGGACCACAGAGCTTCGGGGGATTCACTTCTCTGATCCGGCATGTCCAGGGAAGTTATGTGGGGTCCACTGTCATTGTGATCGGACCCATGTAGCGGGAATGTGGTGCTCAGATAGGACATCCAGGTCCCTTCCTCATTTCCGAGGATCCCCTTGAACTCGATTATCCTGTTGTCAGGTCCCGACAGACCCGGGGCAGCCAGAGTGGAGATATCCTTCACATCCTGGTTGGAGAGGTTCGATATTAACCCTGTTCCGAGAAGGTGGTCCAGTTCTGTGGACGTCACTGATCTCCAATCAAGGGATTCCGTGTCTGTATCGGAGACCAGCACCTCCAGGTTCCTGGTGGCACTGACAGCCGATCCAGGGTCCCATTGAGAGATGTCCATATTTAGCTTGTCCAATATTCTAAGGACTATATCCTCGAGTTCCTCCATCCGACCATTCGGGGCATCCAGATCGATACCTGTCAAGGAACCACTCTCGTCCTCGTCGAATGAAATGTAGAAACCGTCCTTTGCAAAGGTTATTTCATGGTCCTTCAGGTAGGTATCTTGGTTGTAGAGGAGGTGGTATTCTTCCTCCCTCATGATCCACCTCAGATCCGGTCCGAAATATCTTCCTTCAGGGGCCTCAATAAAGAGATTTTCCCTTTCCATCCCGGTGCTCTCCCTTTCCATGGGAAGTCCGATCCTGATCGATACGCCCTCGTTGTGGTACGGTCCGATGGGACCCGGACCTGGATCGTCGACAAGATGCCTTACCAGAACGAAGAGGTCGGGATCGCTTTTGGCGCTCAGAAGGTATCCGTCACCTCTCTTCACTGCTTTTTCATCTTCCACCATTAGAGACAGCATCACGGTATCCAGTGTTACGTTCCCTCTATTTAGGAACACCTCGAAGGAGAACTCATCCTGTGTGAGTGCCTGGTCCGCGGGAGCGCCGTCTGCATGAAAGGAAGCCTGGATAATAGTGAGTACCAATGCCAGGGCGAATGCCGTTGTGAACTTCCGGATCCTCATATATATGTACAATATGGTTTAGGTATTAAAAAAAGGATTTGGGACACTTCTTTACGCGTCCGTCTTGGTCTATCATGCTCCTTGATCGATCACAGGACCCGGATAACAGGTCCTCTGCTACTACAAAAATATGATATATCAATTAAAACATATAATAGAGCTGGAAATCAATAATTCATTTGGGGGATAAATATGAAAATAAAACCAAAGGCTGTATTTATATCTCTGTTCCTGATGCTGTGCAATTTGGCACTCGGGGGTGTCGTCCTTGGCGCCACCGATGTCATCGAATACACTGATGCCGAGGGTGACACCGAGGAGGGTGGTCTCGAAAACTACGCAATATGGGATGAGGCCGATATTACCTCTCTTTCAGCCGATGTATCCGGAGATCCGCTGATACTGAGCCTTACCACCTTAGGGGGCATCTATTACGGTTCCGAATACATGGACCACAACTACTATTTCTATTTGGACCTCACGGGGGATGATTCTGTGGATGCTACTGTCACAATAACCAGGGAGAACAAGTACATATCCGGTGATCCGGTCGTTGGCTCCAATTCTCCACTGGACCAGGTCTCCGGAGATGACTCGAGCACATTGGAGGTAAGGGTTCCATTGGACCTTTTCACGAACCCTCCCACGGTTGACGATGCCTGGGCTATGTCCGAGGTCAAGGACGGTAATGATTGGGTGAGGGATTACGTGAACAGAGACTTCCAGGGAGAGTTTGAGGAACCGATCGAGATAACACCCCCATCCAACGATGTGGATCCCAAAAGCGAGGATCCCACCAATGACTCGCTCGGGGTCACCATAGATAACTTCGATATGGAGTTCTCATCCCAGGGAACCACTTACGACTACCAGATCACCGCCACCGGTAGTGGGTCCGATGATATTATCCAGATGTATTATTGCATATGGTCATATTCCGAGGGTCATGGTTCCTCCTACGAATCCTGGGAGGAGAGCCCCATAGACGAGGAGCACTCGTACGGGGACCACTATTACAATGAAGAGTTCATGGGGACAGGCCCCGGAGGATCATTTTCCAGCTGGGAATGGACCTTCCACTCCTCGGGACCCCTCGACGACAGCAACAGGGACCGCTACGAGGACCCCGAATCCTACTGGCAGGGTTTGGATTCTCTGGTCCTTTACATCAGGGGTTATGACGCTGAGGGGGAATGGGACCAGGATTCCGAGGATATAACCGAGGAGTATACTGGGATATCATCGGGTTCCTCCGATGATGATGATACTTCAGGTGACGACGACTCATCCGATGATGATGATACTTCAGGTGACGACGATGATGAAGACAGCCCGGGACCGGGAACCGCGCTCATTGCAGGTTCCATCATGACGGCGATCGTTGCGCTGTTTATCCTCGGTCCGAGAAGGAGAAGATGAAACCGGACGGTAAACATCCGAATACTCTGCATAATAGAACATGGACCGAACGAGATTATTGCGGTTCATTATAGAGATGTGGGCCTCACTTCAGAGGCCCCATTCGATGTAACTATTCCCTCTTCCTTCCTATGAGGATCAGTAAGACCAAAGCAATGAGGATGGAGGGGATTATCATAACCAGTTCGAAACCCGGACTGTCCTCCTCGTCATCATCGTCTGTGGTATCGTCATCGGTCGATGTGTCATCATCCGTTGAGGTATCGTCATCCACCGATGTATCATCATCGTCCCCGCTTATGGGCGAGGCGCCTTCGAAGTTCTTGTTTATCCAGTCATCACAGTAGTTCATGATGTCTCCAACAGTTGCCTGTGCGGAGATGTCCACTATCGTACCATTGAACCAATCCTTGGGGACCTCCAGTCTCAAGGTTGATGTATCCTGTCCGGAGAACCTGTCGGTCATATAATGTGTCTCGTCGGTTGAAGGCATGTAGAACTCATAGGTCCCTGCAAGTGTGTCGAGCTCTATCCAGCACTCCTCCTCACCATCTCCTGTAAGGTCGAAGTCGAAGTCAAAGATGTAAAAGAGGTTATCGATGTCCGAGTTCTGCAGTTCGTAGTCGATGGTCCCGTCCACTTCCAGCTCCACTATCACAGGATCACTGGAATCGTCCAGCCTCAATTCCACTATGTCTATGCTCGGTGTCACCTCTGGTGGCATTCCCATGTTATCCAGGTCGTTCACCGGATCACTGTATCCAATTGTCGTGGCCCCAGAAACGTTTACCACGGCAAAGGATGCCAGTGCCATGATGGACATAATAAACAGCGCTATCTTACCTTTCATATTTCCTACCCCACGCAAATAAAGGTTATCTTTCATATATATATCTTGCAGTTTCGTTCCCCCTACTACACCCGATCGGCTCCTGTGAAAAGGTTTTTTAATACCCCTCCCCTGCACTCCTGTGAGCCGATGAGCGACAAGGAAGCGGTGATAACCGTAAGAGGACTCGTCAAGACCTACAAGAAGTTAAATGCGGTTGACGGGATCGACCTCGACATCATTCGAGGGGAGATATTCGCTTTTCTGGGCCCCAACGGAGCGGGGAAGACCACCACGGTGGAGATAATAGAAGGGATACGGACCCCCACCAGCGGAAGTGTCGAGATGCTTGGGCATGATCCGCAGAAAGGCTCGGACAAGCTCAAGTCCCGCATGGGGGTGCTCCCGCAGGAGTTCACCTCATTCGATAAGCTCACGGTCAAGGAGACCATGGATTTCTATAAGAGCTTGTACAAGTCCACGGTGAAGGTGGATGATATCATCAGGATGCTCGATCTGGAGGATCATAGAAAAAAGCTATATCAGAACCTCTCAGGAGGTCTGAAACAACGTGTTGGCATAGCTGCATCCCTTGTAAATGATCCAGAGATCGTTTTCCTTGACGAACCCACGACCGGGCTCGATCCCCAGGCAAGGCATGATGTCTGGGAAGTGATCAGGAGGCTCAAGAGGGGTGGAAAGACCATCTTCCTGACCACCCATTACATGGAGGAGGCTCAGGAACTGGCGGACCATGTGGCAATCATCAACCACGGCAGGATCATCGCAGAGGGTACCGTGGAGGGTCTGATAGAGAAGTACGGGCAAGGAACGGTCCTGGAGTTCATCGGCCCCCATCCGTATTTGGTCCCGATGATGAGGGAAGCAGGTCTAAGTACATCTCATTGCACAGCGGAGAAGATATGCCTACTGATGGATAACAGCAACGACCTCCTGGGGATACTTGAACTGATCAGAGGAGCAGGTCTGGACTACAGAGGTATAAATGTCAGGAGGAGCAACCTGGAGGAGGTCTTCCTCACACTTACGGGGGAGCAGCTCTCGGAGGAGGTGAAGAAATGAGCCCAAGAAGGATATGGGCAGTATTCCTGGCCCAATGGAGGACATTGTTCCGTGACCGGGGAGGTCTGTTCTTCACATTCCTGTTCCCCATAATGCTCATGCTCCTTTTCGGGTTCATATTCCAAGAAAGCGAAACCCAATCATATACCATCCATATCGATGACAGGGACCAGACCCGGTTCTCGGAGATGTTCGTGGAGTATCTGGACTCCATGAACAGCACCGATCTGGTCGAGGTAGATGCCGGAGACGACCCGAAGTCCTATATGGACGAGGAGGGGCTCGATTTCCTGGTCATCGTACCTGAAGGCTACGGTCAGGAACTGGTCTTGAAAAGCTCGGGCGATCTAAATGCCACCGCTGATGTAAAGATACTAACGGACCCCTCACTGAGCTCTTCCCGGTTAAAGCTCTCCCTTGTAAATTCCTTGGTCCAGGCAATGAACAAGAACCTGGCCAACGCAACCGATACCGTTGGATTAGAGCAGGACTCGATCATCACCGAGAGTTTCACTTTCATAGAGTTCTTCATTCCCGGTGTCATCGGTCTTACGGTGATGACCGGAGCTGTGTTCGGTACCATATTCACCGAGATGGAGCTCAAACAAAAAGGTGTTTTCAGAAAGCTCTCCACAACTCCCATCACCAGGGCGGAATGGATGATCTCGACCATGTTGTACCAGCTCTCACTTGCCGCACTTTCCGTGATACTGATCCTGTTCGTCGGGTGGCTGGTGTTCGGAGCCATGCTTCATATAAATATAATGCTCGCCCTTATCATCGTATTGGAAGCTTTCTTCTTCACCGGCCTCTCATTGATAGTCACCAAGTTCATACACGAGGCCCAATCCGCCTCGGCGGTCGGGAACGTAATAACCTTTCCCATGATGTTCCTTTCCGGTACCTTCTTCGAGGTGGAGAATATGCCCGCATTCCTCCAGGTGATCGCAAAAGCACTCCCGCTCTATTATGTGAACGAGGGTCTCCGGGAGTCCATGATATTCAACGATCTGGCAGACTCCGTTGGCCACACCATTATCATCGGTGTACTGGCCTTGGTCATCTTCGTGGCAGGGATGTGGTTTACTTCATGGAAGCAGGATTGAGGAACTTTTTCGAACCTTGTTATAAAAAATATTAATAATCCTTCGTAACGTTCTCACACATATGGCCGGCAGGAAAATGTACGATCATGGGAAGAATGGATGCAGGTGGGCCCTTTTCCTATTCCTTCTGGTCATGCTGTCGAAAACAACCATTATGACGGACGGTGGAACGGCCGGAGAAGAACAGGTAGGCGACAAGATCCCCTCATCCTTTTCTCTTCTCGATGTTGACGGCATATCGTACGTTTCCGCCGTGAAGTCCCAGCGCGGAGGGACATGCTGGGCACATGGGACCATGTCCGCCATGGAGAGCAATCTGATGCTCTCGGGTCTATGGGAATGGGTCGAGGGAGAGAGGGAGCCCGACCTGGCAGAGTATCATCTTGACTGGTGGAACGGATTCAACAACCACAACAACGATGACGTCGAGACCCCGGAGGACGAAGGGCTCTGGGTGCACCAGGGAGGGGATTATCAGATGTCCACAGCCTACCTCTCCAGGGGAGAGGGGGCGGTAAGGGACATCGACGGTCAGAACTACGACGACCCTCCGGAGAGGGAGTTCAACTCCTACCATGAGTATACTCCGATGCATGTCGAGTGGTATACTGTGGATGACTCTCCAGACGGAATGGAGAGTATCAAGAGATGCCTGATGAACCACGGTGCCATGGGGACGAGCATGCTCTCCGACGGTAAGTTCAGGGACGAGGAGAACCTCAGCCATTATCAACCACCTTCGAGCGACCTGCTCCTGAACCACGCCATTGCGATCGTTGGATGGGACGACGAAAAGGTAACCCAGGCACCCGAACCGGGAGCATGGTTGGTCAAGAACAGTTGGGGCTCCCAGTGGACCTTTGGCACATATTTCTGGATCTCATACTATGACAAGTATGCCGGAAGGCATCCGGAGCTTGGGGCCGTATCATTCAGGAACGTTTCCTACCTGGCATTCGACAAGGTCTACTACCATGATTACCACGGCTGGCGCGACACCTGGGAGAACTCGACACAGGCATTCAACAGCTTCACCGCCGACAGGACCGAGCAGCTTCGGGGTGTGAGCTTCTTTACAACTTTGGACCAGGTGGAGTTCACGGTGACGCTGTACGACGAGTTCAAGGACGGTTCACTTTTGGCCCCCCTCGCCCGGATAACAGGTTTCGAGGAGAAAAGGGGGCTTCATACCCACATGCTCACTGCTCCGGTTGAGATCCGAAAAGGGGATGATTTTTATATCCATCTAAAGGTCTCAAACGGGGGTATTGCTCTCGACAGGACCTCCAAGGTCCCGCTTGTCATGGGTCCCACAAGGGAGCCCTCCTCCGACGGCTGGATAAATTCCAGCTCTGAGCCCGGACAGAGCTTCTACCTTGAGAACGGGACCTGGAAGGACCTCTATGACCACAACAATACAGCCAATTTCTGCATCAAAGGTCTGGTAGGGCATGTGAGTATCAGCCGCCCCTTGGAAGGCGAGGTGCTCGGCCCCAACTCCGGGATCGGGGGCCCGGTATCGATACAGATGGATAAGGTCCGGTTCAGAATAGATGATGGTCCTTTGAGAAATACCTTCATATCGGGCGGCAACTGGAGCTCGACCCTTGAAGGGATCAACATCCCACCGGGAGAGCACACCCTCACCGTGATCGGCTCTCAGGACGGGTTCACGGAGATAACCTCATCCACACGGACCGGGTTCCGGTTCGAGTCCACGCCTCCTTCGACGGAGATCGAGATGAAAGGTCTTCAGGGGAATAACAGCTGGTTCCGTTCTCCGGTGGAGATCTCCCTGATGAGTACCGATGTGGCCCCCGGCGTAAAAGATACCTTTTACAGTCTGGACCATGGGCCGGAAATGATATACAACGGATCCTTTACCGTATCGGGTGAGGGGGAGCATGGGATATCGTTCTGGGCCAAGGATCTGGCAGATAACATTGAAGAACCTTCCGTTGCATCCTTCAGAATAGATATCGAATGCCCGGTATCCGGCATTGAACTGGAAGGTGTGTTGGGCGATAACGGTTGGTTGGTCGGCAATGCGGTATTTTCAATTTCCTGCAAGGACAATACCAGCGGACCATCCCAGATACTTCGACGGGTGAACGAGGGTCCATGGGAGAAGTTATGTCTGGAAGGGAGCGATACGATGTCCTTCCGCTTCGAGGACAGCGGGAGCTACAAGGTCTCCCTATACGCGGTGGACGAGGCGGGCAATCAAGGAGAGGTTCAGAAGATCGAATTCATGATAGATGCCGTCGAACCCGAGCTGGTCTTCGATCTGCAGGGGGAAATAGGAGAGGAGGATTGGTTCACTTCCCCGGTGAGGGTGAGCCTTTCGGCCTCGGACCACCACAGCGGCCCGGGGGAGATAGGATATCAGTTCCAGGGGGGCAGATGGGAGAAATACACGAATCCCCTGTATCTGGATAAGGAGGGGACCCATATCTTAAATGGAAAGGTGGCTGACCTTGCGGGTCTTGACTCAGATGTCAAGAGTCTGGAACTTAAAATAGACACCACCGCCCCCGTTTCCAGTTGTTCGGTGTCGGGAAACCCCGGTGAGAACGGATGGTATCGGTCAAACGTCACCGTGGCGTTATCATCTGAGGACAAGGTGAGCGGTGTCCAAAAACTAAGGTACAGGGTGAACAAAGGTCAGTGGGTCGATTACGTCGGAGAACTGCATTTGAACGGATCTGGCATACACAGGATAAGTTATTTCTCGGTTGACCATGCAGGCAACACCGAGGAAATATCGACCCGGAAGGTCATGATAGACCTCAGGGACCCTCTTGTAATGGTCAGAGGGCCAATGACACCGGTGCTAAGAAGCGATAACGTCACTTTGGAGGTGTTCTATGAGGATCGGGAGAGCGGTGTATCAAAGGCATGCTGGACCCTAGACGAGTCATCTGCCTCTCCTTTGGATGGGGACGGCGATATAGTTCTTCGGGAACTGACCGATGGCATGCACCATCTGACCATCAACGTGACGGACCTATCCGGCAGGAGGTCATCCTTGAGTCTCAATTTCCTGGTCAATACCACGGGATACCTATCCCTTACCGAAGAGACCGCCGATGGGCGGTCTGGAGAGGGTAACGGCACAGGTCCGCCCGTCCTGCTCATAATTGCAGCGACGGTCGTTATCACTGCCATCTCGATCCCTGCATTGCTCATTATCCTAAAAAGGAGAATTAGGCGCGATCCAGCCGGATCACAGAAGGAGGTCCAGGTCCAGCTCGAGGGCGGAGACGGGGGCGGGGAGCTCCAGCTCTGAAAGTATGGCCGGGTCCACCTCGCCGAAGTGTCCGATGGGGGTCTTTCCTTCCTCTGCAAGCTCGGGGAAAGGGGAGTGTTCGTCGATCCTTCCCTCATTGTAAAGCGCGGCCGCCCTTCCTTTAATGTAGCATCCGAGGTCCGCCTTTCCTAGAAGATAGGCCACATCAAGGTCCTGGAGTATCCTCTGGACCACGCCTTTGATCTCCGAGAAAGAGGCCTTGGAACTCTCGGAGACGACAGTGAGCACCACCTTGTTGCGGTTCTTCACCATCACATCAGCTATCTCGAATATCCTCTGGGGAAGGTCCCGGTGCTTGTTGGTCCTGAGAAGCGACAGTAAGGAAGGCAAAGCCGACATCCTGATCATTGTATGCTCAGTGGTGATCGGGTTGGTTATCCTGATGTGCTCCCTCTCACCTCTTTCCATTAGCTTGAACTGCATCTCTTCATTAGAGAGGGATATCGTTGTCGCCTCAAGAAAACCCATCCCGATCAAGCTATCTCTCAGCATCCTCTTCAGCGAGGTCATTTCCCTCTCCGATGCTGTCATGTAGGTCCCCGGTTCCTTTCCCTTGAACCTCCCGAAGCCGTACCCCACGGCGAGGTCCTCGGAAATGTCCGCCTGATGAAGTATGTCCCCTCTCCATGGCGGCACTTCACAAATGACATTGCGGTCCCTGACCTCGATCCCCCTGTACCCCATCTTTTTCAGTGAGGAGCGGACTTCGTGCTCCTTCAGGTCCACACCAAGCCATCCCGAAGCCCAATCCAGGTTGAGGTCTGTCTGCTCCCATCGGAAGATAGGCCACCGGGATGTTGAAAGTCCCATCTTCCCGAAGTATTCGTCATCCGGATATGTGACCTTGACGGAACGGAGCCTCCCTCCACGTGAGATCAACTGGGAGCAGACGATGTTAACACAGAGCCTTACAGCGTTGAGATCCCATCCGGTACAATCAACGAATATGTTCCTGGTATTGACGGAGACCCTTGTGAGCTCTCCGTTAATGATGGGTGGGAACGAGAGAACCTTCCCATGTTTATCGGTTATGATGGGATATTTATCAAGGTCTTCGAGTATCCATGCATAATCCACACCTTTCTCATGCTCCTCCAGTATTTTCCTAAGGGTCCAAGCAGATTCCTTCTGGAGCGGAATGAACTCCACTTCCTCCGGTTCAGCGGCCCAATATCGAAAGGGGGGTTCGATGGGGTCGGCATCATGTATCCCTATGGCAACTTTCCTTCTCTTTCTTCCCACCGTAATATGGAGCTTCTCCTGCAGGTTCATAATGGATGCCAGCGTTCTGTCATCGATGTCCACGCCTTCGATGTAGGCTGCCCCGATAACAGGTCTGATACCTTTGATCTTCGGATCCACCACAAGCTCGATATCCGAGGCCCCTTCGATCTCCCAGGGACCTTCATCCGTGGAGATCCCCTTAAGATCCCTGTAGGCCTTTGCAACTCCCTCTACGGAGAAAAGGTCCGGTCTGTCCGGAAAGAACTCCACTCCTATCTCCTGACCTTCCTCCTTCTCCACAGTTGCACCGATCATTGGGATCTCGGCCTTGAACTGCTCAATGTCGAAACCGGGTCCCACCAACCTTTCCAGGTCGCTGATGTCCATATTTATCACAGGCAAAGGCTCACCGCCCACGACATTGCTTCATGATTATTAACATTTACAGGATTATTGTCTGCAACATTTCGGGGTAAACCTTTTTATCCGACCTATTCTTCATGAGGGCGAGGTGGCAAAGATGACAGAGAAGATCACCAAGGATATGGGTATTGCAGAGGTCATACAGAAATACCCGCATCTGGTACCTGTTTTCATACAGCACGGTCTGGGATGCATAGGTTGTGCCATGGCCAATTTCGAAAGCATAGAGCAGGGGGCGTCAGCCCATGGAATGGATGTGGATGCTCTTATGAAGGACCTCAACAAGGTCGCTGCAGCGGAAGAATGATCCCCAGACCGAATGGACCATGGCCCCGATCCGGCAAATATTCGACAACCTTTTTATACGACTTCTTGTATGGGCGGTCGCAATACGCAAAATGAGGCCCTCCGGCCAAACGTCAAGGGCAACCCAACGGGACCCTGCTTCGGGGAAAACTGGTATTTGCATACCGCTTCTTGATCCCCGAAAGGACGTCACGGTCGGACCGGTATAGGAGCGTTGGGTTCTTCACCGTACCTCGACCAGGAGGTATTTGGTACCCCTGCTCCGCGGCGTAAAGCGTGTCTCGGAGGAATGAGATGGCAAATAGATCGCACAATCCAAGGAGGGGTTCCGTCGCACACAGTCCCAGAAAGAGGGCTAACAGAGCCCATGCTACGGTCAAGACGTGGCCGGAGGACGGACCGGAACCCAAGATCCAGGGTTTCGCTGGATACAAGGCCGGAATGACCCATGCGTTCGTTGTAGATTACCGTCCAACATCCACCACCTCGGGTCAGGAGGTCCAGATACCGGTAACAGTGGTGGAGGTACCGCCCTTGAAGGCGGTGGGCATCAGGCTGTACGAAAGTGATAGCTACGGTATGAGGACCAAGAAAGAGATATGGACGGATAAGCTGGACAAGGACCTCTTAAGGGTACTTCCCGTACCAAATAAACCCTCCAAACCGCGGACCAAGGGACTGGAAAAGGAGGAAGCTGATGAGGTAAGACTTATAGTCCATACCGTCCCCTCGACCGTGACCGGGACCCCCAGGAAATCTCCCGAAATAATGGAGATAAGGGTCGGCGGCGGGAAGATGGAAGATAGAATAAAGTATGCCGTGGGGTTGCTCGGAAAGGAGCTTCCCTTCAACGAGTTCCAGATCGAAGGTGCCATGGTGGACATAATCGCCGTGACGAAAGGCAAAGGCTTTCAGGGAGTGAACAAGAGGTTCGGAGCAAAACTTTTGACCCATAAGAACTCCAAGCACAGGAGGATGATAGGTACCCAAGGACCATGGCATCCTGCATGGATCATGTCCACGGTACCCAATTCCGGACAGATGGGTTTCCACAATCGTACAGAATACAATAAGAGGATATTGAAGATAGGCAAGGACCCATCCGAGATCAACCAGAAGGGAGGGTTCCTTCATTATGGACAGATAGAGAACAACTACGTGCTGATCCACGGTTCCATTCCTGGTCCAAACAAGAGATTGATCAGGTTCCGGGACACGGTCAGGTCAAAGGGTCATGTGGATGTTAAAACACCCGATCTGACATATGTAAGCACATCATCCAAACAGGGGAAGTGAGGTGTTCCAGATGGCGGCCAAGAAGAAAAAGGAAACAGCATCCAAGAAACCCACGATAAACGTTTATGATACAGACGGCAACATCAAGGGCAAGGTTCAGCTCCCTGAGGTGTTCCGGACACCCTTCCGACCGGATCTGATAAGGAAAGCAGTGGTCTCCGCACAGGCCAACAGAAGGCAGAGATACGGCCCATCCAAGGTGGCGGGAATGAGACATGCTGTCTCAACATGGGGAAAAGGCAGGGGCGTGGCCCGTGTTCAGAGACTCTCCCAGGGAAGAACAGCTGCCGAGTCCCCCAACAATGTCGGTGGTAGAAGGGCACACCCCCCGAGGCCGGAACATTCATGGAGCAAAAAGATGAACAGAAAAGAGAAGCAGTTTGCTGTAGCCTCCGCGCTTGCGGCCACCTCGGACAAGCAGATGGTGAGGTCCAGAGGGCACCGGTTCGATGAAAAGGTCACCCTCCCGGTCGTTGTGGAGGATTCCATGGAGGATGTGTCATTGACCAAGGATGTTCGATCATTGCTCGAGTCCCTTGGGCTTCATGATGATATCAAGAGGTCCGCTGAGGGCAAACATATCAGGGCCGGCAGGGGAAAAATGCGGGGAAGGCGTTTCAGGCAGCCGAGGTCCGTACTGCTGGTAGCCTCAGAGGGCTCTTCGATACTAAGGGGTGGGAGGAATCTACCCGGCATCAATACATCCACCCCGGAGAACATAAATGCAGAGCTCCTGGCCCCGGGAGGGGACCCGGGAAGACTTGTGGTGTTCTCGAAGAAAGCCTTCGAATCCATTGGAGGTGACGGTAAATGATACACAATATGCCCCATACCATACTTCTGCACCCCTATGTAACTGAGAAGACACTGAACCTGATGGAGAACCACAACTCACTGATGTTCGTTGTCAAGGAGGGGTCAAGCAAACCTCAGATAAAGAGGGCGTTCGAGAGTCTCTTCGAGGTCGAGGTGGACAGGGTGAACATCAAACATTCTAGGTTCGGAAAGCAGGCAATAATCAAACTTGCCGAGGGATTCAGCGCTGAGGACATCGGTATGAGGATAGGTATATTCTGAGGGGTGAACTAAGATGGGAAAAAGGATAATCACCAGAAGAAGGGGAAAAGGGACACCCGTTTACCGGTCCCCCAGCCACAGGCATATTGGTCCTGCGGTTCTTCCCAAGATAAAGAGCGGAAGGGCCAGGGTCATTGACCTGCTTCATGATCCCGGTCATTCGGCACCCATGGCGAAGATGCTGTGGAACGACGGATCGGTGAGGTACATGCTCGCTCCCGAGGGTCTCAGTGT
The DNA here is from genome assembly GCA_046483845.1 of Thermoplasmatota archaeon. Classification (GTDB taxonomy): domain Archaea; phylum Thermoplasmatota; class Penumbrarchaeia; order Penumbrarchaeales; family Penumbrarchaeaceae; genus JAYEPK01. The sequence continues at coordinate 25,875 of JAWOCK010000111.1, read as the reverse complement.
TGGACAGGAGGTGCTCATGGGAGAGAATGCCCCCGTAAGTATCGGCAATATACTGCCATTGAAGGAGATCCCGGAGGGGACCCCCATATTTCACGTCGAGGGAATACCTCTTGACGGAGGCAAGTTCGTCAGAGCTGGCGGTACATCTGCAATGGTCATTTCCAGGGGCAAGGTCGTAACCATCCAGCTCCCTTCAGGGAGCTTCAAGAACCTCTCCGGTCAATGCCGGGCCGTGGTCGGTATGACCGGTGGGGGGGGCAGGCCCGATCTGCCGTTTGCCAAGGCTGGAAAGAAGTTCCATGCCATCAGAAGCAAGGCAAGAGCCTGGCCGATCGTATCCGGTGTCGCCATGAACCCCGCAAGCCATCCGCATGGAGGCGGAGGGCATCAGCATGTCGGCAAACCGAACACGGTCTCTAGGAACGCTCCTCCTGGCCAGAAGGTCGGGAGGTTGAGCCCCCAGAAGAAGAAGAGATCGAAGGACAAGAAGAAGGGGTGATTTAGTTGGCAAGGGGAAAGACAACAGCAAAAGCAGCGAGAAGGAAGGCGAGGAAGCTCAAGGGCAGGATCGCCGCCAAGAAGAAGAAGGAGTTCCTCTACAGGGGAAAGAACCTGTCGGAACTCCAGGAGATGTCCTTGGAAGAGTTCGCTGAACTACTGCCTTCAAGGGCGAGAAGGTCCCTGGAGAGAGGTATGGTCGACAAGAACGAGGCTTTCTTCAAGCACTTGGAGAGGGGTGATGAGACCATCAAGACCCATTCCAGGGACATGGTCATACTTCCGAGCATGGTGAACAAGATACTGGAAGTTCATGACGGACGGGTATTCACCAAGGTCCGGATCACACCGGAGATGATAGGTCATTTCTCCGGAGAGTTCTCGCTTACCAGGAAGCAGGTAAAACACACCGGTGTGGGTGTCGGTGCAACGAGGTCATCCAAATACATGCCGCTCAAGTGAGGGTCTAATATGAGATATTCAAAGGAATCGGATCCGGACGTAACCGCCAGGGCACAAGCCCTGGAGGTCAACATATCCCCCAAACACTCCGTGGAGATATGCAGGGAGATCAGAGGTATGGAGCTACAATCTGCAAAGAACCTACTTCAGGATGTGATGGACATGAAAAGACCACTGGCCTTCAAGAGACACAAAAGGAAGGTCTCACACAGGAAGGGCAAGGGATTCGGTCCCGGAAGGTACCCACAGAAGGCGGCGAAGGCCATACTGAAGCTCCTGGAGGACTGTGAGTCCAATGCAGAGTACAACGGTCTCAATACCGACGAGCTTTTCATAAAGCATCTTGCATCCCACCGCGGCAGGGTATACCAAGGTTGGATGCCAAGGGCTCATGGTCGAGCCACCGATTGGGATACCCAAACAGTCAATATAGAGATCATAGTGGAAGAAAGGGAGGATCAAAATGGCCAGTGAGAGGAAGTTCGTAGCCGAGAACATAAGGCGTGTCCTGTTGAAGGAATACTTCATGAAGGAGACCGAGATGGCTGGCTTCGGCGGTATCGACATCCAGAGGACCCCCATGGGAACCAGGGTGACACTTACCGTGGAGAGGCCCGGAATGGTCATCGGACGGAAAGGGGTCAAGATAAAGGAGCTCACGCGGATGGTCTCGGAGAAATACGGCTTCGATAACCCTCAGATAGAGGTCCAGGAATGCAGGGATTCCTCACAGAACCCGCAGATCATGGCCCAGAAGCTGGCACTTGCCCTCGAAAGGGGCTGGCATTTCAGAAGGGCCGGTCACTCAACGCTTAGGAGGATAACCGATTCCAAGGTAAAGGGGTGTCAGGTGAAGCTTTCGGGAAAGCTCACCGGCCAGAGGCACAGGACCGAGAAGTTCAAGTGGGGGCATATAAAGTTCTGCGGTGAACCTGCCCTGACCACCATGGGACGGGGTTACGCAATAGCCAAGAAGAAACTGGGGCTCATCGGCGTCTCGGTGGATATAATGAAAGAGGACGCACATCTTCCTGACGAGATCACCATACTCGACCTCCCCCATCTCGGACAGGTGGCCGAGGTAAAAGGAGAAATGCCCAGCCTGGAGGTTGGGGAAAAGGAAGTGGAGCCTGAGGAGCCTGAAGAGGAGGAATCTCCCAAAGAAACAGAGGAGGAACCCGCAGAGGACTCCGAAACAAAAGAGGAAAAACCGGCATCCAAAAGAAAGCAGAAGAAAATGAGAAAAAGGAAAGCTGCCGAGAAAAAGGCTACCCCTGATCCCAAAGAGACCGAGGATGCCAAGAAAGAAAAGGAACCTGCCGATAAAAAGGCTACCCCTGGTCCCAAAGAGACCAAGGATGCCAAGAAGGAAAAGGAACCTGCCGAGAACCCGGTTGAAGCACCTCTTTCCGAAGATAAAAAGAAAGAGGCCAAGGAAATGGGATCCGGGGAGCAGGCAAATGCAGAAAAAGATGAGGAAGGGGGTGAGTGAAGGTGGCCCTTCTTAGACTGCATGAGATAAGAGATATGAAACCAGAGGAGAGAAAGGACAAGATGAAGGAACTTCGCGATGAACTAATGCGGGAAAGGGGTGTTGCAGCCATGGGTGGTGCTCCCCCCAGCCCCGGTAAGATCAAGTCCCTCAGGACCGGAATAGCACGATTGGCAACGGTCATGAGGGAGGAGGGAGAAATCTAATGGGAGAGATTTGCAGCGTCTGTGGACTTCCAAAGGAGCTTTGTGCCTGCGAGGATATCGCAAGGGAACAGCAGGATATCAGGATCACGACCACCAAGAGAAGATACGGGAAGATCGTGACGATAATTTCGGGGATAGACCCCTCTGATATCGACCTGGATGATCTTGCGAGATTCCTGAAGAACAAATGTGCAGCCGGAGGTACCGTCAAGGACGGCATCATAGAACTCCAGGGCGAGCACAGAAAAAAGGCACTACAGGCGCTAAAGGAGAAGGGATACACGAACATATCTGAGTGAGGTGAATGAGAAAGAATAGATTGGACCCAGTGAGGGATATTCGGATAAGAGAGCTCATCGGAATGGAGGTAAGGGTGGTGCACCACACTGACCCCACCTTCGTCGGTCTTTACGGGACCGTCATTGATGAGACCATGAACACATTCCTCATCGGAACATGCGAAAAGACAAGGAGGATGCCTAAGAAAGGAGCGGAGTTGGAGTTCAAGGTCCGGGAGAACACATCTGAGGTCTGGGTAAAGCTCCAGGGTGGAGCACTTGCCCACAGGGCCGAGGACAGGACCAAGAAGCTCGAGAGATCCGGACATGCAAAGAAGAAAGTTCCATCAAAAGGCATCAGAAAGAGTTCAAGATAAAAAGGATCATCAAGGTGGTATGAATGGCAACCAAGGAAGAAGCCGCTCCAGCTGAGGAGAAGAAGCAGCCGAAGGCCTCCGAGGCCAAGAAGATAACGAAGAAGACCGAATCAGCTGCGGAGATTGACACCGTCCAGGCGAAGAGGACTGTCCCGGTCAAGAGAAAGAAAAAGAAGACCGAGGTAAAGAAACCCCTGGCAAAGAAGACCAAGAAGGCCAAGAAGAGACCGAAGGCAAGGGACGTCGGTATCGATATTGAGGCTCCCATGAAGGAATGCGATGACCCGAACTGTCCATTCCACGGCACACTGTCCGCGAGGGGTTTCATCTGGGACGTGCAGGTCGTGTCCAAGAGAATGGACAGGACCGTGGTGGTGATGAGGGAGAGAAGGCATTATATCCAGAAGTATCAGAGGTTCGAGAAGAGAACCTCCCGGTTCTTTGCACATAAACCGCCCTGCATCGATATCGAGGTGGGCGATATGGTAAAGGTCATGGAATGCAGACCGCTGTCCAAAGGGACCAACATGGTGGTATTAGGGAGGATATGATATGAAGGGATTGGCTGGAAATCAGAAGAGAGGCCTGCAGATAGGCTCCAAGATCCCCTGTGTCGATAATACGGGTGCCAAGATGGTGGAGATCGTCCAGGTGCTCAAATATCACGGTACCAAGAGAAGGAACCCTAATGCCGGAATCGGAGATATTGTCCTGGTAAGTGTGAAAAAGGGCAATCCGGAACTGAGAAAACAGCTCTTCCCGGCGGTCATCGTCAGGCAGAGAAGACCGTTCAGGAGGTCAGATGGTACCATGGTATCCTTTGAGGACAACGCCGTGGTGCTGACCACAAAGACAGGAGAAACAAAGGGGTCGGATATCAAGGGCCCGGTGGCAAAGGAAGCTGCTGAGAGGTTCTCAAGGATAGCGGCAACCGCATCGACCATAGTGTGAGGAGGAATCAAGATGAAAACAAGGTCCAGCAAACCCCGAAAACAGAACAAGGCCAGGGCAGAGGCTCCTCTGCACGTTAAAAGCAAGGAGATAAAAGCTCCCCTGGATAGGTCCAAGTACGGGCGCTCCGGAATAAGGAACATAACCGTCAGAACGGGAGATACCGTAAAGGTGGTAAGAGGTTCAAGACAGGGGCATGAAGGAAAGATCGCCAAGGTCGATGTCAAGAAGAGGAAGGTTGCCATCGAAAAAGCGCTTCTGATGAAGGCGGACAACAAGGAAGTGTCCATCTGGTTCGATCCCAGTAACATCGTGGTCAGCAAGGTGGACCTTTCCGACCCTATCAGAAGAGAGAAGTTCAAGAGCTTATCGGAGGAGTGATGGAGGGACTATTATGAGCCGGAATTCGAAACACATGAAAAGATATGCATCCCCGAGGTCATGGGCGATTCCCAGGAAGCAGGGTATATGGGCGGTTAACCCTGAACCCGGTCCTCATTCAAAGGAGCAGTCACTGCCGTTGATGGTGATCCTCAGGGACATGCTGCACATAGGTGGAACTTCCAGTGAGATCAAGAAGGTCCTCGGCAGAAGAGAAGTGCTGGTGGACGGCAGACCAAGGGTCAATTACAAACATCCCGTTGGTTTGATGGATGTTATCTCCATACCTAAGGTAAATGATCATTACAGGATAATGTTCGATCCCAGGGGAAAGATCGTTCTGAAGAAGATAGGAGAAGGCGAATCCAAATGGAAGCTGGTCCGAGTGATGAATAAGACCGTGGTAAAGGGAGGCAAGTTCCAGTACAACCTACATGACGGAAGGAACATCATATTTGACAAGGACAGCTTTGGGACCGGTGACGTTCTCAAGATATCACTCCCCGACCAGAAAGTGATCTCATCTTACAGATTCGAAGAGGGATCACTTGCTCTGCTGACGGGGGGAGCCCACATAGGTAGCATCTGCAAGATCAAGAGGATCGAAAGGACCAGGAACCCGATGCCCAATATTGTCGAGTTCCACGAGGGTTTCAACACCATACTCGATTACGTCTTCATGGTGGGCAAGGAGACCAGTGAACTACAGGCGGCGGAGGTGTCCATCATATGAGCGGATCCGTTGAGGCTCCTGCAGCCTCGAACCCCATGAGAGAGATACGCATCGACAAGGTTGTCGTAAATATCGGTGTAGGCGAGGCAGGAGAGAAGCTAACAAGGGCACAGAAGGTTCTCGAGCTTATAACAAAGAAAAAACCGACCCAGACCCTGTCCATGCATACCAACAAGGACCTCGGTATACGGGTCGGTATGCCCATAGGATGCAAGGTGACCCTGCGCAAGGAAGAGGCCCCCGAATTCCTCAAAAAGGCATTCTGGGTAAAGGAGAACAAGATAATGCATTACTCCTTTGACCAGGAAGGAAACTTCTCCTTCGGTATCTCCGACTATACGGATTTCGAAGGACTGAGGTACAATCCGGAGATAGGGATATTCGGACTGGATATCTCCGTGGTCCTCTCCAGGGCAGGAAGAAGGGTAAGGCTCAGAAAGAAGTCCCCTGGCAGCATCCCTCACAAGCACAGGATCACCAGGAAGGAGGCCATGGAATGGGTCGCCAAAACCTTCAACGTGGAGGTGTTGGAATAATGACTAAGGAAAAGGTTGAAAAGACCTTCGGAAGGAAGGTTGGATGCCACAGGTGCGGTCGGAAGAGGGGTATCATCAGAAGAAATGGTATGCACCTCTGCAGGCAATGCTTCAGGGAGATAGCTCCCGAGATAGGTTTCAAGAAATATTCATGAGGAGGCATATAAATGAGGAACGATCCATTATCGGATGCTCTATCGGTCATGAAGAATGCCGAGAGATCTGGAAAGACTGAATGCGAAGTAAATCCTGCCTCCAAACTGATAGGCCGCGTGCTCAAGGTAATACAGGAGAACGGCTACATAAAGCAGTTCGAGTACAACGAGGACGGAAGAGCAGGCTGGTTCAGGATAAAATTGAACGGCAACATCAACGACTGCGGCGTTATCAAACCAAGGTTTGCGGTGAAGAGGGCGGAGATGGAAAGCTATGAGGCAAGGTACCTTCCGGCCCAGGAGTTCGGTGTACTGATACTCACCACCACCAGAGGAGTGATATCGAACACCAAGGCCAAGGACCTGCATACCGGAGGAAGGCTGCTGGCCTATGTCTACTGAGGTGATGTGACATGGATGACATTAAGAATTTGGCCAGGGAGATCACAATACATCCCGATGTCAAGATGACCTTAAAGGAGGGGAACATGACGGTCAAAGGTCCCAAGGGGGAGTTGACCCGACGGTTCTTCCACCCAAGGGTCAAGATAGAGACCGGGAAGGATAAGGTGCGAGCATACAGCACCAAGAAAGGTAGGTTCGAGAAGGGGTTGGTCGGAACATGGATCTCCCATATCGGCAACATGCAGAAGGGAGTGACGGAGGGTTTCGAGTACAAGATGAGGATAATATATTCCCATTTCCCCATAAAGACATCGGTAAAAGGGGATCACCTTGTGATCGAGAACTTCCTTGGAGAGAGACATCCCAGACGAGCTAGGATAGTCGAGGGCGTCACTGCCAAGATTTCGGGTGACACCGTGAGCCTCCAGGGAACGGACAAGGAGAAAGTGGGACAGACCGCAGCCAACATCGAGAAGGCCAGCAGGGTAAAAGGATACGATACCAGGGTCTTCCAGGATGGCATATATCTTGTAAGCAGGGGTGATTGATCATGGCAAGGTCCACGGAAGAAAAAGATGCCAGAGAAGAAGTTGAGGAAGAGGCACCCAAGGCAAAGGGAACAAGGAAGAAGATCAAGCCCCAACTAGACAAGAAGACCAGACAGAACCTCGAGAAGAGGTCAGAAAGGCGCAGGGTGCAGCCGGATTTCAAAAGGAGCGAATGGTTCCGCTACAAGAGGCTTGGCACCAAATGGAGAAGACCACGGGGCATGAGCAACAAGATGAGATTGAAGAAGGGTTACCGGCCCAATAAAGTGCGTATTGGATACGGCAAACCTTCGGCGGTCAGGGGACTCCATCCTTCCGGGTTCAGGGAGGTATCGGTCCATAATGTAGACGACCTGAAAGGTATAGATCCAAAGCACCAGGCCGGCCGGATCGGCGCCACCGTTGGCACAAGGAAGCGCAGGGACATAATCGAGGCTGCCGATTCCAAGGGAATAAGGATATTGAACAGGGGGGTGCTCTGATGGATCTGAGGAACCAGAGGAGAATGGCGGCCCAACTTTTGAAATGCGGGGTCCACAGGGTCTACATGAACCCCAACAATCTGGAGGACATAGCGGAAGCAGTGACACGGGGAGATATCCAGCGTTTGATCAAGGAGGATGTGATCTCCTCGAAGCAGGCAAGGGGGATATCCAATGGAAGGAAGAAGGCCAGGTTCGCCCAGAAGGCCATGAACAAGAGAAAGGGTCATGGCTCCAGGAAAGGAAGCAAATATGCCAGATTTCCTAAGAAGAGGAGATGGATCAATACGGTGAGACCCATAAGGAGGGTTCTCAGGGAATACAGGGATGGAGGGTACATCTCATCCGAGACCTACAGGCATTATTACAAGCACGCTTCAGGCGGCAATTTCAGGTCGGTCTCACACCTGAGGTCCCACATGGAGGCGGAGAACGCTTTCATCAAACTTCCCGAAAAGGAGGTGAAATGATATGGCACATGGTCCCAGATACAACGTTCCCTTCAGAAGAAGAAGGGAGGGAAAGACCGATTACAGGGCGAGGCTCGCCCTTTTGAAATCAAGGAAGCCGAGGGCGGTCGTAAGGAAGAGCCTTTCCGGCATGCAGGTACAGCTGATAGAATATGCCGATGAAGGAGACAGGGTAGTCGTGAACGCATCCTATAAGGACCTTAGAAAGATGGGGTGGAGCTATTCCCTGAAGGACATCTCGGCCTCCTATCTGGTCGGCCTAATGGCCGCTGTCAGGGCTGGAAAGGCCGAGATCGATGAGGCGGTCCTTGACCTGGGAATACAGGAGCCGACCAAAGGAAGCAGGGTATTCGCGACCCTGAAAGGTCTCCTGGATGGCGGACTCGAGGTCCCCCACGGTGACGGGATCTTCCCTGAAGAGGAGAGATTGACCGGAGAGGGCAGGGATATCGAAGGTCTCAAGGAGAACTTCGAGAACATGAAGAAGAAGATCATGGAGATGTGATCATATGGTCGATGAGAGAGATGAAAAGGAAAAAGCCCCGGAGAAGGAAGAACCCAAGTCCCCCGACGAAAATAAGGAGAGGTCTGATAAGGAGCACTCCGGAAAAGGGACTGAAAAACCCACCAGAGATACTAGGAACGATGGTCAGAAAGGGCGCAGTTCCCGGCCCAGCAGCAAGAGAGGTTTCAGATCATCAAGGGAAAGGAATGAGGTCGAGTGGGTGCCCACCACTAAACTCGGCAAGCTCGTGAGCTCCGGCAAAGTAACCTCAATGACAGCCGCATTGAACAGCGACTATCCCCTCAGGGAACCACAGATCGTGGACCATCTCATAGGTGAAGACCTGGAAGACGAGGTTCTCAAGGTGAACATGGTCCAGAGGATGACCGATTCTGGAAGGAGGACCAGGTTCTCCATAACAGTAGTAGTGGGGAATTCGGACGGATATGTGGGCCTCGGCTCTGCCAGGGGCAAGGAGGTAGGACCAACGATAAAAAAGGCCATCGACAATGCCAAACTCAACATGATAGAGCTGATCAGGGGCTGCGGCTCATGGGAATGCGGCTGCAGAACACCACACAGTCTGCCTTTCAAGGTCATCGGCAAATCAGGTTCCACCATCGTCACTCTCAGGTCCGCTCCCAGAGGTGTTGGCCTTGCGGTCGGTGATGTGGCAAAGAAGATACTGAAGCTTGCTGGAATACAGGATGCATGGGGTTTCTCCAGGGGACAAACAAGGACCACTGTCAATAATGCCAAGGCGGTCATGGACGCATTACTTCAGACCAACCTCATGAAGGTACAGCCAGGTCAAAGACTTGAGCTCAAACACCTCTCAGGTGTGGAACAGATCACTTCATCTCCAGAACCTGAGGATATCGGAGGTGATGTCGAATGACGTTCGCAGTTGTTAGGATCAGAGGGACAGTGAAGGTAAAACCAAACATAAAGGAGACCATGAGGCTTCTTAGGTTGAACAGGACCAACCACTGCATCCTGATACCCGAGACCCCGGAGTACAAGGGCATGCTCCAGAAGGCAAAGGATTATATCACCTGGGGAGAGGTTGAGGCCGGAGCCGTGGAGAGATTGATCAAGGAAAGTGCCAGGTTGAAGGAAGCTGGGTCTATTGATGACAAGTTCATCAAGAAGAACACCTCCTTCAAGGATATCAAGGAGCTCTCCGTCGCGGTCTCCGAGGGAAGTTTCGACCCCAGGAAGTTGGAGGGATTGAACCCCGTCTTCCGGCTTTCCCCGCCCAGGAAAGGTGGTTATGAGGGGATAAAGAGACATTACACCGTGGGCGGCGCCCTTGGTTACAGAGGTAAGGAGATAAACAATCTCCTGGACAGAATGATCTGAGGTGTTCCATATGCCTGATAAGAAAACCCAGAAGATGAGAGGAAAGAAGACCCATGGTCATGGTACGAAGGCCAGGAGGGGAGCCGGAAAACGTGGAGGGCGGGGAATGGCCGGGAACCATAAGCACCGATATATCCACATGAACAAGAACTATGGTCCGAAATATTTCGGAAGGCACGGTTTCAAGCGCCCCCAATCGGTGGTGCGTTCCAATATCTGCGTCAATCTTTCCACCATCCGTGAGAACATATCGGACATGGTGGAGTGCGGTGCGGCCAAGAAGAAGGGCGAAGGTTATGATATCGATATTGCCGACCTCGGATGCAACAAGCTCCTCGGAGGAGGCTCCATAGGAGAGCTCAAGGTCCATGTTCTGACCGCGGCCGCATCCAAGAAGGCAGTGAAGAAGATAGAAGCAACCGGAGGAACCGTTACCATCAAGGAAAGCTGAACAGGGAACCTCGCCTCGATTAATCTTTTAATAGAAGAACGGTAATTGGGGTGCAACCTGTCCAGAAGCTCAAGAACCGGTGTGGGAACAATGGCTGTAGAGCGTGATTATCGAAGGGCTGTCATCGTAGCTTTGTTGTACGTAGCTGTAATGGCAGTTTTATATTTCTGGCAGTGGAGAGATGCGGACCTTACCACCGCAAAGGACCTCTCCCTCTTCATACTCGTGGCCATAGGCATGGCCATAGGATTCTTCTTCATCGGGATGATGGTTACCTATGCCGGAGAGGGCAGCAAGCTATACGGTCTGAAACCGGCTGTGGACCGCTGGCCTGCCATTAAGAAACCGGAAGGCCATGTCCGTTTCAGGACCAAGATGATATGGACCTTTGTCATATTGGTCCTGTATTTCTTCCTGACGAACGTTACCATGTACGGGCTCACTCCCGGTAGCCTGGACATGTTCTCCCAGTTCAGGGCCATACTGGCCGGTGCCAATGGTTCTCTCATGCATCTGGGTATCGGGCCCATAGTGACCGGTTCGATCATCATGCAGCTCTTCACTGGAGCAAAGATAATCAATCTTGACCTTCAGAAAGCTGATGACAAGGCTATCTATCAGGGAACACAGAAGGTACTGGTCCTGGTCATGATCTTCGTCGAGTCCATACCTCAGGTCTACGGTTATCTCGAACCTTCGAGCTCCGGATGGATGGGCTCCATAGGGACCGGTTGGGCCAAGGTGGTCATCATCGGCCAGCTGGTCTTCGGATCCTATCTTGTATTCTTCATGGACGAGGTGGTCTCCAAGTGGGGTATCGGTTCCGGGATCTCCATGTTCATAGCCGCAGGGGTCTCCCAATCAATATTCCAGGGCACCATATCATGGCTGCCCCTGGGAGAGGAGACCGCGGCCAATTACAATTTTCCCGTTGCCGATCCAGCCAGCGTACCGGCGGGAGCGCTACCCAAAACGTGGTATATACTGGAGAACATGAGTAGTGGTTTACAGGGCCTTACATCGGGGGGATTCGAAACCATATTGCTATCCCCGCCGAATCCGCTGATAGCGCTGCTTTCCACGATCGTCATATTCTTCATAGTAGCCTATGCCGAAAGCACCCAGATCGAGCTGCCTCTCTCGCATGCAAGGGCCAGGGGGGCCCGGGGAAGATATCCTATCAGGCTCATATACGCATCCAACATCCCAGTCATACTCATGTCCGCACTGCTGGCCAATGTGAACATGTTCAGTTTGCTGCTGTGGAACCATGAGAAACTGAGGACGATCCCCATCATCGGCCATAACTGGCGTTTGGGTTTCTATGATCCGGGGTCCACAACAGCAACAGGGGGACTGGCCTGGTACGTATCCAGGGTCAATGGTCTCCAGAGCTGGCTCTTGCCATTGATAAACTGGGACAGATACCAAGGTTATGTTGGGGACCATACTTTCTGGCAGGTTCTGATCCACATCTTCGTCTACGTTGGGTTGATGGTGTTCGGTTCCATATTGTTCGCAAAGTTCTGGATCGAGACAACCAACATGGGACCTGAAGCCGTGGCCAAGCAGATCCAGGGCTCCGGGATGAGGATACCTGGTTTCAGAAGGGACCCCAGGGTCCTGAAGAAGGTTCTTAACAGGTACATCCCCACGGTTACTGTAATATCCGGTGCCTTCGTCGGTCTCCTGGCAGCTTTGGCTGACATGATAGGCACGGTGGGGAGTACATCGGGTACAGGGGTGCTGCTTACCGTAGGTATTATCATACGTCTGTACGAACAGATAGGTAAGGAGCAGATGATGGAGATGCATCCGGTACTCAGAGGTTTCTTTGGAAGGGAATAGAATCCTTCCTAAATTCCGTCCAGCATGCGGTAACAAGTGTAGATCAATCACTCACTTTATATACCATATCCCGGATTAGTAAAGGGGGTCTTATTATGGGGGTGATCATCTGCATTCGTTAACCCGACCACTCATAGTTGCACTGCTACTGATATCTATCTTGCTGGGTATGATATCCCAGCCAGTATCACAGAAAGCCCGGGCAGCTTCTCACGACATAGACCTCGGACCTGGAGCGCCTTACTGGTTCGACCTTGAGGATTTCGATGAGAAGGGGGACCAATTGACCTTGACGGTGCTCTTTTTGAAGAAACCGGACGGAACCTTCCAGGAAAGGCCCATCGATATAATGATCATCAGATCGTCAAGATTGCGCGGGACCCCCACAGTGGATGCACTGCTGGACCTGGCAATGTTCTACCAGAAGGACGTGAATAGGAGCATAAGGGACAGGGAGTTCAAGAACACCGAAGGAGCCCAGATGTCCATCCTTCTGTTCAACGAAAAGCAGCCAGGGGAGGTGGAGGACCAGAACAGCACGGTGAGATTGAGGGTGGATTATTTCGTGGACAATGTGGAAAGGGAAGGAGATTCCAACATCATGGGGATCCTCATCATTATCGTGGCGGCCCTGCTGATCGCGGGTCTACTTGTTCTCGGGGTGATTTTTCTGAAAAAAAAGATAAAGGAAAGATCGGCCTTTTACAACACGGACCAGAGCGGGTACTATGTTTTCAGGGATATCGACGACGCCGTCTACTATTTCACACCGGCCCAGTATGCAAAGATGTACGCCTCCAATTCCCTTGTCACTTATGAGTACCTCGGACAGGCATCAAGAAAGGGGGGTCCGATCATGAACCCGGCTGCTCAACAGCCGCAAGCCCTCCCCATGGAGGCGCAGCCCATGACCCCTGTTCCGATAGAGGACCAGCCCATGGCCGCAGGGCAGGCGGTTCCCGAGGACCTCTATGCGAAATACCAGCAGGGGCAGGACCAGACGGAGGCAGCAGGCCAGCCAGTACATGAAATTGTTTCTGGTCAGGCAGCAACCGTGGATGATATCTCCCGAAAAGGGCAGGACCAAACTGATGAGGAGGCTTCTGCCTCTGATGAAAGGGATGCTGTCCCTGAGGGAGAGCCTGAAAAGGAACGTGGACCTGATAATGATCCCGAGGGTCCCCCGGAACCACCGTATGAGGAGAAAGTGTCCGGAGATCGGTCCACCGGAGAACCAATCACACAGTCGAATGATACCGATGGAAGCTCAGTCGATGGGTCTGTGGAGCAGCAGACCGAGAATTGATAGGGGCGTCCTTCACCCACAAGAAAAGTTATAAATCAGCTTGCCCCATTCGAACTTCATGGCAATGGAACGGGGTTTCGGATCGTTACTTCTGGCTTTCGTACTGCTTTGGGCAGGAGCGGCGGTCTTCATGGATGACGGTGTTGTCGGCACAACGGCGGCGGATCTCCTGGAGGAGCGGGCGTCCGCTGTGGAAAAGAACGGTAACTGGACGGTGACCGGTACGGAATATTATAATTCTACTCTGGTGGAACTGAAAGGGAACCTTTCGGTCCATGGGTCCCTTATACTGGATGGTTCGGACCTCAGACTGAACGGATCGGCGAATTTCATTCCGGGGATATCGGTCCATGACGGAGGGACACTGGTGGTGAGGAACGGCTCAAAGATATCACATGCTGTGGGCCTGAGATACTTCTTCATCTTAAACGCAACATCCAAGGTCCGGTTTAACGGTTCGGTGATCGAGGACTGCGGATTAGGGGGTCCGGAACCGAGGTTATCGGGGATATACACTGAGTCAATGGACATGAGGATCAACAACTGCAGGATCAGGAACGGTAGTTCCGGCCTGGTAGCTTCCGGAGCGCATGTACGGCTCCAGGGAACCAACATCACGAACATGGACTCCTGGGGTGTCGCACTGTATGATGACACCAACATCAACTCCACCTTGGTCAATATATCCGAATGCCAAAGAGCAGGCATACTGCTGGTGAACTCTACAGCTGAGCTCCGGAACTGGAACTTCCTGAACGTGTTCACTTCAATAGATGCCACCCTATCCTCTGTCAATGCATCCTATTGCAACCTTTTCGGTCTATCCCCCGTATCCGGCAGGTTCAACTCCTCCCGGGTCGGCTTGATGGACTGTGCCTCCACCTTCCAGGGTGGATCGATCCTGGAGGTGACCCGGCCTGTTGGCGGATCCACCAGCTTGCATCTGCTGAACTCCACATTCGATGAGATCATGGTGGAGGACCCGGGCGCCGATGTGAGCTCCTCGGTAAGATACGACATAATAGTGAGGACCAATTACAATCCTCCCGCCCGAGAAGCCGATATCGATATCCGTGATGTGAAAGGAGATCTTGTGTTCCACGGCCTTGCGGACAGTAACGGAAGGATCGAGGATCTGCCGATCACCGTATCCGAATATGATATGTCCGGACCTACCCTGATGACCCCGCACAACGTTTCGGTCATGTACGAAGGCGGTTATCGTTCGGAGGAGTTCATGGCGACCCAGGGGCATTCGGTGACAGTGGAGGTGATACTCAACGACCCGAAGGTCTTCATAGATTATCCAAAGAAGGGTTCATGGGTCCCCCACAGAGAGTTCTTTTTGAACGGGCACATCGAGGATGAGAGGCCCATCACCGACATATGGATCTCCATAGACGGAAGTCCTGAACTGAACGTCCCCCCCGCCAAGGAGTTCTCCATTCCTCTGAACCTTGCAGACGGTGAACATACTGCAAGGGTCGCTGCCATGAACGACGATGGAAAGCTCTCCGCATCACAGGTTGATTTCGGGATAGATACAATATATCCTGAACTGAGGATCACATCGCCTGTGGACGGTGTCTATACCAACAAATCAAATATTCTTATCAAGGGAACCTGCTCCTCAGACTCCCATCTTTACCTGGATCAGGATCTGGTCCCTGTCATCAACGGTTCGTTCACTGCAAGCTGTCTGCTGAAAGAAGGAGAGAACGAAATTAAGCTAAAGGCCGTGGACCGGGCGCAAAACACCATCGTGAAGAACATCACGGTGCACCGCGACTCTGTCCCCCCCAACCTGATAATACTCTCTCCATTGAACGGTACAAGGACCAACGAGGACCTCATCCTCATCATAGGATCTGTAAATGATGACGCCAGGACCGTGTTCATTAACGGAGAGACCATCACAGTGGAGAACGGAGAGTTCCAGCACTCGGTCTTGATCCTCAACGAGGGCTCCAACAGGATCCGGATCACTGCTGAAGATATCACCGGCACCAGGACGACCAGGGTCCTGAGGATAATAAAGGACACGATACCACCAGACCTGGCGGTAACCGAGGCTCCGGTCCTGACCAATGAGAACATGGTAACCATAAGGGGAACAGTGGACCCGGGATCGACATTGATGGTGAACAACCAACCCATAATCCCGGCGGGTGGGACATTCTCTGCTGAGATCGAGCTTCTGGAAGGCGAGAACATTATCGAAGTGTGGGCAATTGATGATGTTGGCAACGAAAAGACCGTGCTCAAGACCATAACACTGGACACCCAGGCTCCGGTACTGGACCGTTTGGAACCCCCCAGCGGAACCAGCGTGACCAATCCGATCCTTCAGATAGAAGGAGAGGTCTACGACAATGTGGGCATAAGGTCTGTCCGGGGCAAGGTCAACGAGGAAGGATTTCAGCAGATATCCACAAAGGAGACCTGGACCTGGATCCTTACCCTTTCGGAGGGGGAGAACATACTGGACCTGGAAATAGAGGATAGTGCGGGCAACATCCTCTTCAGGCAGTTCACCTATACACTGACCATTTCCGAGGCCGGGGATGTGGAGCCGCCGACCATCGTGATATCGACCCCTTCTTCCAACGAGAGCCTTAAAGCGGGCAAGATAAAGGTGCAGGGATGGGCCATGGATGATACGGAGCTCCGACGTGTTGAGATAAGGTTGGACGACGGCGAATGGATAACGGTGGACGGCCTGCAGAACTGGGAGATCGAGCTTGATCTGGTAAAGGGGATCTACATAATAGAGGCCAGGGCAACCGACACCTCGGGGAATGTGGGAACCGACTCTATCTGGGTCTCCGTATATATCGAGGAAATGGACAAAAACGGAGAAGAAGAGACCACGAAGTGGCCTCTGTTCTTCGGCCTCGGTCTGTTCGTTCTGGTGATATCGGGTCTGATAATCTACATGCTCTTCATCAGGATCTCTTACCAACGGGAACTGGAGGAGAGGACTTCCAGGGAGGAAAAGGACAACAGTAACAAAGAAAATGGCAGAAGGAGGATAAGATCTTCTGATGAAAAAGGGGCCTCCAAAAAGCACAGGCCGGGAAGGGGCCGGTGATAGTGATACTATAATAAGACCATGGACAAAGAATTATTATCAGAAGGTTTTCATTGTCCCTCCGGCAGGTGTGAACATATGGGGAGCGATCTTTCTACGATAAGGGAAGCAAAGGACCCCTCCAAAGAGGGCGGGTCCGTGACCCTTAGGGGATGGATATACAGGATCCGTGGAAGCAACAAGATGCTCTTTCTGGTCCTCAGGGATTCCACTGGGATAATACAGTGCGTCGGGTCCAAGAAGGACCTGGGTGAGGATATGTTCAAGGAGGTGAGGGCTTTGAACGTTGAATCCTCCGTGCTGGTGAGCGGGAGGCTGAACGTCGATGAGAGGGCCCCGGGCGGTTTTGAGATCCACTTGAGCTCCGTGAGGATCGTGTCCCCTGCGGACAGGTTCCCTATCACCAAGGACCAATCCGAGGAGTTCCTTAGGGACAACAGACATCTATGGATAAGGTCCCGGAGGATGAACGCCATATTGAAGGTGAGATCCACCGTGACCGGAGCGATACATGGGTTCTTCAGGGAAAGAGGATACTACGAGTTCACTCCTCCCATATTCACTCCAAACGCCGCGGAGGGCGGTTCCACCCTCTTCGAGGTGAAATACTACGATAGAACGATCTATCTGACCCAGACATGGCAGCTCTACGCGGAGGCCGCGATCTTCTCCCTGGAGAAGATATATGATGTGTCACCGACCTTCAGGGCCGAGAGGTCAAAGACCTCCAGGCATCTGAGCGAATTCTGGATGGCGGAGATGGAAGCCGCCTGGATGGATTACAGGGAGTGCATAGGGATCGCGATCAAGGAGATAAAGTATATCCTGAAAAGGGTACTCGAAGACAACAGCGAGGAGCTCGAGATACTCGGTGCGGAACCGGAGAGGTTGAGGCCCTTGCTGGATCAGGATTGGCCCGTGATATCGTACACTGAGGCGTTGAGGATATTGAGGGAAAAGAGCTCCATGGATGTTCAGTGGGGAAAGGACCTGAGGACAATAGAGGAGGATGCCCTCATGGAACATTTCAATGCTCCGGTCACGGTGATCCAGTATCCGAAGGAGGCCATGGCCTTCTACAAACCTCCGGACGAGGATGCAGAGGATGCACCGGGTCCGGTGGCGAAATGCTTTGACATGATCGCTCCGGATGGTTACGGTGAGATCATAGGAGGATCGGAGAGGGATACGGACATTAACAGGCTAAAGGAGGCACTGGAGGCCGAGGGCGAGCGTGTGGAGAACTACGAATGGTACCTGGACCTCAGAAAGTACGGATCGGTAAGGCATTCCGGTTACGGTGTTGGTGTGGAGAGGCTAATAGCATGGATCTGCAAACTGGATAACATCAAGGACGCCATACCTTTCCCTAGAACCCTTACCAGGACCACCCCATGACCCGGCTGTCGACCTTTTTACAGCAATAAATATAATGTTCGATGAACGTATCCCCGTCCAGAGAACTTTCAGCCAATGGGGTGTATAAAGATGAAATGGATCCGAAATCTGCTTCCGCTGTCGATCGTATTATCCATGATGGTACCGGTATACGTGGGGGCAGTCGGTTCCGATGACATGGCGTTCAATGATGCACCTCCGACAAGGGCTTATTTCCAGGAGAGCGAACCTAACGATCAGTGGAGTGCCGCAAACACTATACCGGTCCAGACCGGCAGCTCCATAGAGCTTCACGGGAACCTGTCCGGTGGTGGCGATTTCGATCATTTCTACGTGAACCTCAAGGGCGGGGCCGGTCCCGTCGACAAGTTAGAGATCACACCTAATTATGTGAACGCCTCGGATCAAAACGACATGTTCCTTGCCTGGTGCTGGGGTTTCGTTTCCGAGGAGGTCGAAAACCCCAGCATGGACGAGGTATCACTTGCCGTGGACCTCTGGTCTCCCGACCCCATGTGGTGGTCCACGATCTCCTTCCATGCCTCTTATACCGGAAAATACGGCATCATCGTCAGACCCTATGATTCCCTTTCGGGCAATCTGAGATACAATCTCACCATAACCGTTTCCGCGGTCTCCCCCTCTGACAGCCACAACGACCGCTCCAGCGCAAAGGAGCTATCCGCGGGGAACTCGCTTCTGACGGATTCGATGACCACAGACCAGGACCTCTTCGACTGGTACCACATTACCGCTCCCCATGACATACATCCCACCAAGGCGGACATAACCTTCTCGCTGACCAGCTTTTCACCCAACAGTAATGACGGAACATACGATTGGGGGGTGGAACTTGAGATCTTCTTTCTTTACAATTCGAGAGGGGCCCCCTCCACGTTCTCCAAGACCGAGTACAGGGTAAGCTCCTCCTCCAGGCCGAACTTCATAAGCGACGGCTGTACAGCAAGCCCCTTTCAGCTAAAGACCGAGAAGAACTGTACAGAAATGTACATAGGTATACTTATCAGGTCCTACGGCGTGACATCCAACGGACAGAGGTCTTATTCCACCGGACGGGGTAGCGCAAGCTACAGCATGGACTGCTCCATAGAGGCGAACATCCCCAACAAGAGACCTGTCCTATGGGATTCGAGGGTGGAACCGGACCGGGGAAGGACCAGCGACATATTCAGGTTCTCGGTGACCTACTTCGATCCGCAGAACGAATCCGCTAAGTACGTGGAGCTCTGGCTGGACGGGGACTTCTTCAGGGAGCTCCAACCGGTATCCCTTGAGAGCTATGATTATGCAGACGGCGTGGAATATTATGTGGAGGTCCCCGGAAGCCAGGTGGGAAAGGACCAGTTCCATACCTTCAATATATCAGCATCCGACGGAAGGGATTGGGCCACCGGAAAACCCAACGGGACCAGGACCATCCAGGGACCCATAGTCGACGACAATCTGCCTCCCACCTCGAATGTAGGAGACACGCTCTTGATCGAATTGCAGGAGGATTCCGGGGATAGTTGGCTGGTGCTCGACGATCTCTTCTCGGACCCCAACACCATCGATGAACCGCTCTCCTACAGGATAAGGAACGAGAGGGGGCAGTGGAGCCTGGAATATTCTGACGATAACCTGACGGCGAAGATAGTGAACAACGGGACCGAGGAAGAGCCCGAGTTCAGGTTAAAGATATCCCCCGAACCCGATGTGAACGGTATGTTCAGCATCAGGGTCAATGCCTCGGACAACGAGTTCTTCGAGAAATATGCCGAAGTGGAGGTTATGCTCTCCATAGATCCGGTGAACGATCCGCCAAAGCTGAAGAGCATAAGGTCGTCCACCATACAGGAGTTCGATGAGCAGTTCACCTATGATGTCGAGCAGGAGGAGCTGGTGGAGGTCTGGTTGAGGGCTGAGGACATTGACGGTGATGATCTTCAATTCCATTGGGACATAGAGGACGTTCTGAGCAATCCTGTCAATGGAGAGAACTTCGATTTCAACGCAACAACAGGAGATATGTGGTTCATACCGGGCGATGCAGATGTAGGAAGTTTCGAGACCATGGTCCAGGTCTCCGACGGCAACGGGGGCAAGGACGAGTTCACCCTTGTATTCTATGTTGACAACATCAACGATCCCCCCACCATAAATGTCCCAAAGGAGAGGTCCACCATACAGGGAGAGTATCTGTACATAATTCCGAAGTTCCATGATCCCGATCTCGACTCGGGAGACATTATAACCTTCTCATATGACCTCGGTGAGTTGGGCGATCATACACCGTCATCCGCAGTGGATTTCACACAATCCACCGGCCGTCTCGTTATAGAAGCACTTTCAGAGGATATGATAGGAGAGTGGGAGATAAATATCACAGTGGTGGACTTCTACGGTCTTGCCGATTGGGGTATATGCAGGGTGACCATCGGCAATGTCAATGACCCTCCAAAGGCCTTTGATATAAACATCGAACAGCAGAACGACAATCTAACCGTGATGTTCCATACCACCGAGGCCATAGACAAGGATAAAGGGGATGTTCTGACATATATCTGGGACTTCGGAGACGGTTCCGACCCATTATCCGGAAAAGATCTGACGGATGTCTCCCATGAGTTCCCTAATGCGGGGGTTTACACTGTGACCCTGAAGGTTTCCGACGGGATGGCATTCTCCGAGCCGAAGGAGCTCATTGTAACCGTGACCGCCCCGCCTCAGGACCCGGATCAGGACAATGATGGCATGGATGACCAATGGGAATTGAGATTTGGTCTGGACCCGAACGATCCAGATGACGCCCTCATGGATCCCGACGGAGACGGTATGACCAACCTTGAGGAGTTCCGTTATTATGAAGAAAATGGTGAATACCTCAATCCCAGAGACCCGGATACGGACAGGGATGGCTGGATGGACGGTGAGGAGCATGAAAGGAACTTCGATCCTCTTGATGCCCGGGTACATCCGAGCGACCCCAACGAGGATATAAACCTTCTTCTCTGGGTGGTTGCCATTCTTTTTGTATTTATAGCATTTGTATCCGTTGTTCTCTTCCTCATAATGTTGATAAGGAACCGCCGCAGTTCCCAGGCAATGCCGGTTGCGGCCTCTCCGGTCCCTGCTCCACCGGAGCAGTTTCCGGAAGCATCCTACGAGAGTATACCCCCATCAACCATGGAGCAGCTACCGTCCGCACCTCTTGAACAGGACAATGTCTATCCGGAACAGGGCTATTTGGGACCCGGGGGGCAGTATGATGAAATGGATGAATATGGCTCCGATACCAATTATCAAGGGACACAGAACTACGATCAGAATGATACGGACCAGGGGGATGCCGGGTATCAGCAGGACCTGGAGGGTATGGGGTCATTGGGACCGATGCCACACGAACACCAACAGATGGAACAGGACAACGAATCGTCTCCTCCCTGGCCCGATCCGGCGCCCATGGAACAGTCACCACCGGAGATGGAGCAAGGTCCGGATATGCCTTATCAGGAGCCGCCTCAACAAGAGGCACCCGGAACCGGATCGGAATTACCTGTCGAGGACGTTGGAGCCGATGTAGTGAGCGGTCCTGCGGTAGACAACGGAGAGAAGAAAAAAGAAGATGAGAAGGAAGATGCGAAAATGCCCACTCTTCCGGAACTCCCTGACCTCTGAAATGCGGATTGTGACCATTTTCCGCGCTCTCATGTGAGAAATAAACTTATATATGATCCTGAGGGAATAAAAACAAAAGGAACGGATGAGCCATAAACGGTCCAGGCTCGGACCATTGGTCTTGTCCAGGGTCCAAAAGGTTTAATAAACAAGTGTCCATAACAGGGCGTTGACTTGCGGCCCACCTTTTGTCCGTGGAGGCGTTTAGATGGCATCGGCGAATTTCTTTGAAAAGCTAGACATAATGAAGGTCGTGATAATCACGGTCATTCTGATCAATGCTACAGTGTGGGGGCTTGTGGCCATATATTTCCTCACTGGAAGCGAAGCATCCAACCTCGAGGAAGGAAGCCCGTGGGAAGATGCTAAGGAGACACCGGGAGGAGTTCCGAAATCGGATTCGGATACCAGGTTGATCAATGACGAATCGGTACCCTGGCCAGACAAGCTCTCCGATATCGAGGAGAATTATATATACGGCACAGATTGGCGTAGACCGGATTCCGATTCCGATGGTATGGAAGATGGATGGGAAGCCCTGTATTCAAGACCAAATCCAATAACCAAGAGATTGACCATAGATCCCAACGAAAAGGATTGGGACGCCAATCCCGATGGTGACGGGTTCGATAGCAACAACAACGGTTTGATAGACCGGAAAGAGGAACTGTTCAACCTTAGGGAATATGTCGGAGGTGTTGAGTTCAACTGGACCACCAGGACCTTCGATGAGGATGATCCTGTCTTCGGTGGGCTGAATCCCGAGCTGGATTGGCATGAGATAGGTATGAAGGGAGGTTTCCACCTCTACGACGATCCCTCCGATGGTATTGTAGGTGACCCGACCAATACTGATAACGATAAGTATGATGACTATCTGAGATACAATCCCTATCTGCCACAGACCTTCAAACCCGTTACGACCAACCCGTCCCTCTGGGACACGGACCTTGATGGAATTGACGATGGTTGGGAGATCCATTATGCCAGGGAACTCGACGATATGTTCTTCGAAGGGGATAAAACAAATGTCTTCGAAGGGACGATAAACAATGTCATTGAAGCATCCGTGGAGGGCGAGAAGCAGGCGCTGGAGCTCTCCGACTCACTTTCGGTCCCCTGGGACAGGAACCTGATCGATCCCCTTAACCCAAATGACGCGGATTACGACCTGGATATCAGGTACGGTTACTCCCTGGCGGGAGGGGTCAAGACGGAGATAATGATCTATGAAAAGGATGATCTCAACAACAGGCAGGAGTACGAGAACCATACGAATCCTCTCCTGTGGGATACCGACGGGGACTCGCATTTCAATGCTCTGAAAGGAGAGCTCTACCAGCTGAACGATTTCATAGAGCTCAACGTGAATTATACCCGATCAGCGGTGGACTGGAACAATGATGGCCTCCTTGATTACAAAACCTGCCCTTACATGGCTGACTCCGACGGAGATGGTATGTGGGACGGCTGGGAGCTGGAGACAGGACTGAACCCTCTGAACTCCACTGACAGGTTCAAGGACCTGGACAATGACGGTCTTCCGAACTATCTGGAGAATGCTTTCCCCAACAAGGAGGATATATGGTTCCAGACGGACCCCAAGAATCCCGACACCGATGGGGATGGCATGTTGGACGGCTGGGAGGCCTACAATGCAAAGATCATATCGAAGGTCCCTGCTATGAACACCAGGGAGGACCTCGAGGACAAGATAGCGGACGGTAAAAGGACACGCTACACCGTTTCACCGATGATATACGATGCCGACGAGGACAATGATGGTTGGTGGAACACCACAGAGACCGGTGATGTCATCTATACAAGGATACCTGACGGGATGACCAACCTGGAGGAGTTCCAGGGAACGGTACAATATCCTACCCCGACAGATCCGAACAAACCGGATACGGACGATGATGGCCTCAATGATGGTGAGGAACTCAAGATCGGTTTCTACGGAGAGCTCATAGGAGACAATTACTTCACGGATCCCGAGTTCGCCTCCATATATTATACTAATGCCACACTTGCGGATTCCGACGCAGATTTTGGTGGATCACCGGAGATCGAACAGGTGGGCAACACCTCCAGATACCTTGATGATTGGATGGAGGTAAACGGAAGGACAAAGTACTACCTTCCACCCAATGGCTTCGATGATGACGGCGATGGGGAGATCGACGAGGGGGAGAATGGAGAGGAGCTGCTTCTCTTCAAGCCCACCAACGCAACCAACCCGGACACCGACCTTGACGGATGGATGGACGTCGACGAGCTTTTCGGCATCGACACATCGCTTCTTTGGGAGAGGTCCAAACTCGGTGTGGTGAGGACCGACCCCAACAAGAAGGACACCGACAATGACCAGATGTCGGATTACGATGAGCTTCACAGGATCCCCAACTACAGGGAATGGATCACGGATCCCAACGATCCCGATACCGACGATGATGGTATGGAGGACGGATTGGAGAACACCGTTGATTTCTTCCCGTTGATCGACTGGAACAAGAATGATAATTTCGACGCCAACAATGATGGTGATTATTCGGACGAGGAGCTTGGGGATGTTTGGTCAAACGTCGACAGGGTAAACCCCACGAAGTACGACACGGATGGCGACGGGCTCCCCGACGGATGGGAATACAGGTTCGGCAAGGTTATAAAGAGCGATGAGACCAGATCCATGATAATGGAGTATGACCAGCTCTACAATACCAATTACTGGAACGATCTGGTATACGGCGGACACTTCTGGATAGTCAATCCCTTGGTCAGTTCAGATGTTCTCGATGATCCGGACCACGACGGTCTCTCGAACTTCGAGGAATGGGAGAACGGTACCCATCCACTCAAGTGGGACACTGACGGGGACGGGATGCCCGATGGCTGGGAACTCGATGAAAAAAACAGAGGGTCTCCGCTGTGGAACCCTGACAAGAAAAAGTACGCATGGATCCTGGACCCGTTGAACGGTGATGACTGGGCGCTTGATGCGGATCATGATGGTTTCGTCTATTCCATATGGACCCCGTTGAACTCACAGGGATCCCAGTACGAGCTTGTGGACTATTATTTCCCCTGGATCAATCTGTACGAGTACCAATACGGTATCGACCTCAATAACGACGGTATCAATGATATAACCACATCCCCTGCACCGAGGGTCCCCGAATATGGTATCAAAGGGGGCAGGGACTCGGATGGTGACGGAATGCCGGATGGTTGGGAGGTCTGGGTCACCGATTATATCGGAAACCTTTCTGACCCGCAGCCTTACGAGGATAACGACAGCCTTCCCAGGGGCTGGGAGGAGCTCTTCAACGGTTCCATGTGGAACAAGCCCGAATGCTACATCTATGAAGAGATGAACGCCACATGGGACCCCTGGGCCAACTCACAGACAGTGGACAGAAGGACATTCGTACCGAAGGGCCTAATGACCAATAAGGAGTACTTCCAAGGAAGATTGTACGCTGATAGACAGGATTCGGATATGGATGGTGTTATGGACCCGGATGAGAACGATGATTCTGACGGACACAACAATTATCAGGAGTACAGGGGACACACCGACCCCACCGACAAACTGTCGGATCCGGGTGCAGCCAATATACCTGGACTTCAGTCAGGTCCCAACAGGAAGACCGTTGAACCGGAGGAAAAGGAGACCTCAAAGAGATATCTTACCCTCCCCGCAGACGCTCCGGACCTTGAGGAGACCATCTCATGGATCAACAGCGTCCTTGAGACCGTTGGTCTCGAGAAGATCTCCAGGGAGGAGATCACCTTCGTGAACTGGGGCAAGGAAGAAGAGCTCTGATCTTGTACGGCAAGGGAAACGGGAGCAGAGGGCTCTGCTCCCATCTTTTTTTCTCGGGCGATTCCTTGTGCTTTGCGATCTTGGTTCTCTATAAGGCCTGGTGTGAACGAATTACAAAAAGCACTTTATTTCAAAATATATTTTCTATTGGATTATTCAAACAACCCAACGATTGAAAGGAGAGTGTTTTATTTAGTTACATTGACATTGACCGTTGATGCTTTCTGCGGTGCTGAACATTATTTTCTGGTTCGCGGCCCTGGTTCTGCTCTCCTATCTTCTTGACAGACTATGGGTCCATTCACTTCACCGCTGGATCTATATCGTGTTCGCTGCAGGTGCAGGGCGACCTGCGCGTGCATCGCACCAAGGGCGGAGAGACTCTGACCGGTCTCGATGAAAAGGACTACAGCTTTGGACCCGGCCAGGTGGTGAT
>JAWOCK010000070.1:0-87015 GCA_046483845.1 Thermoplasmatota archaeon | reverse complement strand
AGAGGGAATGAGGATCATGGAGATAGGGATAGGATCAGGATATCACGCTGCGGTAACCTCAAGGCTGGTCGGTGATGATGGGTGGGTATATACCGTTGAGAGGATCGGCAAACTGGTGATGAAAGCAAGGAGGAACCTATCGGAGGCAGGGATCCAGAATGTGACAGTGGTGGAGGGGGATGGCTCGATAGGGATACCTCAGGAGGCACCCTATGACAGGATATACTACACCTGTGCAGCTCCCGATGTGCCGGATATAATAAAGAACCAGGTCAAGGATGGCGGGATGATCCTGGCTCCTGTAGGGCCGAAGCAGGGAACCCAACGCCTGATGCGGTTGACGAGGGAAGACGATATCTTCGAGGAGGAGAGATTGACCTACTGCATGTTCGTTCCACTTGTGGGTGAAAAGGGTTACTGATATCTTGGAACTCTAAAAGGCCTCCCGTGTCCGGGAATGACCCTGTCGGCCATTTCGAGGATCCTTTTCCTGCTCTCTCTCAGCATATGGGGGTGGAAGGCAAGTTCATCTTTCAGGTCCATGAGCTCGTCGACCCCCAGATCATTCTTGAACTCCTTCTTGAACCAGAAGAGGTCTCCACATACGGCAGTTATGCCTTCATCCGTGTCCAAGATGAGCGAGGAACAGTCGGGAGAATGGCCAGGAGTTGGTATTATCCTGAGGTCGGTATCCATAATGTATCCATCATGTTCGATGATATCACACGCGTTGTATCTCCATCTGCTGTCCACCACCTCGGCATATTTGAAAAGCGAGGTGTTGAGGGTATGGTCAAGGTGGTAATGGGTGAGGAATACCACATCTATCTCCTCCGGCCAGATCGAGCTCATTTCAAGTATTTCCAAAAGTTCCGGGTGGTTGCCTGGATCCACGATCACTGTCTTTCCCGAATCCCTGACAAGGCATGTATTGGGGGACGCGGTCCAACCATTCTTTCTCTTCACAGCTTCTCCATGGACCGCGATCTTGACATCAGCCATGTTTTTAAATGTAAATATGGGGCATATGTATCTTTTGGCTTGATATTCATTGTCCGAATGATCTTTACAGACCCATTTTCACGGCTATCTTCGATCTTTCTGCCTTGAAGGAGCCATTTACCTCGTACACATTCAACAATGGTCTGATCTCGAAACCCAGTTCATTCTCCAGTGATATCTTTTCATCATGGTCCATCTTGTTGAAGAGGACCAGGCCGAACTCTATCTTCCAACCTGTCCTTTCGATCCCGGACACCAGACTCCTGAATGTACCACCGGTTGATATCACATCGTCCAGCAGGACGAGAGAGCCCGGTTCCCTGGGAAGGTTAATATGCATCTTTGTTCTCGAATATCCTGTTTCCTGGACTGTGACCGTCTCTCCTTCCAGACCGTAGCTTCTTTTCCTGGCGATGGAGAAGGGCAATCCGGTATTGATGGATATCAATGTTGCAAGATGTATGCCCATCGCCTCTGCGGTGAGTATGAGATCGAAATCCCAGGGCACAGGTAGTAGCCCCATCAGGCTTTCAGCTGTGTCCTCCAGCATTCCGAGCGATATGTAAGGTATACCGTCCGAAAGAGGGTGGACAAAATATCTGTAACCTCCTTTGTCGACCACCGGGGAAACACCCAGAGACCTGATCAGCCTATCCGTGGGAGTGGTCATGGATTACCTCCAATAATAAAAACAGTGCATTCATATCCCATTTCGCCCGACCCTTCTTCTTGATCCTTCAAGATCATATGGATCTCTCCTTGTGGAACTGAATGGTAACATGACATAATCATCTATCGGCTGCCAATATCTCCATGGCTCCAATGAGTATCTCTCCCATATCCTCCCACCTGCTTGCCGCCGAGAGGAGGATGTCCCTGTAATCCAGATGGTCCGCGTTGATGCCATGGGCATAGTTATCAACCGTGACCATACCAGCGAAAGGTATGTCCATCTCGCATGCTACTGTACATTCGGAACCGAGGTTCATACCAACGATGTCAGCAAATCCAGCCAGCATCCTCACCTCGGCCTTTGTCTCCAATCTGGGCCCTCTGGTCTGGATGTACACCCCACCATCCCGAACCTCCTTATCCAGATCCTTGGATGCTTGGACCAGAGCTCTTCTTAGACCTTGGTCGAAGGACGGTGTTGCGTGCTGTATGGCGGACCTGACAACTGTGACGCCTGAGAACAGATCGATGTAATCCTCCGGTACACACAAGGACGGGACCGGAACATCATTCCTCAAGGCGCCGGTAGAACATATGGATATAACTCCATCCACACCCGCTTTTCGGAAGATATCCAGATTGGCCCCATGCTCTACCATGTTCGGCGGTATCGCAGGCGGGATGCCGTGTCTTGCGATAATGAGGAACTCTCCATTATCGCACTTCAACCTTGCAGGTCCAGAAGATGAGGTTCCATGAAAGTTGACGATCCTTTCCCCGAAATCCAATCCTTCAGGAAGAACGGAACCGGTAAGCACTCCTATCTTCATGACACATTATCGATCTGTTCAGATAAAAAACATTTCCATCAGGTCTGCTGTTCGAGGATATCGGAACCGTTATCAGACGGGTAGAACTTGGCCGATTTCTTGTCCCTCATATAGTCCACTACCCCGGCCCTGATGAGATTCTTGACATGGTAGTTGACCACCTGTCTCGAAACACCTATCATCCTTCCTATATGTTCCATGGTGATCCCCGGATTTTCAAGGATGATATTGAAGATCTCTTCCTGTTTGGAGACGTTCTTCTTCAGTTTGGAGATGTTCACGTTGGATGGGTAATATCTCTTGTAGATGCCATCGTACATCGATTTGACGAACCCGTTCTGCTCCAGGACCCTCAAATGGTAGGCCAGTGTGCCGTTGTTGAGGTCAAGGTTCCTCTTAATCGAGGAATAATGGTCCCCGGGGTTGGCAATGATATATCCCCTTATGAGTCCCCTGATCTCGTGATTGAGAATATCCTTTCTGCTGAGCTTGGAGTATATCGAGGATCCCACGGTAGCAACTATGATGACCCCTATCTCGGTCCATCCGAAGAATATGATGATCGCCACGATCATTCCCAGGGTCCCTCCCAGCATGAGCCAGGGCGGCTCTTCGCCCGAAGGAGGTGGAACAATGTCCTCATCGCCCCGGCTCGGATCATCAAGTCTGGGTTGATCATCGCCTTCGTTTTCCACATCTTCCCGGGGGATCTTCGGTTCGGGTACGTTAACCGGTCTTTCTAGCTTAATGTATTCGGTCGGGGAACTCTCATGGCCATCATTGGCCCTGAAGAAAACAAAGACCGTGTTCGCTTCGCCGGCATCCTTGAAATCTATGACCATGGACCAGCTCTTGAATCCCCAGGCCTGTCTCCAGGGGCCATCCCCAATTCTGAACTCCACTGTCCCACGCTGG
This sequence comes from Thermoplasmatota archaeon, assembly GCA_046483845.1. GTDB lineage: Archaea > Thermoplasmatota > Penumbrarchaeia > Penumbrarchaeales > Penumbrarchaeaceae > JAYEPK01. The sequence goes on along the minus strand of JAWOCK010000070.1, from coordinate 83,596 downwards.
GAATCCGGGTCGTTCACCTGTCCTGTTATCAACCAACCTCTTCCTTCCAGCAGTTCCTTGCTGTTGAACTCGATACTTGGAATGTCGTTCACGGGTTCGATGAAAAGCTCCAATTTGTCCATGACCGATCTTTGACCATCGGTCATCTCCACCAGAACATAATGGTCCCCCACCAGGTCGTTTGTGGGGGTAATGAAGAGATATTCTTCACCCTTGTAGCTGGAGGAGAACACCTCTATGTACGGACTCGAGGTATGGAATATGAGGTCATATTCCCCGTATTCGGTATCCGGGTCCATGAGCCAGCCCTCAAGAGGTATTCGCGATGGAGTGGATTGGTCCTCGAGAAGGTATACCCTTCCCGGGTTATCTCCCAGTAAAGGGGGAGAATCAACATCTTTGATCCGCAGGGCCACTATTGTCCTGGTGGTCTGATCCCAGGTGGAAGCGGGGTCCTTTGCGTGGAGTATTATCTTGAGCTCACCCCCAGTTCCATGGATGGAGGTCCGGATTACGAGTTCCTTGTTCTCGATCAGGATCGAGCATGTCTCCAGTATTCCAACCGGATATTTCTCCACCACCTCCAGAGCGAACTCGAGGGCGTCCCCGTCTGGGTCAAAGAAGACGCCGCCGTCACCTTGGAGTTGTATTTTCAAGGTCTCTCCTTCTTCCATGACGATCGGCCCCGGGTCGCCTACGACCAATGGCCTGTCCTGCTGGGGGGCTATTATCAAGGTCAAAGGACCTGATATTGTGGTGGATCTGAGGTCAGAGACCCGGAAGAAGAATTGGGACCTTCCAAAATAGTCGGGGTATTCGTACGCCCTGGTTATCACATTTCCGCTGTGGTCCGTGAATATGATATCCTCCGGCCCATCTCCCATCATGATCAGTTCGACATCCAGACCCTGTGGGAGCAGGTAATCATCCGATATATGATCACGAATATTGAATTGGATGATCTCCCCGGAATCCTCCAAGGCGATTATTTTGGAGGGCAAGGAGGCTTCGATGATCGGAGGCTCATCATATTCTACCCTGGCAGGTCCGACCCTGACGTTACCTGCATCGGTCACCCCGACAGAGAATGGAATCCAATCACCTGTCAGCTGTTGCATGGCATTGTCGAGCGCACCTGCCATAAGAGGTGAGCCCGAGATATCCAGATCGATGTTGTAGCTCACAGATAGGTCATCGATCCGTATGAGATTCGAAGAACCCGAGAACACCATGTCATATCTTTCAAGGTAGGTGCGGAACGGGTTGGCGGTCATGGGAAGACCGCTCTCTCCCATGATCAAGGGCGATATGTCCGTTCTCTGATCGCTCCGGAAGGGGATCTCCACGTTTAAAGTAGAATCCTCGGAAGGACCGAGGAGATTTATTCGGTTGGCGGTTGACCATTTGATCGAATGTTGAACGAAGGCGAGGTCCATTCTCAAGGATATCATGTGCCCTGGATCGATGCTGGAAGGGGCCAGGGGTAAAGCATCGAAGGACCTCGATTTCCTCCAGATGATATCTTCCTTAACATCAGATCCTTGGGTCAGATGATAAAGACCGTTGAAGGTCGTCAGGTAAAGTACATCCTTTATTTTATCCGTTCTGCCGTCTATGGTCCTATATCCGCTGTTTATTATCCTTGGTGAGGACCTTGTGTAGTTGAACCCTATCCATTTCACAGAAAGTCCATTATCTCTCATTTTGAAGATAGCGGGGTGAGAGCCGGCCCCGGTTCCGATAACGATCTCTTCTTTGCCGTTTTCGTTGATATCCACAGAGGCTCCGATGTTACTCGACCAGTAGGGAAGTCCGGTATCGATACTGACATATGTAGGCCCAGCGGATTCGAGGACGGTGATATTATCATTGGATGACCTTGAAGGGAACAATATCATATCGCGGTCCCCGTCTCCATCCAGATCGGTGGAGGTTATGGAGGACGCATTGATGGTCCTGTCCGACAGACATGATCCATAGAGGTTGCCATCTCTCTCCAGCCTGTATTCCATCACACCTCCATCGGTTCCGTTTATGACGATCACACCAGAGCCCGATCCTTTACCCGGCACCAGGGAGAAACCGGATGAACCCGGCTCCAGACCTTCCGATAGAAGGGTGCTTCTCATTTTCGATACATTGCTCCCCACAAAAGCCATTACCTCTTGACCGTTCGTTCCCGAGGGTCTTGAGACCACTATTATCGATGGGCGGTCTCCATCTTTTCCGGTGGCCCTGAGGTGAACAGGAGAGCCTGTATCTGTCAGTAATACGCTCTTGAAGGGGGTCCCTTCGGACGTTATTCCACTGACAAATACCTTCCGTGTGCTCTTATCATGATATATGACCTCTAGATTTCCATCTCCATCGATATCCGCAGTATCTATCGCGTCCAGGTCGAAATCGTTCTGGTCGGGCAGGAACAGTTTTTTGGAATCCTCCGCTTCCGGTGATGGAGGAGATGAGACGTTGATGGAGGCCTTTTTTATCTCGGCCCCCGAGGGTAGGTAGAAGGAAAAAGGTTGTTTTGAACCGTCCCCCACCTTAGTTAGATAAGATGACCCGTCGGTGAATGCGATCTGTTCACCGAACCTTCCTTCCCTCCCACCGCCGAATTGCCATTCGAACCTGTTGTCTAGACCAATATCGACAAAGACAGCCCCTGGCCCCTTCTCTTCGGGAATGGTACCGATAGATAGGGAGGGCCTGATTATCTCACCGCCGCCCGGAAGCCTGATGGAGAGCGATTGATCTCTCCCCTCTTCCTTGAAATGAAGGTCCACATGATGGTTCGGTTCGTTACCTATGTAGACCCCTTCCGAGACGGCCCCCTCTGCTTCATCCGTCTGGACCATGAAGAAGGATAGTAACAGCAACAAAGCTAACAAAGTACGATATCCTGTTCTATATGTGTTCTCGTGGGAGCCTCTGTTCATAAGCTTCTCTATAAAAAATGTATTTTCCTATTATAAGTTATTATCTGTACGGGGTTTCCATATGAGCACATTCCATCCTCTTACACGTTCTGTTTTCTCCCTCCTGACTTTATCCTATTTGATTTTTAGAAGGGAATACTTAAGTAAGACCATAATGGTTTTTAATAACAACGTCCATGGTGTATGAGATGTATGAAGATTTTTTAAGAATAAGCACTGGCATACCCGGTCTTGATGATATGGTAGAAGGCGGCTTCCCATTCCCCTCCACAATACTTCTTGCCGGAGACAGCGGTTCTGGTAAGACCACATTCTGTCTCCAGTTCCTTTTCGAGGGGGCCAAGAGAGGTGAGAAAGGACTGTATTTCACCACTTTGTCCGAACCGACCAATTGGATGCTCCGTTTTACATCCAGGTTCAATTTCGTGGACAAGGAGGCCATAGGTAGGGATCTCATATATTTCGATCTTGGTCCATATTTGAAATCAAGATATCCTCCCGAGGACAGGTATGACATGATAAAGAGGGTGATCGAAGAGAAAATAGTGGAACTGATGCCTCAGAGAATAGTCATCGATCCGATAACGTCGGTCAGAGGTATACTGAAAGAATCCTATCGTGAGTTCCTTTTTGATCTCTCCCAGTCCTTGAAGAACTGGCAGGCGGTCACCATGATGACAGGTGAATCCACCTTCGAGGAACCATATCCCATGGAGCCCGCATACACGGCTGATGCAATAATACTCCTTTACAATATAGAACACCAGGACGGAAGAAGGAGGTATGCGGAGATACTGAAGATGAGAGGGACGGACCACATCACCGGGAAGCACATGGTGGACATGTCAGCTGATGGTATTTCTGTCCAAATCGGTTTCAAATGAGGTGTTTGGAAAATGAATGAAGTTGAGATACCGTCAAGGGTCCAGGAGTATTTCGATCTCCTGAGACCGGATTCTCAATATCTACTTACATTCTCTCCATTTTTCATCAATCACCTCTCAGTACACCTCATGTCGCACCTGGTGGTTGACAAGAAGAAGACCATACTCTACATGTGCGTGGGCAGACCACACATGTTTGTACAGAAGATCCTTCAGACAAAGAATATCACCACCAAGGACGTGTATTTCATGGACATGGTACTTTATGTCTGCAGGAAAACCGAGACCTCTAACAGGACAAAGCTTTACCTACGTGACAATGGTGAACCCCTTGACCTGCCCACCGTATACAAGATGTATAGGGTAGATCAGGAGCCAGAAGATCTCTTTCTCGACGATATTGATGTAATAATATTGGACAATATATCCGAGCTCAGGACCTACAACAATGACGAGCAGATAAAGGAGTTCATCTCCATATTGTTCGATGTATCCAATAAGACCAATACCGGACTTCTGATATTCAGGCTCGACAGTAGACCCTCCGATGGTCTCGAGACAATATGCGAGAACATCGGTATCGAAACCCTGGAGATCCCCAATGAGAGCTTCAAATAACTGGACGTTCGTCGAACGAACTACAAACCTTTTATAAGCGATCCTTTCCATTTTAGTGTCCGACAAGGGGAGCGGTTCAACATGGTTCCTTCACATAGGTCCATCAGAGGAGCAGTAATTCTAATTCTGGTCCTTTTGATATTTTCGGTTTGCGGTGATGTCAGTCGTGCACAGGGGCTTACCAGGATATCCTTCTCCGGCGACATCGAAGAAGAGCTAGATGATCTGGACGGGAACGGATACTACGAATATCTGATGATCAGATTGAAGATTAAGGTCTTCGAACCCGGTAGTTACGGTGTCCACGGGAGCATAGGGGAAGGCGACATCAATTACAACTGGGGACCCAAGGACCTATCCCTCGGAGAGAGCGAGGTAGTGCTTAAGTTCTCGGGCGGTCAGATATCACAGTACCGCATCTCAGGCAGGTTGGATGTTCATATTGAAGCATATTCCCGGGACCCGCAGATGGAACCCATATCCATGGAGTACACCACGGAGGGACACTACGACAGTGAACGGTTCGAGGCTCCCAGGGATTCGCTCGAGACCTTCGTTTTCGCAAGGGGCGACTCGGTCTTCATAGAGGGGAGGAAGATGACCGTATCTGTCAACCAGACCTACCCCAAGCTCACTTTCTCCTATACTGGGGATTTTGCGTCCTCCCTCTCCCGAACATCCATCTTCTACGAAAGCCTCATAGCTTTCGATGACCGGGACGGGGACGGTAAATGGGACCCGGCCAGTGACGAAAAGGTCTACGAAGGGGATCTGTCCACCGTTGACTGGGAGCTTGACCTGGACCTGAAAGTAGGTTATGATATCACCCTACATGGGGTCCTCCAGATGAGACGGATAGATACGGCCACCGTGGCTGGGTGGGTAAAGGTAACCTTCAGGTTGAGTTCCATGATGCTGCAGAATAGCGGCAACATACAGAAGTTCGACATCGACATCGAACTCTGGCAGTCCCTGGATGCTGATCATATAGCGCTGATGCACAGACTGGTGGATGAAACAGGCAGGCAGACCATCATCTCCGATGGGACCGGGATCGATACCGAGGACCCATATGTATTGAGAACCATCGGAGAGGACGGGGAACCATACGGCGTATACAGTTGGGGAGATCTCATTGAAGTTGGTCTTTTGGAACCAGAGACCGTTGTGAATGCCACGACATGGTTCGATATCACCGGTGAAGAAGCTCAGATATGGTTCTCCTATCCCTTGAACGACGACATCCAGGTCATTCACCACGATCCCCGTGTAGGCATGGACCCGGAGTATATTCCCGAACCGGAGGAGGACAAGGATGTTCTGGACAACAATCTTTGGTTCATGCTACTCGGGATACTTCTGGGGGTCTTTATCGTGGGCATCACCATATATGTCCGGGTCAAGGGAAGATGGCCAGGGGGAGGTGTGTAGATGGAGGTATTGGATATAGCAGCGGCACTGAAGGATGCACTGGTCGGTCTCCTGATAATACTGTCACTTGCATTGACCGTGATAGGTTGGATATCCTACAACAGAACAGGCAACCCGAAGATCAGACTGGTCAGCGCCGCCTTTGTACTCTTCCTCCTGAAGGGGTTGTTCCTTGCCTTTGGTATGTACCTTTCCGATGTAGTTGATGTTCCCAGGGAGTTCGCGGCCTCGTTCGACATAATGCTTGCTGTGGATGTAATGGTGCTCTTCACTCTATACATGGCACTGTTCAGAAGACGCAGGGAATGATGCTTTGGTGATGGGCCAATGAAAGAAGATCCCCTCAAACTGGACACCCGAAAGAGTATATTCGAGCTTATTAAAAGCTCACCGGGTATCCATTTCCGGGAGATATCAAGACGGCTGGACATTCCAATGGGAGTTGTGGAATACCACATCAACTATCTCCTCAAGAGGGATATGATAGTAGCAAGGAAGGAGGGCCGTTACAAGAGATATTACGCGGAAGGAAAGGTTCGATCCAGCGATAAGAAGGTCCTTGCGTTCCTCCGAAAGGAGGTCCCCCGCTCCATTCTGATGTACCTCATGCTGAACCCAGGAGCCAGACACAGGGAATTGAAGAAAGAGCTTGATATCGGGGGCTCCACCCTCTCATTCCATCTGAAGAAGATGATAAAGAAGGAGGTGGTGAGGGAGGAGAGGTCCGACGGTGGAAAAGGGTTTTATGTTGTGGATCCCGAATCGGTATCCCGTTCCTTATTGATGTACAAGAAATCCTTCATGGACGATCTGGTGGACGATTTCACCGAGACCTGGATGGAGATGGAGTTCTGAGTCCTACAGGGACGAGACAATGTTCTCGTTGTTCTGTATCACCTGCTCCCTGGACAGTTTTGCAAGCGAGCTGAACCTGTCCCAGGTCCCACTATCCCAGTATGGTGATACCAAAAGGTCCCTGTCGATCGTGGAAATGGACCTTTTTATCAACTCCCGGACCTCCTTTTCAGGAATGAACATCAATTTGAAGATGGACCTGAATGTACTGTTCTCGATCATCACTCCCGTGAGAGAGACCTTCTGCTCATTTTTCATCCTGAAGACCATCTCCCAGGGGAACGGGTTCTTCACTCCCTTGAACTTCACCCGGGTCCCTGCCCCTGTCATGTTACCGTAGACCGCTTCCCCAACATCGGTGAGATTTAACCTGTCCAGTCCTGTGGAGGGGTTTTTCATCTCGCCCTTCAAGAGTTTCTGGAAGGATACCACCGGGACTATTCGCAGTGGGACGATCCACAGTGTTTCCATTTAGGGATCACCACCTTTCCCTGAGATCGATACCAGGTGTCGAGCCTCCTATCTTGGGCACCTGTAGGGGCCATCTTTTGTGACGGGATGAGCGGATCCTCCTAATCATCGATGAAACGTCATTTTCGGTTACCGGTGGTGAGAACCCGGCTCTATCCATCTGGTCGACATCAACACATGTATGATCAATCCCATCCAATATCTCTCCGGCTGGCATGTGGTGCAGGTATCCCACGAGTATCTGATCGATCAGGGGGTAAGGAAGGCCTATCTCCCCCTCGTCCGTCTGCCCCTCCAGAAGGCCGGGGGAAGGTGCACGGTGGATTATTTCTTCGGGTATTTTGATATTTTCGGCAAGGGAGATGACCTGGGTCTTGAAAAGGTCACCGATCGGATAGAGGTCGGCAGCCCCGTCCCCATACTTGGTGAAATATCCGATCATCAACTCGGTCTTGTTCGAGGTACCGATGACCAGAGCGTTCTCCTTGTTGGCATAAGTATACAGAACGATCATCCTGACCCTGGCCTGTGCATTTCCCAGTACCATATCCTCCATCTTGAAGGGTATGGGTTCGATCATAGGGGAGATATCCTCCTCTTTCAGTTCGATACCGGCGGAAACGGCGGCCATCTCCGCATATGTCTTGTCCTTCTTATCTGCAGCACCATATGGAAGGTAGAAGCCTGATACTCTCTCCGGTCCGAGTACATTCGAGGCCAATTTCAGGACCACCGAGGAGTCCAGTCCTCCCGATATGCCGAGGGTTACCCTTTCCACCCCCGAGCTCTTGAACCTGTCCTTGATGAACTGCTCTATTATCTTTTGCGTGTGCTTGTGGAAAACAGGCATGAGGTCCAAACCGTTCACCCTGGGACAGGTAATGGACTATATGATATTAAAAATCGAACCCGGCCAAAGGCCCTTGATCGGTCAGGTTGGTCAATGATATGGGAACAAGCTTTAAATCATCAGTGCTATTATTACCTTCACAGGGATAGATTTGAATAACTACCAGATCGAGAACATCATAGCATCCACCAATCTCAACACAAGTATAAAGTTGAAGGATATATCAGAGAAGCTGGAGGATTCAGAATACAACCCAGATAATTTTCCTGGGGTCATATGGAGACCGAAGAATTCCTACGGTGTTATTGTCATTATGGAGGACGGGAGGATTATGTGCACCAATGTGAGGGCGGAGGACGAGGTGGAGACCCTATTCGGGAGATTGATAAAGATAATGGAGAATGAAGGTGTGATCACACCGAGGATGACCTGCCCCAACTGCAATGCCGTTGTGGATGCAGAGGATGTTGTGTGTGTCGAGTGCGGCTTCATGCTTCAAGGATAGGAAGTGAAAAAATGAATATAGAGATCCTGGAAACGGTGGGCGACGATCCACTGGGCGAGCTGATGGATGTGGACCAGTTCTATGGCTGGAGCAGACGTATAGCCGTATTGGAGAGTATATTCCGACCAAGGAAGAGGTCTAAGGTGATCTATCTGCCTCTGATGATATTCCTGCTGCTTTTTCTCGGATGTGCCGGGGTGCTTGTCTACCTTTTAATGTTCTGATCACCGAAGATCAGCTGTTTAGATACCTTTCTCACTTCATCTTTGAACTTCTCAGGACAGGAGACCATCAGACACCATGTCAGAGGCGGTCTGTGCTGCAGCGCCCTGGCAAGCGAAGAGATCCTGGGTAGTATCTCCGGTCTATCACCCAAGACCTTTATGTCGGTCCTCTTCAGTCTGGGTTCCGAGAGGGTCAGGCTCGGATCGGGTACATCAATTATCACGGATCCCTCCTTCATCGAGAGCTTCCTCTCGATCTCCCTCTCGAACCTTTGTCTCTCCCTCTGTTTAGACAGCTCCTTTATGATCAGCTTTGTCCTGATGGATCTCGGATCCTCGTCCATCAGGGCATCGGAATCTATTCTGAAGGCACATTTGTAGAGCCTTCTGAACCTCAACCTTGATGCGAGCTCTCCTGCAAGTCCCTGTTTTCTTCCCATGAAGCTGAGCGCTTCGGTGTCCGACATTTTCCATATCGTGGTCAGTTCCTCGTCGGTCAGGTCATCACCTGCCCTACAGAGCATCCCTTCAGCGATCCTTGCGGTCTTGTGGAAATATACCGAGCTGTACATCAGCGACCTGGCCACCAGCATCCCCTCCAGCGATGATATGCCTCTCTTTTCCACCATTAGCTCTCCATGGAACATGGTTGAGGTGTTCACTATCCTGTTCAGGTCTATGATGCCATATGCCACACCCGTGTAGTGTGAATCCCTCAGCAGGAAATCCAGCTGGTCGGCGTCAAGAGCCGAGTGGATGATCTGATAGAGGTAGTACCTGTTGGAGAAAAACGACTGGTCGTCCTGCACCGAGAGCAGTTCCTGTCCCTGTGGATGGATACTGCCTTCCTGGCAGACCAGCGCGGAGATCTCCTTGGTTGACATGCCATGCTCTTCGATTATCTCAGGTACGGTGTGTCCCTTACCTATGCCATCAAGGTCCCATGGACCGGCTCCCCAGTTCTTCACCTCCCCGTTTATTATGTCCCTTGTAAGAGCCATGTGGTCCCTGCCGATCCTATCGTTGAAAATGCTTTCCATGGTGTGGGAGAAGGGCCCGTGACCCAGATCATGTACAAGACCTGCTATCTGGACCATATCCACTTCCTGCTCGTCCAGGTCAAGTGCTCTGGCCAGTAGACCAGCGACATGGGATGTTCCCAGGGAATGCTCGAACCTGGTATGGTGAGCTCCGGGGAACACAAGGTAGGCCAGACCAAGCTGTTTGATCTGGTTCAGTCTGTTGAGCTCCGGTGTGGATGCAAGTTCCAGCAGAGGCCCCGATATCTTGATGGTCCCGTGGACGGGTTCGTTTATAATCTTGTGGTCTTCCATCGTTGGTGTATGGTCCCCGAGGTGAATAATATTTCTATTATCCTAAGTCAGGGATGCCGAGAGGATGGAGAATGACCATCTCTGGAAAGCCGGGTTCAAAGCTGCTTTTCCTCTCAATGCCTCGTGGCTTTCGGGGAGGCGTCAGTGAAAAGGGTTATACGCCCGGGGAGCCATTCGAAGCTTATGAAGGCTCTAACGGACCAGGAGAAGAAGGTACTCGACGGATATCTTGAGGATGACTCCGGAAGGGGCGACCTGACCGACATCATATTCGACGGCGAAACATCGACAGGTGAGATAGTAGCAGAGGCAGACTGCGTGCTGTCGGGTGTGGAGGCCATTGAGTATGTTTTCGGCAGGCTCGGGTGTACGATAACACACGCAGAAGGTTCAAGTTCGGGATCATTGGTCGGAAAGGGGGCCGCCATCCTGAAGGTTTCCGGGCCTGCCAAAGGCATCATGAGAGGGGAGCGGATCGCTCTGAACATATTATCTCGGATGTCCGCCATAGCAACCTTATCCAGGTCGGCGTCCGATTCCGCGGAGAGCATCTCCCCGGGGACACGTGTCGCCGGAACAAGGAAGACCACCCCTGGGTTTGCCCTCTTCGAGAAGAGGGCATTGATGGACGGAGGCGCTCTTCCGCACAGGATGGACCTCTCGACACTGGCGATGCTCAAGGACAACCACATAAAAGTGCTGGGTGGCGGGCCCGATGCGGTCATGGTCGGTGTGCAGATGATAAGGGATAGGTATGGTCCCTATGTTCTGGTGGAAGTGGAGGTCGAGGACATACCATGCGGACTTGCCGCTGTCGAAGCGGGAGCGGACATCATCATGCTTGATAACTTCACGGTGGAAAGTATAGCAGTGGCATCCACGGAGATTATAAAGGCAGCCGAAGAGCAGGGAAGGGAGGTAATACTGGAAGCATCGGGAGGGATATCCCTGAATGATATTCCCGGTTTCGCTCCCCATGTTGATGTGATCTCAATGGGTGAGCTCACATATGACGCTCCTTTCACAGGCTTCAACCTGATCGTTCCATGAGATATTCTTAACTTGCCCGTTTCCAATACCCCGGAACATTCCTCTCTCCCCTAAGACCATCTTCACCCCGATAGCCCGATATTACATTTCCCCACTCCATCAATGTAAATCTCCTTTATGAAGGTTTTCAGATACTTCTTGAAAGTAGGCCTTCCAGCTTCCCTCTAGAAAAAGTCTTTTAATAATAGATGATACGGTTGGATGTCCCATGTGGATAGGACAAGAAGCAGGACGTTGATCAAAATGGAGGATCTCGATTCTACCTCACTTGAGGAGAAATGGCAGGCAAAATGGGAAGAGGATGACATCTTCAGACCGAAGGGTCCCGAGAACAAAGGGGATAAGAAGTTCTTCCTTATCTTCGCTTATCCCGGCATCTCGGGTTATCTGCATGTAGGACACATGCGTGGATTCACCTACTCCGATGTCATGACCAGGTACAAGAGGGTAAACGGGTATGATGTTCTGTTCCCTGTTGGTTTCCATGCCTCTGGCATCCCCGCTGTGGCCCTTGCCAAAAGGATCGAGCGGAAGGACCCCAGAACGATCGATTACATGCTCAGGAACGGGTGTCCTCCGGAAAAGGTGGAGGACCTTGGCGATGTGGGCAAGCTCATCGAATTCTTCTCCAAGGTATATATCGAGGAATACTGGAAGAGGTTCGGTTTCGGGATGGATTTTACAAGGTGTATGTCAACGGTTTCGCCAGGTTACAAGAGCTTCATAACCTGGCAGTTCAGAAAGCTCAAGGAAAAGGACCTACTGGTGACCAAACCTCATTTTGCACCTTACTGTCCCGTTTGCGGTCCGGTTGCCGTGGACACTTCCATGACGGACATTTCCCAAGGCGGTAACGCCGAGGTCCAGGAGTTCACGGCATTGAAGTTCAGATTGAGCGACGGCACGGTCCTTCCGGCTGCCACCCTGAGACCGGAAACTGTGTTCGGGGTCACCAACATGTGGCTACATCCGGATGTGGAATATGTCAAGGCAAAGGTCGATCACGAGACATGGGTCCTTTCTCCGGAGGGATACACCAAGCTGGAACATCAGATGGTGGGAAAAGGAAGCACGGAGAAGGTAGGGAGGATCAAGGGGTCCGATCTCATCGGAAAGAAATGCAGGTCGCCGGTGGGCTCAGAGGTCCCCATTCTGCCCGGTACCTTCGTAGATCCCAAGGTCGCAACAGGGGTGGTGATGTCGGTCCCGGCCCATGCGCCTTTCGACTGGATAGCACTCAGGGATGTCAAAAAAGGGCTCAGTGAGGACAAGAACCCCTTCGATCTCGACCCGGAGACAGTTCTGCAGCTGGAGCCGATAACCCTCATACAGGCAAGGAAGGAGCATACAGAGGACCCTGCAGGTCTCATCTGCAGGGAAATGGACATAGAGGACCAGCACGAGGATGAGAAGCTGGAGAAGGCGACCAAGGCCATCTACAAGGAGGAGTTCCATTCAGGGGTATTGATGTCCAACTGTCAGGATTATGCCGGTCTCAGGGTCTCCCAGATCAAGGATACCCTGAGGGTGGACTTCATCGATATGGGTCTTGCCGATGTCTTCTACGAGTTCTCGGAGCCGGTGGTCTGCAGGTCGGGAGATGATGTTGTTATCAGAAGGATCCCGGACCAGTGGTTCATAAAGTATTCCGATGAGGAATGGACCGAGATGTCCAGGGACTGGGCACGACAGATGAACATCACCCCGGATGAATACAAACGTGATCTGCCGGCGGTCCTCGAATGGTTCGGCGACAGAGCATGCATAAGAAAAGGGTCATGGCTCGGTACCGAGTTCCCTTTCAAGAAGGGCTGGATAATTGAGCCCATATCGGACTCCACTCTGTATCCCGCCTATTATATCATCTCCAAATATGTGAACAGCGGGGAGCTTCCCGTGGAGTGGATGGACGATGACCTCTTCGATATGGTGCTCAGGGGAGAGGGAGATATGTCCAAAATACCCGAAGAGAGAAGGGAACTCGTTCGAAGGATGAGGAAGGACTTCCTCTATTGGTATCCTCTGGATGTGAATCTCAGCGGGAAGGAGCACAAGACGGTCCATTTTCCCGTGTTCTTGATGAATCACGTTGCCCTTCTGGAAAAGGAGCACTGGCCCAGGGGGATATACGTTCACTGGTGGGTGACCATGACAGGAGGGGACAAGATCTCCAAGACCAAAGGAGGCGCCGAACCCATACCGGAGGCTATCAAGAAGTACGGGGTCGACGCCATGAGGTTGTACTACTGCCACGTGGGCTCATCCTCCATGGATGTTGAATGGGTCGAGGAGAGCGTATCCCATTATCGATCAAGGACCATGAAGATATTCGGTCAGATCTGTGACCTTTTGGACCTCGACGATGCTACGGAAACGGACATGGACCCCTGGATCCTTTCAAAGATGATGCAGAGGGTGTCCGAAGCCTCCAAGAACCTCGATGACGGCAAGCTCAGGGAAGCCTCGAATGTGATCTATTTCACTGTTTTCAACGATGTCAGATGGTATATCAAGAGAGGAGGCTCGAGCAGAAGCGTCCTGAGGGAATGCATGAACATCTGGACAAGGTTGCTACAACCCTTCACCCCACATCTTGCAGAGGAGATCTGGGAGATGATGGGTGAGTTCGGATATGTCTCCAGGGCGCCATGGCCGGAGGTGAAGCTCCAGCTGGTGGACCTGGTGGCATTGAAAAGAGAGGAATATGTTGCCACGCTGCTCGACGATCTCCGCAACATTCAGAAGATGACGGGGATCGGGGAACCCAAAAGGCTTATCCTCTACACCGCCTCCGACTGGAAATGGAAAGTGCTAGATACCATGTTCGAGAAGGTTGACAGAGGCGACGGCAGGCTTGATCCCGGAGAGATCATAAAGGATCTGATATCGGATGACGGGCTTGCGGCATACAAAAAGACCATACCCAGAATGGTGGGAAGACTGTCAAAGGATGTGGTGAAGATGGGACAGGAGGAGAGGGAACGGTACCAGGCACTCAGGCAGGAGACCGAGATACTGGAGAGCATAGCCGATTTCCTCTCCGATGAGCTCGGATGCCAGGTACGGATACACTCCGAGGATGAAGAGGAAAAGGATGATCCAATGAACAAGGCAAAGGGCTCCATGCCGTTGAAACCTGCCATATTCATGGAGTGATCCGCTGAAGGGACCAGAGAGTTCTGGACCATTGTCCATGCCGCCTTTCGGTGGCGGTGGATGGGGAATGAAAGCCTCGATACCGCTGCCGGTATCCTGAAGTTGTCTTGTTCTTTCACTTTAAAACTTCATATTCATACTTCAAACAAGAAAGCATCCATTCTAACAGACAAATTATTGTCCAGGGATTTGGAAGTCAATAAGAATAAAAAAGAACCGGAGAGCGTGCTCCCCGGTCATTGTTGTTCAATATCCGTTCCGGATCACTTTTTCTTTTTCTTCTTGACAATAACTATGATCAATATAATGATACCGACAACGACAAGTATCGCCACAACGATACCGACCAAGCACATAATTCCAAGTCCGCCGCAGATCTTTGCAGCTTCCTCCGCTTCATCGGCTGAGACATCAGTATACTTGTAATTGACAGTGGCCGTTGAGTTATTGGGATTGTAGATCACAAGATAGTATGATTGACTATCAGGAACTGTAAATGTAAAGCTCGTGGAGGTAACACCTTCCTTGCTATACACAGCACCCGAGAAATCATTTGAAAAGCTGGTATACGAGGACATGCTTATCATGTATACGTCCACTGGAAGGTCACTTTCGACCTCAATATCTATATCATCTCCCTGCTCAATGAAAAGGCCAAATAAATGTGTCTCAGTTGAATCGCTGGAGACACTTACATTATTCCTCTCGATCATCTCAGCAGCACAAACACTTGGTACAGATAGTACCAAGACTGTCATAATAGATGCTATTGCTAATACTTTCTTCATATCCATGGAAACAATCTCCCGGTTAGTTCCCCAACCTTTAAAAGGGGTCCAATAATAAAAAGATTACTATCCAGTAAGGAGGACTATATACTATCATCAAACCTCCTCATCTTCCATTGAGGCCAGCAGATCCTCTTTCAGTTCCTTCGATTCCTCTTCAGCACCTGTTAGTCCCTTTTTTTCAAAGAACGCTGAAATGATCTTCAGGTCTCGTTCGAGGAGCTCCCCCGCCCTGGGGTGGCTCAGGTCCAAACTCTGACCTACGTCGATGAACACGGGCTCCCCGTCATAGAGGATGTTATACTCGGAGAGGTCCGCATGGACCAGTTCACAATCAAGGAACAGCCTCTTCACAAAATCCTTCGTGGACTTCCACATCCCCTCCCACTCGTTCGCATCCGCTTCCAGGAACTTCAGCTGGGGAGCATGTTTACCTTGATAGTCGATATAATCCATGGTAAGGACGTTGCGAAAGAGCGCCCTTGGTTCGGGGACCCTCAATCCCTCCTTGTGCATGGTCTCGAGGTTCACGTACTCCTTTCTTGCCCACGTATAGATCAGGCCTCTCTTGGAGCGGTCTATCTTCTGGAACCTCCTGTCTCCCTCGATGTAGTCCAGAAAGACACCGAAGGTGGAGGTCGAGGTCCTGAATATCTTGACCGCCGCAGGACCATTGTCGGTGCTTGCAAGATAGACGTTTGCTTCCTTTCCCGTGGATACAGGACATTCCATGGTCCTTATCTTGCCTCTCTTCATCAACATGTAGATGTTATCCAGGTTCAGCTGGTCGAAGACCTCGTCGTAGGTCTTGAAACGATCATCATCTACAATAAGGGTCTCTTTCTTGAACTTCTTGTCATACTTTTCGTTGACAATGTCGTAAATATCTTTTTTAGCCACACCTATGTACAAGGCTAATGGTTAAAAAAAGGTTCTCCGTCGAACCAGCTCAGATCAGAGATTCGAGATGCTTTGGGACAACTCCCCTTCTCATGAGGTTCTGGGCCTGTATCCGGGTATACCGGTAGAGGACATCGCATTTATCGTCCTGGAAGTCCCAAGGGCAGACTATGACCAGGTCGCCTTCTCTCATCCACATCCTCTTTTTCAGTTTTCCCCTGATCCTTCCCAGCCTCATCTTGCCGTCCTGGCAGAACACCCTCAGGTGACCTCCTCCCAGGGCCTGATCCACAACGCCGAATATCTCCCTTTTCTTCCTGTTGGGGAGCTTCACCCTGACGTATTCGCCTGACCCTTCGTTCTTTCCTCGATCTCTAGACAATATATCACCTGTTGTACCAGTTCGGACAGCAACCAATATGAGAGGACTTATAAATGGTTTTTCGGGCTGTGAAGGATGTTATCATTCAAATATATCCTTGTCCATGCACCACCGGTGAGATAATTGGATCCCATCGAAGCCAATCCACTTTCACTGGAGATCGAGTATGCCATCAGGGATGTTATCCTTCCGGCCTTGAAGCTGGAGAAGCAAGGCCACAGGATAATGAAGCTCAACATCGGGGACCCGAACAAGTATGATCTCGATACACCCAGGTTCATAAAGGACTCCGTGAAGGAAGCATTGGAGAACGGGTACAATGGGTATGCACCCTCTCCAGGGATACCGGAGCTTGTGGAGGCAATAAAGACCGACGAGAGGTCACGTGGGAACGATATCGAGACCAGGGATATCATAGTGACCCACGGGGTAACTGAAGCACTTCAGCTGATCTTCTATGCGTCGCTCTCCCCGGGGGACGAGGTGCTGGTCCCCGGACCATCATATCCTCCTTATGTCACCTACGTGAACATGATGGGTGCCAAGGCGGTTCCCTACAGGACCATCGAGGAGGAAGGCTGGATACCGGATGTGGAGGACATAAGGTCCAAGATGGGACCCAGGACCAAGGCGGTGGCGGTAATAAACCCCAACAATCCCACCGGAGCCCTCTATGGAAGCAAGGTCATCCGACAGATAGGGGATATCGTTGGGGAGCACGGTAGGTCGTTTCTGATATCGGACGAGATATACAACCTGATGACCTTCGAGGGCGAGACCCCCTCCACGGCCGATGTCAACAAGGACCTTCCGGTCATAACCATGAACGGTATCTCCAAGATATATCTGGCACCGGGATGGAGGGTCGGATATCTGGCCATACGGGACCCCCACGATCAGCTGATCAAGGTAAGGGACGGGATCGAGAGGCAGTCGAGGGCAAGGCTCTGCGCCAACTCCATCTGTCAGTACGGTTTCTACAAGGCGCTCACGGGTGACAAGGGGCATATTGATAATACAATGTCCAAGCTGAGGAAGAGGAGGGAGATAGCCCACAGGAGGCTCAACGAGATCGATGGGACATCGTCTCAGCTCCCTGGAGGGGCGTTTTACATGTTCCCGAATATAGACTGTCTTGAAGATGGTCCATGGAGGACGGACAAGGAGTTCTCACTGGACCTGTTGAAGGAAGAGAAAGTGCTCACCGTCTTCGGGAGCGGTTTCGGCAAAGAACACGGCTCGGGGCATTTCCGCATAGTGATACTTCCCCAGGAAGAAGTGCTGGCAGAGGCCTTCGACGGTATAGAGAGATTGATCAGGAAACGTCTGTGATCGAAGAAGAGTATCTACCGGGTGTTCCTTGCTCTGAAACAGCGTGGATCGGGTCCGTAGATGCTCAGCCCTTCCGAGAATGACCTGGATCTGCACCCGAAGCAGGTCCTGTTCATGCTGCAATCCCTGCACATCCGGGGAAGGTGGTCCTCATCCTTCATGTATCTGAGGTTCAGATGGTCGCCCCTTTTCTGTACGATCTCAAAGAGACCATCTCCGTTATGGACATCAGGGGCGTCCTTCTCCCTGATGGTCGCACAGGGGGTGACCGAACCGTCGCAGAGAACGGCCAATGTCGCGGAGCAGTAGAACTTGTCAACGCAGTTCATTGGCAGTGGACCCGACCCGTACTGCTTCTGGAGCCTGGAATAGATCTTGGCCACGTCCTCCTCCTTCGGTATGAAGCGTGCCAGCTCCCCCGGATCGCTCCCGGGGCGTAGATAGGTGTGGTAAACGTTAAGCGAGGTGGAGATACCGTAACGTTCTTCGAAATGGTGAATGGTTGATATCATATCCTCGGGGGTCTGCAGTCCTGTATATGTTACGGAGTTCAGCATTCTGGAAGGAGGATACCCCTCCTCTATCAAGCTCTCCACACCTCTGAGGATATTCTCCATATCGTCTGCACTACGGTGGGGGTGCATCTTCTCGTAGAGATCTCTATCCAGTGTTGAAACATGTACGGATATGAGGCCGGGGTCAGCGAGTTCCCTGCACCTTCTCCTGATCTCGTTATCGGCCAGCGGGAGCCCCCCGGTCCAGATATTGTTCCTTAGGCCCATATCCTTTGCCAGCTCCATGTGTTCGAAGACTCCTTTTCTCAGAAGAGGTTCGCCCCCCAACCATTCTATTGCGGTGATGCCCAACCGTTTTGAGTCCTTGAGCACCTCTCTGATCACTTCATCGGTCAGCGAGTTCTTCTCTTTGGTCACAGCGTTCATATAGCAGTATATGCAGCCCTGTTCGCATCTGTCGCCCACCTCCAGCTGGAGGGAGTAGAAACCGTCTTTCTCGTAGGCGTCCATCAATCTTTCCTGGTCTATCATAGCCGGGAACTGAACCTCCTCTTTTATCACTCTTTTCACTATTTTCATAACCTGGTAATACTATGATCAAGTTAGAATGGGCCCGCCCGGATCGGCGACACGGAGAATTAGAATCCAATTAATGCTCCTTTGTCTAACCAATGATTCTACATCGATTAGTTCGGGCGGGATGGAAACGATGATAAATTGATTCCCACCAACTCCAATTAGGATTTGAAACAAGACGTTGGTGGGCCCGCCCGGACCTTCAGCGAAAAATGACCAGGTAATAATTCCAACCGTTTTTCGCCTGGCCATAAATTTATCAACGATCAGTTCGGGCGGGAATAAAACAATGATAAATTGATTCCCACCAACTCCAATTAGGATTTGAAACAAGACGTTGGTGGGCCCGCCCGGATTTTCTTATTTTGGATAGGAGAATGTTGCGAAAATCAGCCACCAGTATAAGCTCATACATTGGGGTGGCAGACATAACAAAATCGAATGATATGAAAATGAGTTTGCGATTTTGCTTGTCCGGGCGTGCCCATTTTCTGAAATAATAGTCAAATAATAAGCGAAAATGGGCCCGCCCGGATTTGAACCGGAGACTATGGCTCCCAAAGCCACAAGGATGGCCAAGCTACCCCACGGGCCCACGTATGGTTGGCGAATGAAATGAGGCAATCATACCTCTCATGGACCCAATGGAAGCTTGTGCCGTACGGAACCTGACGGAACAGGATCGGGGGGGTTCCAAACCCATAATGGGTTCTTTCGGGGAAAGAACCCAAGGATGGCCAAGCTACCCCACGGGCCCACGTGGTTGGCGAACTGCTCGTTACAGAACAAATCCAGTGAACAGTAAATTAGCTATAAAGCTTACTGTACGAGCCAACGAACCCATCATTATCAAAATCTTTATCAGCTCATTCATATTCCAAATTATTGCAATGGGGTCCCCTCAATGAAAGGTACGGTCCACATCACAGCAAACAATGAATACGATCCAAAAAAGGTAAATGACTCTATCGGGGAGCACCTGTCCAGATATGACAAGTTCAGTGATATAGCGGGTAAAAAGGTCCTGCTCAAGATCAATCTCCTCTCTGCCATCACGCCTGAAAGGGCATCCACAACGCATCCGGTGGTGGTCAGGTCCGTGGTGGAGGAGCTGCAGAAGGGCGGGGCATCGGTCATGATAGCTGATTCCCCAGGAGGACTCTTCAACAGGACCATGCTCAAGAGGGCCTACGATGTATCGGGAATGACCAAAGTGGCAGAGGATACCGGTGCGGAGCTGAACTTCGATACGGGATCGCACGTCGAGAAGTTCCAGGCGGGACAGTTCCTAAAGAGCTTCAACGTCTGTGATTATCTCCGCGGTGCTGATCTGATAATAGCGCTCCCCAAGATCAAGACACATATGTTCTGTGGGTTAACCTGTGCGTCCAAGATAATGTTCGGCGTGGTCCCGGGAACGGAGAAGGTGAAGTACCATACCAGGTTCCCCGATACAATGGATTTCTCCAGGATGCTCTTCGATCTGACCGAGCTTTCAGGAGTTGACCTCTTTCTTGTTGATGGGATAATTGGTATGGAAGGGAGGGGTCCGTCCCAGGGGAACCCGAGGGATGTAGGTGTCCTGATATCGGGAACGGACCCGTATCTTATAGATCTCCATGTCACAAGATTAACCGGGCTGGATCCGAAGAAGCTCCCCATCATGAGGTCCATGGAGGAGCAGAAAAGGATAACCTTCGATCAGAGCGTGCCGTTATCCGGGAACGGCATGGATATCCGTGTGGACGGACCTTTCGAACCGGCCAGGGGAGGCTCGATAGCCACGCAGCCCCCTTGGTTCCTGAGGAGGATAGCTGTATCTCTATCGACCAACAAACCAAAGATATCCAGGAGAAGATGTGTGGGCTGCGGTGTCTGCAGGGATAATTGTGCGGGAGGGGCCATACGCATCGTCCATGGGAAGGCAAAGATAAGCTACTCGAAATGCATCAGGTGTTACTGCTGCCATGAGCTCTGCCCGCATGGTGCTGTTTATCTGACGATCAGGGAGAGCGGTCTTATGGATCTCATCGGAGACATCTCCTTCAGATATTTTACAAGACCTAGATGATATCGGGATATTCCAGGGAACCCCCTGATACTATACTTTTAAAGCGAGATATTCAATACCTGTTACAGGAGAAACTGTAAATGGATACAAGGCCCGGGGACTGGGTCCCCGATCTCAAGGACATACAGGTCTCGGCATACAGGATAGAGGGCCATATCAATCACACCCCCATAATGAAAAGCACGACACTGGATGATATGACTGGAGGGGAGCTCTTCTTCAAATGCGAGAACCTGCAAAAGGTAGGTGCCTTCAAGTTCAGAGGGGCCGCCAATGCGGTCCTGTCCCTCTCGGATGATGTGGCTTTGAACGGAGTAGCGACCCATTCATCAGGAAATCATGCTCAAGCGCTGGCCCTTGCTGCCAGGATCAGGGGAATACCTGCATTTATAGTCATGCCGGAGAACTCTCCCAGGGTAAAGGTGGAGGCTGTTAAAGGGTATGGGGGGCAGATCACATTCTGCAGACCCACACTGGAATCCAGGGAAGATACATTGGAAGAAGTGGTCAAGAGGACCGGAGCGAGGTTCGTGCATCCTTACAATGATCCCTGGATAATCGCAGGACAGGCCACTGCTGCCATGGAGCTATTGAACGAGGTCCGGGGATTGGACATGGTCATGACCCCGGTAGGCGGCGGAGGGTTGCTCAGCGGAACCGCACTATCCACTAAGTACATGTCGAGCAGAACGGAAGTGGTGGGCACCGAGCCGATGAATGCCGATGATGCTTATCGGTCCTTCAGGACAGGGAAACTGCTCCCGGCAAAGGACCCTGTAACAATAGCCGACGGACTGAGAACCTCCCTGGGGGGCCTGAACTTCAAGATCATCATGACCTACGTGGATGACATCGTGACCGTTACCGAGGAAGGTATCAAGAATGCCATGAGAACTGTCTGGGAGAGAATGAAGCTCGTTATAGAACCATCCGCGGCGGTGCCCCTCGGAGCCCTCCTTGAGAGGAAGAAGAGCGTCAAGAACAAGCGCGTAGGGATCATATTATCCGGCGGCAATGTCGATCTGAACAAGCTCCCTTGGTTTGATGAGCCTTTATAGGTCCGGATATATTCTATATACCATAGGCAACAATTGGATATTGCATTCCTAAGGGGTTCAATATGAGAATTGCATTCGGAAGATACCCTATGATCTTGTTTGTAATGATATCTCTAATTACAGTTTCAATTATCCCAAGCGAAGCAGAAGGGGTACAGGATCTGGACGGAGTGATCGATGAGGGAGAGTATGAGTTCATCTATCCGCTGGCCGAAGGTGACCTCAAAGTACACTGGACGGTGAGAGATGACACCATCGAGATGGCACTGGAAGGAAAAACCGATGGTTGGGTTTCCATCGGTTTTGGATATACCACAGCCATGAAGGATTCCGATATGATCTTCGGATGGGTGGACTCCGCAGGCAATGCGAAAGCTGTGGATACCTATTCAACGGGCCTCTACGGACCTCACCCACCGGATACTGAAAACGGTGGAACCGACGATATAGAGGCTTTCAATGCTAAAGAATCTGGTGGGTGGACCGTTTTCGAGTTCACCAGGAAGATGGATACAGGGGACGAATGGGACAATCCCATACCCGAGGAGGGGACCATCGATATACTCTGGGGCATGGGAACCTCCGATGATTTTGAGGATATCCACGACCGTTACGGCTCCGGCACCTTGAACATATCGACCGGGGAGGGGTCCTCCGAAGAGTCCGTGCCTCTCTGGCCCATCCATGCGGTCTTCATGACGATCGGGGTTCTCGGCATGATCGCAGCTTCGATCTCCCTGTGCAAGAGGGGTTGGAAGTACAGGTTGAAGTTCCATATGTGGGTGATGACAGCTGCCACTATCAGTGCAGCTGTTGGTCTAATAACGAGTATCTATATGGTAGAGGAGTCAACAGGTTTTCATTTGAGGGTTCTACATTCATGGCTGGGTCTATTCACACTCTTGGTTGCGTTCTTCACCCTGGGAATGGGCTTCTATTTCTTAAGGACCGAAAAAGTGAACCTTAAAAAACCTCTCCGGACATGGCATCAACGCATAGGCTGGGTGGGGGTAGCATTGATGATGATCACTGCGGTATCAGGTTTCCTGCAGGCGGTCGTCCTTTCCTGATAACAGATGGTCATTAGCGGAATTATTCCATGGCCTGCACAAGTTTTAATTACTGTTAACCATTCAGACGGTGTTGGTTAACAAGGTGATCAGGATGAACGTCAACGGTCTTCAGAGAAAAGTGAATTCGTTCCATACCTGGAGGAACGAGCTGGACCTGGTATACAAGATAATGCTCGCCCTCGGGTTCGCAGCACTTACCGGTCTAATGGCGCAGGTGAAGGTTGGACTTCCGTTCACACCGATACCTGTAACGGGGCAGACCTTCGCCGTTCTGCTTGCAGGTATAATGCTGGGAAGATGGGGTGCGGTCAGCATGGGCATGTATGTAGGACTTGGCGCGGCAGGTATTCCGTGGTTCACAAGCATGCAGGGCGGTATCGGCTACTTCACCGGATCAACAGCGGGTTACCTTTTGGGATTCGTTCTTGCTGCGGGTTTCATCGGTCTGATGACGGAGAGATATTCATCTGTTAAGGATACGAAAAAGATGCTGGGCATGCTGCTCATTGCCAATTTCGTTCTCATATACATACCAGGTCTCTTCTTCCTGCATACCTGGTGGAGCTCCTTCATCGGCCCCATCGGTATCGTGCAATTGATCGCGGTCGGTCTTGTCCCGTTCTTGGTCGGCGACCTTCTAAAGATCGCATTGGTGACCGGTATCGCAAAGGTTTTTCTTCCCTCGGCTTAGGTATAGAGCACGGGGACATGCTGGAGGACCGTTGGATGTACCGGCAGCATACTTTTTCAATGTCCTAGCCCATGTCCTATCCATGAAGGAAAGGATCCTGGAACTCCTGAGAGGTTCGGAATACGTATCAGGGGAACGGATGGCAGAGGTGCTCGGTGTCTCCAGGACAGCCGTATGGAAGCATATAAGATCGCTTACCGCCCTCGGATACGAGATAGATTCCCAGAGGAACAGAGGTTACAGGCTCATATCGAAACCGGACCTCCCAGTTCCGGAAGAAGTGCTCCCCGATCTTGGTACAGCGGTTATCGGAAAGGAACTCCGGTTTCATTCATCAGTGGGCTCGACCAATAGAGTGGCGAAGAGGCTTGTGAGGGAGAAGGTAAAGGAAGGAATGGTGGTCATTGCCTCCGAACAGACCGAGGGAAGGGGCAGAAAG
Source organism: Thermoplasmatota archaeon (assembly GCA_046483845.1). GTDB lineage: Archaea > Thermoplasmatota > Penumbrarchaeia > Penumbrarchaeales > Penumbrarchaeaceae > JAYEPK01. Next base: position 59,457 of record JAWOCK010000070.1, on the reverse strand, counting down.
GACCGTAATTGGAGCTCCCCGGAAGGGGGTCTCTGGTTCTCCGTTGTATTGTACCCCGATCTTCCGCCCGAAAGGGGGATGCTCGTCACAATGATCTGTTCGATATCGGTTGTCGAGGCAGTGAAGGAGGTCACGGGTTTGGACCTGGTCATCAAGTGGCCCAATGATCTTCTGATAGACGGGAAGAAGGTGTGTGGGATACTCACGGAACTCGAGGCAGAGATGGACAGGATAAACAGCTGTGTTGTGGGGATCGGTCTAAACGTCAACAACGATATAGAGGAGGATTTGAAGGGAATTGCCGTTTCGCTGAAGGAGGCACGAGGGGAGAGGATATCCAAGGTGAAATTGCTAAGGTCCATATTGAAAAGGATGGACGCCCATTATTCCGTCCTCAAAGAAGGGGGGCACGATATGGTACGGGAGATGTGGAAGAAGATGTCGGGCATAGAAGGCAGAAGGGTAAGGGTGATCGAGGAGAAGGAGACTTTCAGCGGGGAAGTAATGGACATCGATGGAAGCGGCTGCCTGATCATTGACCTGGATGGAAAGAGAAGAAGGGTGGTGAGCGGGGATATCGAATATCTCTGATCGGTGGTTGCTATGGACATAGGGATCAGGAAGGGAGAAAGGGACGATGGGTTCCCTGAGCTGAGGGAACAGTATCTGGACAGCCTATGCGAGCCCACGGAACTATATTACGACCTGATGTGCAGGGAATCAGAGACCTTTGATGTCGTTATGGATGGTATAAGGGCAGGATATGTCCTTCTTTCCGATAAAGGGGTCCTGCTGGGGTTCTTTATCGAGGAAGGTCCGTCAATAGATTCCGGGGAGATATTTGCAAAGATCCTTGAGGACCTGGGCGTGGAAAAAGCGTTGTGCCAATCCCTGGACCATCTTTTCATTTCATTGTGCCTCCTGAACTTCGATAAGAAAAGGATCATAGGATTCAGTTTCCGGGATATTTACGAACCGTCGGACCCTATCCCTCAGTTCGATCTGACGGAAAGGAGAGCAACCCTGGAGGATGTCGGACTACTATCCAATTACAGTGACGGGATCTTCGAGGAGAGCGAAATAGGGGACATACCTTTCTGGGTGAAGAAGGGCGGATGCATGATCTTCGAGGATGGTGAGGGGAGCTTCGTTGGTTACGGCTTGATCAACAGGACCATAGATAACAGGGATTGGTTCGATATAGGCATGTACGTTCGACCGGAGATGAGGAATAAGGGATACGGAACCCATATCATCGACAGAATGGCAGATGTCTGCTTCATGAACGAATGGAGGCCGACCGCCGGGTGTGATAAGAACAACGTTGCTTCAAAGAAGACCCTTGAAAAGGCAGGATTTGTATCAAAGCATGTTCTGGTGGAGTTCCGGAATTAGGAAGGATCCTTGCTGGTCCATGAGCGTTTCCTTATACATAGCAACACTTTAATAAAAATAAGTTGATGTGATTTTGGCGATATCTTCTTATCTGGGGTGTGGACCATATGTATGGCAGTTGCCGAAGACCAATTATTAGTAGGATTAGATTTATCAAGATATGCTCGATGACGGCTATCCTGCTCTTTCTTCTTTCGACCAACCTTATGGACAGTGTAACATCGGGAGACATTACTCATGGTGAACAAACCATCGATGCCCGATCAGCAGACCCGGGAACAGGGTCTTCGGGGAGCTTCATAGAGAATATCGGTCAATTCGATGAAGAGATACTCTTCGTGGGAGAGACCGGTTTCGGCAGGATCATCCTAGGACAGGGGTCGATATTCTTCGATGTAAGGAAAGAGGGAGGAGGCGCGGTGTTCGAGTACTTCTTTGAAGGATCCAAGGAAGTTACCCCCTCGGGACTAGATGAACTTCCCGGGAGATACAATTACTTCATCGGTGATGATCCCGATCTCTGGATCAAGGGTGCAAGAACGTTCTCCAGCGTTCTATACGAAGATATCTGGGAAGGGATCGATCTGAAATATACTGTAATCGAAGGTAACCCCAAGTACGAGTTCTTGGTCCGTCCAGGGGCCGACCCGGACGATATAAGGATACGGGTCAACGGCCATGATTCATTACGGATCGAGGAGAACATGATATGGGCCGGATCCGCCGGAGAGGGTATTACGGATGGAGGCCTGTTCGTTTATCAACCCGGGTCCTCGACCCCTATCCTATCGAGCTTCACCATGAAGGGGGGGACATATTCGGGTTCGAGGTAGGCAGTTATGACACGTCCGGAGAACTTGTCATCGATCCCGAGATCACCTATGCCGCTCTTATCGGCGGATCGGAGGCCGAATATGGTATTGACCAAGTTGTGGATATCTCCGGTTACCTCTACGTTCTAGGAAGGACAGAATCCACAGACCTTCCCGTGACCTCGGGGACCTATCAGGATGGATTATCCGGTAATAACGATCTGTTCATACTCAAGTTGGACCCTTCCGGGACCTCCATCATCGCCGGCACCTATTTTGGTGGAAGTAATGGTAACGAATATCAGAGATGCGGTATAACATTAGGCATTGATGGTAATGTGATAATCGGCGGGGATACGAGATCCAATGATCTGCCGACCACCACCGGAGCACATGACACCGAATATAACGGAGCGGGAGATATGTATGTAGCCTGTTTCAACCCCGGACTTGATGATCTGGTCTTCTCGACCTATCTGGGCGCACATGAGACCGAATACTTCGGTGCGATCACCGTCGCTGACGATGGATCGATCTACGTGACAGGTGGAACAGAATCAACCGACTATCCGGTATCCGATGATGCCTGGGATCAGGAAAAAGGGGAGAGCACTGCGTCCTACGAGGATGTTGTCATCTCCCGGTTGGACCAATCCGGGAGCACCCTGCTCAACTCCACATTCCTTGGCGATGATGGCGATGAGAGGGGTACATCCATTCAACTGAGCGGGGAAGGCGATGTATACATCGGAGGTTGGACGGCAGCCCCCGATTTCCCGACAACCGATGATGCACTGTACGGAACACATAGCGGTGGGACCGACTGTCATGTCAGTATCCTGAACAGGCATCTGACAGACCTGAAATATGCTACATTTTTCGGCGGAAGCGACGATGAGGGCGGTAACGATGTGAACATACGAATGAAGGTAAGCGACTCGGGATCGATCTATATCGCAGGACACACCGAATCCACTGATCTTCCCACCGACGGAAGCTCGTACCAGCAGGATATAAATGGAGGCTCAGATTCTTTCGCCGCAGCCTTTCAGCGTGACGCGCTCTCCCACTGTACATATCTCGGCGGTTCCGATGGTGAATTTATATTGGCCATGGATCTGGATCATCAAGATAATGTAATTATTTCTGGGATGACCAAATCATCTGATCACCCCCTCACCCCCGACGCCCAGTATGACACGTATATGGGTGGGGGCTTCCTGGGTGATGGTATCATATCGATACTATCCCCGGACCTGGGGTCCCTTTACTATTCAACCTATTACGGTGGAACAGGGGATGAAATAATCTACGATGTCCTAAGCACTCAAGATGGCTCCCTCTATTTCTGTGGTGTATCCACATCTTCGGACATCCCCCTGACCCATAATTTCAGCGCCCCACAGAATGGTAACGGGAACCTGATGCTTCTTGTAAGCGGCGGTTTCAGTTCAAGGGATCCCCTGGAGATATATTCTCTGGAGATCTTTTCTGATCCAGAATATTCTCGGACGACATCCATCAGGGACAAAGGGGAAAGGGTCTATATCGAAATAACCGGACTGGATGCCAACGCCAGCACCAGGGATGGTACCAGGGTCAATCTCACCTTTTCCAAGGGAGGTCATTTGAACCTATCGGTATGGCTAAGGGAGACCGATCTGAACACGGGAATATATCGAGGTTGGTTTAGGGTCCCCCTGTCGGTCAATTTCTTTGAAAATATTACACTTTATGCTGACAAGGACCCGTCCAAAACAAGGACCTTCATAGTTGATACTCCTGTAAGGCTTAACCGGATACCTGCAAAGATCGTTATGCAGGAGCATGAGAACCTATCCCTTGAGTTCGAGAATCTGGGATGGTTCGAGGACCCGGTATGGAACTACACCACGAACAGCCACTGGATAGATTTCGACAACGGGACCCGATCGATCTCCGAGACACCACTTAATCCCGATGTTGGAAATTGGAAGATCAGGGTGAATATCACCGATGGTGCCGGGAACCGCAGCGAGGTCGAGTCCACGATAACCGTGGTCAACATACCACCCGACATTATAGGTGAGGATATATTGGAGGCCTCCCAGGGAGAAGAATATCTGATGGACTATGATACCGATGAGGATGATGAGGGAGGAATGGTCTGGGTCCATGTAACGGATGTTGAATGGATCGAGATCAACAGGACCACCGGGGTCCTCAGTGGCACTCCCGAACAGGAGGATGTCGGATCGTTCAGGATAGGCGTCATTGCCAGTGATGGCAACGGGGGAAGCGACGAGAGATATTTCAATATCACAGTGCTGGACGTCAACGATCCACCTCGGATAGTCACTTCCGACATATATCAAGTGAACCAGGGAGATCCATTCCAGAGAAAGTATGAGGTAGAGGATATCGATCCCGGCGATTCACACACCTGGTCACTGGTCACGGATGCGGAATGGTTGTCAATGAACAATGACACGGGGCTTCTATCAGGAACACCCGGACCGCTTGATATTGGCACCTTCACCATTAACATCACCGTCACGGATAGTGGCAACGCATCGGACAGCCGTGAGTTCGACATGACCGTGAACAACATAAATGACAGACCTTTCTTCGTAGATGTGCCCCCGGATTACGAAATCATCTCCGGAAGAACTTTCACATTCCAGGTGAACGCATCGGACTATGATCCAGACACGAAACTTCGGTACTCGGTCAGTTCCACTCCTAGGACCGATATATCGATAGACCCGGACACAGGATTGTTGGAGTGGAAAGCGAAACTGGATATCTTTAAAAGTGAGCCATATCGTCTGTACGTAGAGTTGATCGTGTCCGACGGAGAGATGGAGGAGAACTACGAGTTCGAGATACTTGTCGAAAAGACCCAACCTCCGACCAGTACCCTGATATCTCCCGAGAACGGAAAGAGGATAAGTTTCAGGAAACCGATGATTAAATGGGCCGGTACCGATCCTGAAGGCGAACCGCTCACCTATGATGTCTATATCGGAGAAAGTCAGGCATATGTTCAATCCAGGAAGGAGGAGACCCTCTACATATCCGACTACAGCGGGACCTCCATGGAGGTAAGCGGTCTGGAAGTTGGCAAGACCTACTATTGGCTGGTGATACCCTTCGATGGGGGAAGTCATGGGGCCTGTTCGAGCAATATATTTTCTTTCGAGCTCAATTCCCCACCCGAGATAGAGGAGATCGAACTCCAGGAGGCATCCGTGGGGAAGCAGTTCAGATTACTTGTCAAGGCCCAGGACCTGGATCATGGAGTATCCACGGATCAGATGAGATATTACCTCGATGAATCACCGGATGGTATGACCATCGGGGAGCTGACCGGTATGATAATATGGACCCCTTCCGAGGATCAAAAGGAGACACTCTTCAATGTGGTGGTCAATGTATCGGATGGGACCGATTACACCAGGCAGACCTTCATCATCCAGGTGCAGGAAGAGAAGGATGAGGAAGGATTGAACATTTCCCTCTTTATTGTCATCGGTCTCCTGGTCCTTCTATTGGCAGTTGGTGTTGTTCTATTCATCTTTATCAGGAAAAGGAGAGATACGGAAGAAGAAACCGAGGAGCCGGAGGAGGAGATATCAGAGGAGGTCGCGGATAGCGGACAACCTCTGAGCGATGTTCCACTTTCAACGGCCGAAGCTCACGCTCATCTGGGAAAGGGCTCCAAAGCTGTTTCCTATCAAGATCTGTATGGTGCAGCCGCGCCGGAAGAAGATGCCGAGGAGATGTCCACAACGGAACTACGTGATTACATCCATGATAAGATATCGGAGCTTGAGAACGGGAAGGATGGGAACGAGGAGTAGGTTCTATCCACTTCCTTCCGACCATATCATCATTCTCTATCCTGGTGTCACTCATCCCTGCACCATGTATGGTGTTCTGTCAGATAGGGGGTAGAGGGTATAAGAACAATAACTCCGGGTTGGATAGGTTTTACAATAAATCTTACCCACTCACAAATACAATTTGAATATGAAAATGTGAGTGGCTGTGACCCATTAAAGTGTTCATACAACATGGTCACAGGTCTAAGAAAACTAATCGTTTTCTGGTCTTGATGTTAAGCTTATTATCTGTTGATTTCCTAAACATCAAGATCAGGCAAAATCAGTTGACATGATAATGGATTGGCGATCTCGCCGACTTTTGTGTTCCAAATCAAAACAACTATATGGGAACACAAAAGGGCCAACCCGAGTCCAGGAAAAGCTCTAAGTATAGGAAAACAGGACTTTAACCAGTTCTACGACTGTGTTTCGATTATTTCTCTATCGGTTGAATCATCGATCGCTGGCTCATTCGAAGGAGGAGTAAGACCAGTGAGTTCTTCTTCTTTAGGAACATCGGTTTGTTGAGTTATGATATCTTCAGGTTGAGTGTTTTCAACAAGTGAAGGTTCCTCTACATTCTGAGGAACAGGCCCCATTGTTGTCTCATGAATTGTAAGTTCGTCTGTTGCGAGATCATTTGATGTGTTTTCATAGATAAAATCCTCTTGCTCCTCTACCGGATATTCTATCTCTGCTGATTTTTTCAATAGATCTTCATCCTGACGAGTGCTTTGTTTGTCCTCTTCCTTTTTCCTCCTCAAGATAAAAAAGAAGATTATTGTTACCAGAATTACCACCAAACCGACAATACCAAGAATATAAGGCAGGACCGTCTTTTCAGAATCAGACCCATTATTGGATATCCTTTCGAGTGGTTTATCCGGGAGATTAAGCTGAGTGCTCTTCATCGGATCAACCGAAGAAGTTCCGGCAATGGTCTCATATCCTTCCCTTGATATCTTCCAAGTAAAATCGCCATGATGCACTTCTATGAAGAACGACCCGTTCGATCCCGTTGTGGCTGTGTATATCTCACCGTTTGAAGCCGTGATCTCAATCAAAGCACCCTCGACTGGTGTTCCATCATCTGCGAGAACAGTCCCTCCAACCATACCAGTCTCGATAACCGTGATAACTATCATGTCCTGGTCTATATTGCCAGATAGATCCATTACATTCAGTACTATCTCATATGCTCCTGCAATATCGAAAGTAAAATCGACCGCCAAACCTTCAAGTGTCCATTCCTGACCATTGTAAATGAACGTCCAATTGAAACCCCCGATTGGGAAACCATCATTATCTGAAGATAGAGACCCGTTCAACAGAACGTAGCTGCCCACTGGAACCGACATATCCTCTCCTGCATCTGCATTCGGCTTTGTAATATCGCGGACGGTTAAGTTCATCGAATCCAAATCCAGGAAATCTGCGGCATCATAAACCCAGAGTCTAACGATATAGAACCCGGGTTTTTCAAAATAAAAGGACGGCGAGACCCCGTACAGGAATATTTCATCCATTCCGTATATAAATGACCACGTATAGTTGATTATCAGATAATTGTCATAGCTACCATTTCCGTTGAATGACACAAAAGTCCCTTCATTAACAGAAAGGTCTGGTCCAGCATCAGCAACCGGATGTGTTATATCAAGCACTGTGACGTTCACATGATCAGTGTGCCAATTCCCCGAGGCATCCGTGACATTAAGGGAGATCAGGAAAGTACCTGGATTGTTAAAGCGATATTGTGGCTCCATACCGTAGAGGATAACATGAACCAAATCGAAAAAGGTCCAAGTCCAGTTCAAGATACACACATTATCAGAGCTTCCTCTACCGTCCAGAGTAACCTCATCATCCTCAGTAATGGTCCAATCCGAACCTGCATCCGCCACCGGCGCCGTGATATCATTGATCGTCAGGTTCAATATGTCCTCGTCCCAATTTCCCTCCGAATCTGTTACTTTCAATGTGATCGTGTAGACACCCGGTATCTCAAAAGTGAATGAGGTCGATTCGCCATAAAGAACGATATCTTGAACCCCGTATACAAATGTCCATGAATAATTCACGATATCCACATTGTCAAGGCTTCCCGAACCATCAAATGCAACGTTTGTTCCTTCATCGAAAGTCTGATCCGGTCCCGCATTGGCGCTCGGAGGTGTTATGTCAAGCACAGTGACGGTCATATCATCGCAATGCTGGTTGCCTGTTGGATCGGTGACGTTCAGGGTGACAACGAAAACACCCGGGTTTTCAAAACGATATGTTGACCATATACCATAGAGAGTTATAGGTATCTTATCTGTAAAAGCCCAACTCCAATTATACACACCTTCATTATCGGAGCTTCCGCTCCCATCGAATTTTGCCAAGGTCCCCTCGTCTATGATCTGATCCGGACCTGCTTCCGCCACAGGAGGTATGATATCGATCACTGTGATGGTAATGTTATCGATATCCCAGTTGCCAACAGCATCTGTGACGTTTAGGGTAATTATGTAGACGCCGTGGATCTCGAAGGTGAATTCGACCTCTTCGCCGTAAAGGATTACGTTGGAATCGTTGTGGTTAAAGCTCCATGTACATACCAAACCGATATCGTCCGAACTCTCGCTTCCATTGAGTTTTATCTTCACTTCCCCGTTCTCATCTAAATAGACTGTCTGGTTTTCACCGGCCTCAGCTAGAGGTTCTTCGGTATCCTGCCATCTGAAGAAGGGGTAAGTTATATTCTCCACCATGCACCATATACCTGAGAAATCCCATCCTGCATCCGTGAATGTCTTTTTAGTCATCATCTCCTTAGTGGTCTTTCCCGTTCCGCCTGCACTGCCGGTTTGGCCGCTGGTTTGAGTATCCCAGAAACTGTTGGATACCGTTCCATCTTTGTTATCCCCAACCAGTCCACCGACACTGCCGACTCCGGTCACCCTTCCTACACTATAACTGTTCGACACGGTTCCTCGGTAATTATCCCCAACCAGTCCTCCGACGCGATAGCCGGTTCCGCTCGATGTTCCCCAAGAGTAGCAATTCCTAACCGCACCATCAAAGTTACCTCCCACTATCCCTCCAACACTGATGTATCCGCTCACAATCCCGGTTGAATGGCACATATTCACAGAACTTTTATCATAATTATATCCCACCAACCCTCCAACATTGTTGTTTATCCCATTCACGTTCCCTTCGAAAATGGATCTGGACAATGTTCCCTGCTGATTCACTCCAATGATTCCGCCGACCTCACTTTTCATTCCGCTCACGTTCCCGGAAACCCAGGATCCCGTCACATTGCCTCCAAAGTTCGCTCCAATGATCCCGCCGACAAAGTATCCGATCCCGCTCACGTTACCAGATGTGTAGCAGTTCGATACGAAGCCCCCGTTGTTTACTCCAATGATACCACCTACATAATCTCCGTTTCCGCTCACGTTTCCTGATGCGCGGCAGTTTTCCACCGCCCCTTTCGAATTGATTCCTACGATCCCTCCCACAAACTTATTGCCGTTTACGTAGTGATCTATGAGTTCAATGTTCTTTATCGAACTGCCAGCATTATAACCGAATAGACCGATTCGATCATTGGACATGTTCAGGAATAGATTAGATACGGTATTGTTACAGCCATCGAACTCGGCCACCTTCAGATATGGTATGTAAAGACCGGGGTCTTTGGATAGGTCTATATTGCCGGTCAAGCGGAAGCTGTACCCTGCTGCATCGGAGAAACCAAGAAGATCCCGTAAACCCTGAACAGAGTCTATGTTGTAATACCGGCCAGAGGGAACAAGAGAGCTGCTGTAGTCCGAAATATCCAGAGATAGATCATTGGAGTACCAATCCTGATACTGGTCCTTGAAGAGGCCCCCTATGGTAACCTGCAGTGTCCCGTTCACAAATACATCATCGACATTATAGTGGCTGTTTGAAATGGTGCCATCATTGTTGTGTCCAACAAAACCAGCAAGATAATCACCACTTCCGCTCACATTCCCTGAAGAAGAGCTGTTGGTCACAGTTCCTCCTTCATTACATCCGACGAAACCCCCTACTGAACCACTACTTCCTGTCACATTCCCAGCGGCGGAGCAGGAATCAACTTTGTATCTATTGTATCCAACGAACCCGCCCAAACAATTACTCCCGCTCACGTTACCGGAAGCATGGCTGTTATAAACCTTATATATGTTGTATCCGACAAGCCCTCCAACTGATGCTGTTCCGCTCACCTTGCAGGAGGATCGACAGTTGAATATTTCACCAAAAATATTTGCACCATTAAGGCCTCCCACATTTCCCTTTCCGGTCACAACTCCGGTGGACGAACAGTTGGATATGGTGCCATCATGATTATCCCCAATAAGCCCTCCAATATTACTCCCGTTCCCGCTGATATTCCCTGTTGCATTGCAATTATCAATAGTGCCAGCCTGGTTGTATCCCACTATTCCACCGACATAGTTTCTTCCGACAATTTTGCAATCCGAAAGACATAAGTTTTTAACGGATCCTCTGGGACTTACCGATCCTATCAAACCAATGCTGTCTGCAGTCGGGCGGTTTATGAACAATCCCTTTATGGTGTAGTTCTTTCCATCAAGACTGCCTGAAAAACCGGCTGATGGATTATATGCCACATAGGTTCCAACAGGAGCAAAACCCAAACCCGAGTTCCAGGTTCTGGTAGCGGAAGCATTGATGTCATTCTTCAAAATATAATGTGCCGTCAGATCATCCCTCATGGCCTGGAGGTCCGAAACATCTTCGATAATGTATGGGTCGGATAAAGTACCTTTTCCTCCCCCGAAGGATCCGCCTTCAGCTTTTGCTTCGCCAATATATATCTCAGACCAAACAGATATGGCAATTGTCATTGTTAATAAAATAGTTGCCATTTTCTTTGATATCATGTCCTTTACCTTCTTTTCTTCAATAGAACTTTCTGCATGGATAAGATAGGAATTATGCATTTAATAATTTTCTCTGATCGAAGGGTGTGGAGCAAAATCAATCGATCGATCTTTGAAGATTACTACATATGGTCTCTAGCCAAGACATTTCTATGGAGCATCGATTTAGGTTTATGTTAAAAACAAAGTGGTCCCATTCTCATTAATCATCTCATTATTTTCAAAAAAATGTAAAATTTATCTGGAATTGTGCGCACTTTGGTATTTGGCGACACGGAAACACCAAATACCAAAGATCCCGTAAAATCACAAGCGATTTTACTCACCCTGAGACAGATATGTCTCAAGACCAAGGTTCGAATCCTATGGGTTGGGTCACCCGTTTCCTTGTTAGAATTATCTGAGCAGGAAATGGATGGTGGTCCAACCCGGATTTTCTATCCGAGGTCATCAAACTGTTACGAAAATCTGCCACCATTATGAGTTTAGAAATTGGGGTGTCAGATATGACAAAATCGAATGAAAGGAAATGAATTAGCGATTTTGCTTGTCCGGGATGGCCCATTCTTCCAAGTACAACAAAATAAAAAACAGAATGGGCCAACCCGGACCATCGGCGAAAAATAACCATAACAAGCTTTCGACCGTTTTTCGCCTGGCCAATAATTACACATCAATAAGATCGGGTTGGAATAGAACGATGATACATTGATTCCCACTTTCTCCAATTAGAACTTGATCAAAATCGAAAGTGGGCCAACCCGGTATTCCATGGGAATACTGACACCACTATGCCGCCATTACAATGGGGTGTCAGACCTTGTGAAAATCAAATTACAGATGCTTATCTGGTGATTTTCACGGTCCGGGTTGGATCAGCTATGGGATAATTATTACCCACTCACAATTACAATTTGTATATGATAATGTGAGTGGGCCAACCCGGATTCGAACCGGGGACCTCTCGGTTATCAGCCGAGTGCTCCACCAAGCTAAGCTACTGGCCCGAAAGACTTGGGTGAGGTCCATATCACGGTTTGGTTCTTAAGGTTTTTTATATTCCGCAGGGTCCGGTTCATTTCTCCTCGAGGGACCCCTCCTTGACATCGGGCTCCTCAAGGCTACCCTCCTCGGAAAGGGTGTCCGGTACGGTGTCCCTTACCGGGTCTGCAGGTGCTATCTCGGGCTCATTGGAGGAGGTATGTTCTTTTCCGGGACCCCTGTTCAACATGCTTCGTATCCGGTCTTTTTTCTTGTATGCGAATATACCCGCAGCGGCCAGGACCGCTATGATCAGCAGTATCAATAACCAGCTGACACCGCCCTCTTCTCCACCCTCGTCGGGTGCCGCATACGGGTCCTTGACCTCTCCGAGATCGTAATAGTACTCGCTTATGTTGATGGAGGCCCCGTCAACCGGGTCACCGAAGGGTTTCCAGTAGGCCATCCTGGGATGGGGGTCCTGCTCGGGGAGTACATGTTCCCCGGGACCGAAGGTAAGGTTCAATGAGACGGTGAACTCAACCCTCACCTCCTTGAACTGGCTCTCCCTGAACCTCTCACCTATGTTCCAGTCCACTCCTCTCCCCTCGACGTTGAAGGACCAGTATTCGCCGGTGGGCATTCCCGAAAGGGAAATGGTGTCGATCCTGGCATCGTCCAGCACCCCTCCCGTTTGTACCCAGTCCGGTGATCCGTCGCCGTTGTAGTCGATGGTCGCGAAAAGAGAGGCCACCCTCTTCTCATCAGTGTTCCAGGGATCGTAGGTGAACCTTACCTCCAGCTCCTCGGCACCATCCGGTATATAGACCATCTTGGAGATATCATGCTGGACCGGGATCGGTTGGCTGGTCTGATTGGAGAACCTGCTCCACTCACCATTCCAGGAGCTGTAGATCCGGTTGCCCTCGAAGGTCTTCTCCCGGACCTTCATCACTCCCTGATACTGCTCTATGGCATGCTTGACGCACATGTCGGGGTTGTCCGGCAAGCCGTCACCGTCGAAATCCCGCTCCCTGAGTTCCTTCAAGGTGAGCGCGATGCCGATCGCCCTGTCAACCTGGACGTTGCCGAAGCCCTGGGCATAGTCAAAGGGCTCCCCGTTCCATCCGACCGAGAAGTTCTGGGGAACGTAGTTCTCGGCCAGGGGCTCCCCTCCGTCGGAGGGAAGTATGTAATGGGCCGATGCCTCCAGGATGAGCTCGATCTCGTGTACCCTGTTCCGTGTATCGTTGACCCAGCCCATTCCGCCGTTCCAGTTCTCCATCTTGTCCTCGGACGCCTCGTCAACGTATTCCGACATACTCAGGCCGGGGTACGCCTGGAACAGCAGACCCACCACACCAGCAATATGTGGTGTTGCCATGGAAGTCCCCGATATGGCAAAGTAATAAGGGTCTATGGTGGAGAGACCGCCCTGTTTGGTCATAAGTGAGATATAGGTCCTCCTTGCGGCAGTCGACATTATGTTCACACCGGGGGCGCCGACATCCGGATAGGTTGTCTCCATCCCCATCTCCCCTCGCGATGAGAAGCTGGCTACGCCCGAGCCGTCATGGGCAATGGCCGCCACCGCGATGTTGGAGGGTATGTTACCGTATGGATTCGTCTGTATATCGGTCCCGTCACCCCCGGAGTTAGAAGCCGCGAAAACGACTATCACGTTGTTCTCGAAGGTGATCCTCTGTGAGAGCTTGGAGAGTGAATCCTCCGGATTGTAATCCCCGGGAGCGGGTCCCCAGGAGTTCGAGACCGCCCTTATGGGTTCCTGCCATTCGTAGGTATGACCTGGTTTTGAATGCTCCAGAACCCATTCCATTCCACCAACCGCGTTGAATATGGAGACCGCCTCCCCTGTAGAGAGTCCTATCAGCTTTGAACCGCGGGCCACGCCCGCCATTGCACCGGAAGAGGCGTCGCCGTTGCCGGCAACTGTTCCGGCACAGTGGGTTCCGTGGCCGGACGAAGTATCTGCGTTCTCCACCTCTCTCCAGACGTAGTCCGAGTCCGATTTGTAGTTCTTGATGGTCTTCTCTCCGAGGTCCAGGTCGGGGTGCCCGGCATCGACACCTGAATCCAGCACCACGATGGTGTTCCCTCTGCCGTCTATTGCTGGATACTCCTTTTTCAATGCATCCACGACGGGGGAGTTCCAGGTCTTGGACGCATTGATCACTGTTGTGGTGTCCTGCATCATGAACTGCTGAATTGTGTTGTTCTCGATCCAGTAGGTCCCCTTGTAACGGGCAAGTTTTTCGATAGAGTCCCTGTCGCCCCTGGCGAACACCGCAGGGAGCTCCTTCATGCGGTGCAGGACATCCATCCCGGCATCCTCCGCCGCCCTGATGTCCTCGTCTGTCAATGGAGGATGGAACTGTACCACCATTTCGAGCTCGGCATCGCCCCCCATCTCCTGGAAGGCGAGGGGAATGCTGATGTCCAGATCAGATAGTGCGGGCGCCTGATCATCGTACCAGAATTCCATATCGAACCCGAAGGGTGTAGGGTCCGGTCTCGCAGAGGCTGAATGATCAATGAATGCCAGTGTCCCGGCTGCGATCAAAGGAACGAGTAGTGTGAGCATCAGTATATTGCGGAATCTCATGGTCCATACCCCATGTAGCAAATGGTCTAGAGGAATCAACAACATCATTTGGTCAATAAATGTATCGGTTGAAAGATTAAAAATCCCTCTTGGACCTCACCGTCGATATGATGCGCCGTGCAATGGTCGGATTTATGCCCTTCACCATTGCTAGGTCCTCGGGTATTGCCTCGGAGAAGTCCCCCCATCCTGTATATCCTGCATCATAGAGGTTTTCGGCCTTATCCCTCGGGATGTTCAGTTCCTCTATGTACATGTGGATCACCCGGTCCCTCTTCATGGGGTCCCGCTCGAAGGATATCCCGCTTCCCCCGCTTTCCTTTTCCTCAAGGTCCAGCACAGGGGAGGCATCCTCGATCCCATCCTCTTCCTTTCTCTTTTTCCTGGAGGAGAACCAGACGGCTCCGGCAAAGGATGCCGCGAAGAAAAGGACGGATGCGCCCAACATGGAAGCTATATCCTCTGTAATGACTCCGATAAAACCTCCCACGAAGATCGAAACAGTTGCAAGGAAGAGTATCCATTGAGGTTTCAAGCTAACTACCAAGGGGGTCTACAATAGCGAGATATTTAACTTTGTCGAATCAAATGTGGAAGTTGTGTCATCAAAAGACATCTGTGACAAGTTCACCGCTGGGGACCCATTTCATTCCAGCAGTCAGGTATCGGGATGTCCTTATGAGAAGAGGTCTATTGTCGGCGTGAATGCCAAGCGCTGCATGAAGGGTCTCACATCTCCTATGATAACACAGATCAAATGTGGAAGCTCTCTTTACAACAATCCATCGGATATAATTATAAGGAGGACTCCATTTTTCACCATTATGTGGTCAGAGTATGAACCGGGGCCCCCGATCCTCTACGGTTGGGGAGCCTTCGACAGGATTGACGAATGGCTTTCGGAGGGTGATATCTTCCTTGTAATGGGTGGCAGGTCCTCCGATAGGCTGGGAGTAGAGGAAGCCGTACGTGCCAATGCCCATGGGGCGGTGAGCGTTTTCAGAGGAGTTGAACCGAATCCGTCGTCCGACACGGTCGAAAAGGGCGCGGAGCAGTTGAGGTCGTCCGCCGCTGATTGCATACTCGCTGTGGGTGGTGGATCGGTGATGGACGCCGCCAAGTTCATGGCGGTTATCGCCCACCGGGGAGGAAAGGTAATCGACTACTTGACCGATAAGAGGACCCCAGCCGGGTTCGGAATACCGCTCACCGCGGTACCGACCACCCCCGGCACCTCATCGGAGATAACGCCGTTTTCCATAGTGACCGTTCCGGAGCTGAACAACAAAGTGGGACTGAGACATCCCTCGATCTATCCGGATAGAGCTGTGGTGGACCCGAAGCTCACCCTGTCACTTCCGCCTGAACAGACGGCCGCCACCGGGCTGGACATACTCTCCCATTCCTTCGAGAGCTTCTGGGCAAAGAGGTCCAACCGGATCACCAGGGAGCTTTGCCTTACCGCTGTACGACATGTCAAGGAACATCTGTTGGGGGCCTACAGGGATGGTTCGAAGAGGGAGCACAGGGAAGGCATCTCCCTTGCCAGTATCTTTGCCGGTCACGGATTCTCCAACACCGGGACCACCATCTGCCACGCGATATCATATCCCATAACCATGGACACGGGTCTGGACCACGGGAAGGCCTGCGCACTTTCACTTGGTCCCACGTTCGATCTCCTATGGGAGAAAGGGGAGAGGGACATCAAAAAGCTTTCAGAAGCCTTCGGCTCCACACCCGACACCCTTTCCGAGGATATCAAGGAGCTTATCGAGCAGCTTGATGCACCTCATGGTCTTGCACAGGTGGAGCGGAAGGACTGGATAGAGAGGATAATGGAGACCGAGTACACCGGGTTCAGGAAGAACTTCAGGGTGGACCTGACAGAGGATGATGTTTCAAGCATCATCGAGTCCATGTAGCTTTCCATGAACAAATATCAAATAAGTCTCCTTCCATGAGCATATTAGATGGAGAGATCTCAAATGGCGGAGGAAGAAGAAGAGGAGGGTATATGCACGGTCTGCCAATCACCTCTGAAGGGAGAGCAGAAGCTGTTCCACCAGGCACCGGTATGTCCTACCTGTTGGAAGGAGCTCGGACTAGACAGCATGAGCCCTGACATGACCGATGAATGGTTGAAGAGGAATATTCACCAGAGCGCAGAGGATGTCATGAAAGGGTTCATGGCACTCACATGCCAGTATCCCAAACATTATGGCTGGAACATACTGGCGGTGATCAACACAATAGGGGACACGGTAGAGGATCCCCAGCAGAGGTCCATACTGGAACAGTCCGCGATACTATCCGGCGCCGCGGTCCTGAGGAACGGAGCGGAGGAGGGGGATGAACCCGACCCCCGTATGTTATCCCTGCTTCTCGTTCTGGGACAGTTTCTTGTCCTGTCTGTGATGAGGAGGATCGTTGAGGAAAAGGATCTCAGGACCAGGAACATACTTGATGAAACACTGCTCATCGGGGCGTTCAACAGAAAGATGTTCAACATGTTGAAGGAGATAGATCCCGGAAAGGACGAGAAACTGGAGAACGTGCTTGCAGGAGCCCTTTCGAGGGTGGTATGACTCAGAGCAGGGACTTTACTATTATCGTTGCGAAGATGGCACTTATTATGCCAAGTGCGATGGTGAGAATATGCAGAAAAGTCTCCAACCAGTACCTTCTCCTCTTCAGGAAGGATATCGTGTTCGCCGGTTGGATATCCTTTGCCTTCACCACCGAGAGGTATATCCCAAGCACCGATGATGTGAATATCACCGAAGATATCACCACGGCATCGGGCCCCATGATGAGCGATGCGACAAGCAGTATTACCGAGGCCATTATGACCACGATCGCCCATATTATGAATATCCCCGATCTTCCGTGAACGATATAGCGCTCCCCTCCTTGTGGAAAATGTGATACGATCTCCTCTGCCTTTGCCTCCACCCAATTCGAGGTCCCTTCTAGCACGATCTTGCCTGGTCTGTCGGGGTCGAGGTACAGGGAGCACCTGTTGATCGACGGCAGGTTAATCGTATAGGAGAAATAACTGGCATCCTCGGGAATGCTCTCCCTGTCCTTATGGAAATCGCTCAGGGACGAATAGTTATAGGGGGTTGACCCTGAGTTGAAGGAGATCAGCTCTTGATGTTCCTCATCCTCATGTCCCTTCAGAACGATCCTTCTGAACTCTAATAGTTCCCGGGAGGTCAGATCCTGGGATTTGAGATCGATGATCTTTCTATCTCGTTTCCCTTGCAACGGGACCTGAATTGCGGACCTCGATATATAACCCTTCCACTTCATGTCCCCGGGGGCTCCCTTGTAGGGTCAACCTAAAGATTATAGTATGCCCTCTCCTTTGGGTCAACTATGCCCCCATCATGGGAAGACACTTACGATGAAGCCCAGAAGAAGACCGAGGACACCAGAAGGAAAATGTTCATAGATGCGGTAAGGGAGAAGATCCCGGCCATTGACCCCGATCTGGCCTTCTTGACGCCCACTGAGATACTGCAGGCCCAGAGGTTCGATCCCAGGATAATGGAATACCATGAGAGGATCAGGGACTACGTAGGAGAGGGTAAGAGAATAGGCCTACTCTTTCCAGATGCCGACAGGAAACCATGGAGTAAAGATAAGACCGATTCACTGATCTACAGGAACCTCTTCACATCTCTCAAGAACCTCAAGGTCGAGGACCAGGTAGCGATATACACCATCTCGCCTGTGCTCGGTGTCGTCCCCAGGGAATGGTACGAGGAGATACCCATGTACGATGGTTCGGGGGCCCTCTCGTTCATGGTCCGGAGGAGGGGCCTCTCATGGAATCCCGACGATTTCAGGGTTGTGATATCCAACGCGGCGGATATCCTCGTGGACTTCTTGGAGAAGAACCACGAGAGATGCGAAAAATGGCATGTTCTTTTCAGGAGTCCTTCCGTTCACAAGAGGATATTCGAGGTGGCCATGGACAAGAAACCCTTTCCCATATGGCCCCATCCATCCAAGAAATCGCTTTCGGATTCATACCTCAAGATGAGGACGACCTTGAAAGAGATCTTTGAAGGGTGACCTACAATTGAAAGGAAAAGATGATGGAAAGGAGGACCTGGCAAAGGCTTTTTCAGGACCGCGGATAAAAACCATCTTCGGGACCCTCGGCCCTCCATCCACCGGGAAGGACGGCAGTTCGGACATGAGGAGGGTGGAGGCCTCTGACAGGGTGGAGAGGATAGCCTCCAGGAAGTTCGATATTTTGGAAAGCCGATTCGATGAGGCTGGAATATATCTAAAGATCAAACGTGAAATGAAAGGACTGGAGGAGCGCTTCGAATACGTTCGGGTAAAGCTCCAGATGCTGGGCTTCTTTCCAAGGCTTGCAGACCAGGGTCCCAACCTCTACTTGACCGTATACCCGCTTCCAAAACGCAAGAGGAGAAGCAATAAGGCGAACGTGATAATGCTGGCACTCACCATTTTCACCACCGTCTGGGCCGGCTCCATACTCTGGACCACCAGGTCAACGGAGATAGATACCCTGTCCGGACTTTTCCGATCGCTCCTGCGGCCGATGGATGTGTTGATGGGAGGTCTGACCTTCGCCCTCCCTCTGCTACTGATCCTGGGAACTCACGAGCTCAGTCATTACTTCACGGCAAGACGCTACAGGATAGATTCTTCCCTGCCGTATTTCATCCCCATACCACCTTTCATCTCGCCCATAGGCACCTTCGGTGCCTTGATCTCCATGAAGGAGCCGCTGTCCACCAGGAAATCCCTTGTTGACATAGGTGCAGCCGGACCAATAGCAGGTTTCATCGTTGCCATTCCCGTCACAATAATCGGTTTGGTCCTCACCCACCATTTCCCGGTTGCCAGCGAACTCGTGGCCGGCAACATCTACATAATGATAAACCCGCCGTTGCTTTTTTGGGGACTCCAGGAGATCCTTGGGGTAAGCACGGAGGGGGTCCTCTATCCAACGGCGTTCGCAGGATGGATAGGACTGTTCGTAACAGCCCTGAACCTCCTGCCGGTCGGACAACTGGACGGAGGGCACATTGCAAGGGGAGCGCTCGGGGACAAGGCAAAGTACGTTTCCACCGGCACACTGATCCTCATGGTGATACTTGGATTTACCACGGGATTCCTGACCTACCTCCTGTTCGCGGTCCTTATACTCTTCCTCGGCGCCAGACATCCTCCTCCTTTGAACGATATCTCCCCCCTTTCCAAAAGACAGTATGTCACCACCGGAATTGCAGTGGTCATCATGGTGCTCACCTTCCATCCCGTCCCCTTAGAGAGCATGGAGATAGAGGACCAGGGGGTCGAGCTGGTCCATCACAGGGACAGATATTTCGTCTCCCCCGAAGCACCCAACATGGAGATGTTCGAGCTGGTCAACAAGGGGGAGGACCTGGATAAGGTCAGCATACATGTCCGGATCGACGGAGAGGAAATACTGATGTCCGCTACGAACACGACAATGGATGTCAACATGACCGCATATTCCACGGTCCTGGGAAACAACCCCTCACTGTTCACCAGCGGGGACCATTACGTCATGCTGCTCGGACCCAGGCAGTTTGAAATGCAGGGGGGCTCCAGAAAGGGAATACAGCTGGTCTTCGGATGTTCTTACAATGTAGAATACGAAAATTCCACCGAGGTCCTCCTCAGCGTAAGGACGGTCGGAGGGGAGAGCCATGTAACGAGTTTCAGTCTCGTCAGGGCCGAACATTTCATGGAGGCCGATGTTCAGGCCGGTGAGGGTTCGGCTCTTGTAACCTCCAGGGTTTGGATGCTGAGGGGGCAGACGGAAAACTCCACCGTATCCGTCAAGGTCCTGCATGGGCCCCCGGAGGTAAAGGTCAGGATAAGGCCCTTGACAGGGAACTGGTCCATCAAGGACATGAACATATCCATGGAGGCCTCCTGGAGATATGAGATAGGGAACATCTCCTGGACGGATGCCGGCGGCCGTGTCGGCAATGCCTCATTTGCAATGGTGGTGGAACCTGTCGTTGGTGATCTCAAAGATTTAGAGGTCCAGATAAGCATCAACGGTCCTGAGGCAATAGTGGACGACATAGAGGTGATGCTCGGTAGATACATGGATTCCTGACAAAACTTTAAATGGGACCTCCTTCATCGGCGGTCAATTCGGCACAGAACAGGAAGGTCGGTGGTTACGGATGAAAGATGGAGACTTCATTAGGCTTGATTTCAACGCCTTCGTCAAGGAAACCGGACAGCTCGTGGACACCACGAACGAAGAGATCGCAAAGGAACATGATATGTACAACGAGAGGGTAAAGTACGAACCCATCGCTGTGGTCGTGGGGGCCGGAACCGTGGTAAAAGGCCTGGACAAAGCACTTCTGGATGCTGAGGTCGGAAAGGAGGTCAAGGTGGATGTGGAGGCGGAAGAGGCCTTCGGTGAGAGGGACCCAAAGCAGATAGAGGTCTATCCCATGAACAAGATACTCTCGCTTCCGGAGTTCAGGAAGGGGGACAAGTATCCCACGGAGGGTATGGAGATCCGGCTCAGCAACAGGGTCGGCATAATCAACCGTATCTTTGCCGGAAGGGTGAGGGTGGATTTCAATCATCGTTGGGCCGGAAGGACCATCTCCTACGAGTTCACTATTACAGAGGTCATAGAGGACAGGGAGAAGAAGCTCAAGGCGATAATCGAGACCGCCTATGCCAATCCTGACGAGTTCCAGGTGGAGTTCAAGGGAGATGACCAGGTGGACATAGTGCTCCCGGACATGGTAAAGCTGGACCAGAACTGGGCAATGGCCAAGTTCAAGCTCGTTTCGGACCTCAGGGCGCACCTGGATCTCAAGACCATCAGGCTCATAGAGGAATACGTCAAGAAGGAAGAGGAAGAGGAAGAGCATGAGCCACATCACCACGATGATGAGAAGGAAGAGGAAGAGCAGGAAACCCATCATCACGATGATGAGAAGGAAGATGAAAAAGAGGACAGTGAAGAGTGAAGATGGCTGTCCGGCCAAGATCTGACATGGTCCGCATGTGTTAATCGGTGGCGAAAACGTTTTTGTAGTTGGGCGGTTCTTAATTCCCGAAAACAGAGATCATAATATCTGGGACCTCGAGGTGAAGCCGATGCACTACAGGAAAATGGATAGATCTGCCCTGGTTCTCAGGAGAGGATTGGTGGCATTGTCGATAATGACCCTCATGATAGGTGCTCTGGGACTCGTCTCGGATGCTTCATTGGGAGCCGTGACCCCGGCAAACCCGAATGCCTTGGTCACCAACGGTCAGCGTATCCACGAGAACTCAACAGCGGTTCCCGTCTGGGGGTTCAGGGCCACATCCGATACCGGAAGTGATTCCCTTGTCAGTGTCAACGTAACCCTGGTGAACAGCGGCTCGTTCACAATGTCGGATATCAGGACGATATCAACGAACCAGTCGAGGTCAGGGGTCGCTCTTTACCGGGACGATGGCACAGACGATGATAAACTGGACCAGTCCGATACTCCTCTTGATGTACCATCCTTTTCCGTGAGCTCCAACGCTATAATGTTCAACATATCGTCGGAGAGCGTTCCGACCTCCATATCCGGATCTCACCACTGGTTCATTGTTTTGAGGACCTCCTCCTCCATATCCTCCGGAGATAGGTTCGTCGTCCGCCTGCCGGCAAATGCAATAACCTTCTCGGATGATACCAAGATACCATCCTCTACCAGCAATACCAATACTCTTCAGTGTGGACACATAGAGGCCAATTACCTAGGGACCGATGATGTGGTCCCCGTGGGAGAAAAAGGCATAGACATAGATCATATAGCGGTCCAAGGCATCTCACTCTTCTCCGGCATCTCGGACCTGGAGGTGGTCACCGGGATCCAGCTGGAACTGCACTCCATCAGCGGGTTCGATCCCTGGATGGACCTTTACACCATGGGAAACGGCACATCATCAGGGGCCTCCATATACATGGATGACGGAGCTTCCTCGTCGGATGAGTTCGATCCCTCCGATGATACCAGGGTGCTTCCGACCTCCATGGAGCTCATCAACAGTTCTGGTTACTGGACCTTGAATATTTCCCTTCCCGAGAACGGGTCCGCTACGGCCAAGGTCCCTGGGAATTCCAGCGGATCATACGACATGTTCATAGTCCTGCATACATCGTCCAACATAACCCACGGCGACACCTTCTATTCTTCCACTCCACCTTGGAGCATGGAGATAAAAGGGGCGGACGGGAACAAGGTCAAGGTCATGCCCGTGTCCAACAGGTCCCACCGGGTCAAAGCGGACACCCGGCCACCGGACCTCTCCACCTGTGAGTTGAGGATGCAGGCCACCACTGCATATTTCTATGATGCTGATTCGGACCTCAACGGTACCGATACCATCTATTACAACAGCGTCTCCGGGGAAGGATTGGGGCAGAGCATCAGCGCCAATTTTCACGGTTTCACGGAGGATTTCCCCGACGAGCTCAGGGGTGAGCCGGCATTCGACAAGAGACCGGATGGTCCCAAAGATACGGTGGATGACAATTCCATGACGGTAGGATACACGATCACCCAGAACGGTTACGCCGATAACCCCATCACCTTCACCCTGAGAGACAAGGTCGGACACGAGACCACCTGGGATGTCTACTTCATCGAGGATAACGACCCCCCTACCGTATCGAACCTGTCGGTCCAGGAGAGCTCGAAGTACATATACGTGGACCAGCCAACCAGGAACATCTACTTCCGGCCCAACATGCTCAAAACCCAGGAATTCCATATTACCGGAAGTGCAAGGGAGCCTGCAGGTGCATCCGGTCTGGATAAGGTGACCTTTGACCCGGAGGGCGGTCTTGCCTACTCTCCCGAGGACGACAACACCCCCTCCCAATGGAACGGGACCTACGGGGTGAATTCCCTGTCCCAGGACGTGAACTCCCCCTTATACGTTAGGATCTACGACAATGTCCTGAACAACTGGAGGATAGATATCTCATATCATCGGGTGACATCGCTTCCCAAGGTCGAGATCGTCACCCCCTCCGAGATCGGTACAAATGTCTCGGGGATCCACAGGGTGGTGGCCAGGGTAGATTCGGAAGCACCCGTGGAGAAGGTTGAGTTCAGTGCAGGGGATGGTGGCTGGAACGGTATGACCTACACAAGCGCCTCCGGTGATTGGAGATATTACGCCTATGATTGGGACACCTTCGATTCCGGAGAAGGTTCCATGACCATCAAAGTGAGGGCCACCGACAGCATATCCGGTACGAACTACAACACCACATGGGTTGATGTGAACAACTACCCGCTGTGGGGTTATTTCACAACACCAGATTGGGGGGACGCGCTCAGAGGTGTCGCACCCATCTCGCTAAGGGTCTCGGAATACACCAAGGCGGTCCAGTTCTACGTTGACGGCACCCTTTTCGATTCATTTTCGGGTAAAGCAAGCATGATAAACAAGGCCCTCAACACATCCCTATTCTCCGACGGCCCTCACATCCTCAAGGCTTCCCTGCAGGGTTTCTCCGGGAGGTCAACATCGATAACCATGCCCATCACCATAGACAACACACCTCCTTCACTATCCGGACCCTCGGTGGATTATCCCGGTTCCCAGACCGCTGCAAAGGTAGGAGACAGGGTCAGGCTGCACGCGATGATATACGACAACCAGTCCGGTCTCGAAGAGTGCGTTGTGCATGCAAGCCCCATAGGAGGCGATGCTGCCCAGCTCCTTTTCGATGACGGTGCACACAATGACAAAGCTGCCAATGACGGATATTGGGGATCGGAGCTGATCACGGTGGACGGACCATGGGCATTCCATACCATCAGATACTATGCCACGGATAGGGCTGGTAATCTGATGGAAAAGAGGATAGAGGTCCCCGTGGACCCGAAGCCTCCCTTTGTGGAGGATGCCTGGGTGGATTATCCGGGGGAGCAGGGAGCGGCAAAGACGGGTGACGACATAAGGATCATGGCCAGGCTTTCCGACAACACTGCCCCCATCTACCTGACCCTGGTCCTGGACAATTCCGGGTCCATGGCGGAAAACAACAAGATAGATTCCCTGAAAAGGGCTGCAAAATCCTTCATCAACAATACCAGGGACATAGATTACGTATCGATTTGGAGGTTCTATGAGGTTTACGAAGACGGAGGCCCGGGACCCGATGCCCCCGGGATCCCCAAGAAAGACATGAACTTCACCCTGATGGACGACAATGGAAAACAGCAGGCAAGGAACCTCATCGACAGTATCAGGGCACGTGCGGGCACTCCAATATGGGATTCCATCGGCAACGCGACGAAGTATACCCTGGCCAATGCGGATTCCACGCCGGTGGTGGTGGCCTTCACGGATGGAGCGGATGATTATAACAGAGAGCTCCACTACCAGTATGAGGAGGGGTCCGCGAACTTCTGTCCATGGCACGATTGGAACGTTTCCAGCTATGTCACAACCCACTGGGGAAAGTACGAGGACAGGGGCTATACCATAGATAATAACACACTGGTCAACAACGTCTCGGGCAGGCATTATTGGGTGGAAAGCGAGATATACCAGTTCAGGGAAGGTCTTCTGAACTCCCCAATACCGATATACACCATAGGCCTCGGGCTCGAGCACCATGAGCCCCCCAATTCTCCACTGAGGTTGACCGCACCCAACAATTATGAATACGACGAGAAGTCGGCCTATTGGCAGGATGAATCGGGCACCGTTGAATACAATCTCTGGAGGATTGCTTCAACATCCGCCGGAGGAGCGTACTATTACGCCCCGTCCGCAACCCAGCTCGAGACCATATACCGCAATATAGGCAGGTCCATCTATTCGACGGATAACCCGGCCAGGATAGTGAAGGGAATAGCAAATGTCCCACTGGACGTAACAAAAGAGGCATTCCTCTACGATGACGGAGAGCACGAGGACGGTCTTGCGGACGACGGTCTCTACGGTTCACCCCTTATCACCGTCCCGACAATGGACACCCAGGAGAGAAAGGTGCTCATAGAGGCTGTGGACTGGGCGGATAACGTCGGATTGGGGGAGGCGGACCTGACCATAGATAATCAGTTACCGGAGGTGGAAACACCTGTTCTTGTCCGCTACCCCGATGGAAGGGGTTCGGTGTCGGACCATGAGAGGTTCCATATGCAGATCAAGGTCTGGGATGCCGGATCGGATATCCTGAGGGTGAAGGCCGATGGGACGGAGCTCGGTTTCTATCCTCCCATCACTTTCAACAACACCGGTCTCGGCAACGACCTTAACGGCTCCGATGACAATTTCACATCCATTGACATCGTCCCGAACACAGGTGGAGCCCCCTCCAAGTACTACTTTGTGAGGATCGAGGCGAAGGACCTTGCGGGAAATTCGATAAGTGCGCTTGCCCAGGTCCTTGTGGTGAACGACAGGGAAGCTCCGGTTGTGGAGATGGTCAATCCCACGTCCGGAGGTCACCTCACAGGCGAGGATGACATATATGCCATCATAACGGACGACGGCGACATCCGTACCGTCAGGTTCACCCTGTCGGAAGGGAGCGAGGGCGAGGAACTGATGAAGGGGCTGCTTACCGACCAGGGAAGGGATATCTACAAAGCCTCAGTAGACGTATCTTCGCTCCCCGACGGAACATACATTCTGGAAGTGGTGGCCAATGACACCGCAGGAAGATTGGGGTCATCCGGACCGGTGAGCGTTCGGATAGACAACACATATCCGGCCCTCACGGTATTCTATCCGACAAACGGCTCCTCGGTATCCGGTGATGTGGATTTCGTGACCAATTCAGCATCGGAGATCGATGAGTTCCTTGACGGACCGGTGACATTCTCCATAGACGGAGGACCATACATCGATGTGGCAGATGGTTTCGATACCGGGGATCACCGGGCCGGATACCATCAAGTGGAGGTCAGGGCACTCGATATCACAGGGAAGACCGACTCCGTCTTCCTGGACCTCTACTTCGATAACTATAAGCCACAGGTTGAGCTCGTAGCCCCCTCCTACGGCAGCACCCAGGAAGGCAGGGTCAGCATATTGGCCCACGTGGATGATGGGGGCGTCATAGATTATGTTGAAGCATCACTTTACAAATGGGGGAACAGGACCGGGCCTGTACCTCCGGGACCCACCGAGAAACCCTTTGCCTCTGTAAGACTGAAAGGACCTGGCGACGGTCCGGTAACCAGGGATTATTTCGAAGGGATGATCGACACCGAGGCGCTGATGGACGGGAGGTATCTCCTTGTGGTCAGGGCGCAGGACAGGCTGGGTGAGGAAGGGTTCGCCTATTCCTACATGCCTGTCGATAACAATGCACCGGAGCTGAACGTGATATCCCCCGTGGATGGAGCTGCTATCACAGGCAACTTCACCCCCGAGGCGGAGGTCATAGAACCGTTCCTCTCCAGGGTCTACTTCATATTCAGGGGAGAGGATCATGACCTCGGTACCACACTTGATCTCGACCGTGTACCAGATGGGAGCTACAACATGCGGTTCGTTGCCCTTGACACCGGCCTCAGATCGACCATCGTGGACCTGGATGTGTTCGTTGACAGGTCACCGCCCATGGTGGATATGCTCTCCCCTGCCGATAATTCATCCCACTCTGGAGAGTTAAAGGTGCTGGTTTCGATCAGGGAGAACTCGGGTGTCAGGCATGTCTTCCTGGTCATGGACGGATATTCAGTTGCCCTTGGCGAACCTATCGGTGAGGGTGACCTCTATTCAATATCCTTGAACCTCTCGTCCTTCAACAGGTCGGCCCACAAAATAGTGGTCAGGGCCGAGAACATGGCCGGTCTGGTGGGAAGTTCCCAGACAAGGACGGTTTTCAAGGACTATCTGGATACCGACGGGGACGGCGTTAGGGACCCATATGATGATGACCCATATGACCCACGGGTCCACGGTGACATCGACGGGGACGGTTTCGGTTCCTTCTATGACGATGACGACGACGGGGACGGGGTGCTCGACATACACGAACCTCCGGGGGACAGCCATTATCCATCCGGTGTCTCGAAGGGGTACAGCTTCGCCAAGGACCCCACCGAATGGCTGGACACCGATGGCGACGGGATAGGGGACAACTCGGATCCTGACATCGACGGGGACGGATATCTGAACGAGAACGATGCTTTTCCTCTGGACCCCAATGAATGGAGTGACATCGATGGCAATGGGATCGGCGACAATCAGGACCCCGACAGGGACGGGGACGGGGTACCCAACGAGGAAGATGACCTGCCGGATGATCCGGATGAATGGTTGGACACTGATGGAGATGGTGTTGGAAATAACCGGGACAACGATGATGACGGGGATGGGATATCAGATGGGAAGGACGATTATCCCCTGGACCCGAACAGATATTATGACTGGAGGCCGCTGCTCTTCATCTCCCTGGTGATCCTGATATGCTCTTTTCTTGTCTTTTCCGGTCTGGTATTCAGGGAGAGAATAAACGATGCCCTTCAGAATTATATGAGCAGAGGCCACGGAAGATCATCCCGGGAGCCCCGTGCAAGAGATGACAAGGGAGGGGTACCCGAGGAGAGGCCCAGGAGAAAACCACCGATCAAAGAGGACAGGAAGAGGTCTTCAAGGAAGGTCAAGGACCTTGAAGAGGAAAAGGAAGGTTTCAAGATCAGATGGGGGAAGTGATCACCTCAAGACCGCCCACATAAGGTCTAAGTGCCTTGGGTATCTCCACACTACCATCTTCTCTCTGATAGTTCTCCAGCAATGCTACCATTGTCCTTCCCACGGCAAGTCCGGAACCGTTCAGGGTATGGAGGAACTCGCTGGAGAGATGCGGTTTTCTCCTGAACTTGATCATGGCCCTTCTCGCCTGGAAGTCCGAGAAGTTCGAGCAGGAGGAGACCTCCAGCCATCTCTCCTCGAAGGGAGAATGGACCTCAAGGTCATAGGTCTTGGCGGAGGAGAACGTGAGGTCCCCCGTGCACAGCACGATCTTTCTGAAAGGGAGCTCAAGTCTTCTCAGTACCTCCGAGGCATCATCGGTCAATCTCTCGAGCTCTTTACGGGAATCCTCCGGGAGCGAGAACGTCACCAGCTCCACCTTGGAGAACTGGTGTACCCTGATTATTCCTTCTTCTCCCGCATGTTTTCCCGCTTCCCTTCTGAAGCATGGTGAGAAGGCCTGATATCGGATCGGAAGACTGTCCAGGTCCATTATCTCATCCCTGTGCAGATTGGTCACTGGAACTTCTGCTGTGGGGACCATGTAAAGGTCGTCGCCGGTTAATTTGTACATGTCCTCTTCGAACTTTGGAAGCTGACCGGTCCCGGTCATGGAATCGGTATTGGCCAGTGCAGGGGGCCATATCTCGGTATATCCCTGTTCGCGGTGGATGTCCATCATGAACCGGGCAAGGGCCATCTCCATCCTGGCACCCATCCCCTTCAGGACGTAGAATCCGGAACCGGCTATCTTGGCACCCCTCTCGAGGTCCAGTATGTCCAGAGAGGTGCCCAGCTCCACATGTCCTCTGGGTTCGAACCCAAGGGGCCGTGGCTCTCCCCACCGGTCCACGACCTGGTTGTAGGCCTCGTCCGGACCGACCGGTACGTCCTCCTGGGACATGTTTGGTATGGTCAGACGGATCATGTTCCTTTCTTTGTTCAGCTCCCTGGCCACAGCGTCGAGGTCCTTCAGGCGCTGGTTCACTTCCTTCATCCTTGAGATCTTCTCCTTCTTGAGCTCCCTGTCCTTCTCTGCGCTAATCTCCCTGGAGACCACGTTCTTCTCGTGCTTCAGGGAATTGACCTCTTCAACTATCTCCCTGAACCTGCTGTCGGCCCGGAGATATCCATCCAGGTCTGCCTCGGCCTGTCTGTCCAGAAGCATTTTTCTTACCAGATCCGCATTCTCCCTGAGGAACCTGTTGTCTAGCATGGAGCACACCGACTGGGCCGAAAGAAGAACAAGGATAATAATAATTTTTGCAGACCCGCTCAATTATATATGCAAAAAGGCCCTTTTATGGGTCCTGAGGTGCCGGAGAGATGAGGATGAAAGAGGGACCCGTGGAAAGCGATATCGTTCTAAGGCCCATAGGGGTTATAAGAACCCCGTTCAAGGAGTTCGGTGAAGTGCCGAGGCAGCCGATGAAGGGAATACAGGGAACTCTGGAGGTCTTCGATGAGTACAAGGCCGGACTAAAAGGTCTGGAGGGAAGATCGCATATGGTCCTTCTTTTCCATCTGCATCTTCAGAAGAAACATTTGCTGGAGGTTGTACCCTATGGAGGTTTACGGATCACAGGTGTTTTCTCAACGAGGGCGCCAATGAGGCCGAACCATATCGGGCTCTCGGTGGTCAGATTGAAGAAAATAGAGGGCAACATCCTCACCATCGAGGACATAGACATGATCGACGGCTCTCCTTTGATCGACATCAAACCCCATATGGTTATTGACCCGGATGAACAGGGAGGGTAAAGGGAACATCCGTTGATCGGCCTATCTCCATGATGCTCGATTATTTGAACGATCCAAAGAGAAACCTTAATAATCGACTTCCCCTTGGGAAATCCATGGGAGCCCACAGCGAGGTTCAGAAAAGGATCAGGGAACTCGCCGAAGAAAAGGATGTCATCATCCTTGCACATAACTACCAGGTACCGGAGATCCAGGATATCGCTGATATCGTGGGTGACTCCCTGGTCCTCGCAATGAAGGCTTCCACGGTGGAACAGTCCACCATCCTTTTCTGCGGGGTTGATTTCATGGCCGAGTCCGCAAAGGCCCTGAGTCCCGGGAAGACGGTCATACACCCGGTTCCGGGATCCAGGTGCCCGATGGCCCACATGGTGGACATAGGCGGATTGGAGGAGTTCAAGAAGCAGTATCCCGGAGCACCTGTGGTGGCATATGTCAACACCACAGCTGAGACCAAGGCCCACTCCCATATATGCTGCACCTCCGCCAACGCGGTGGAGGTGGTGGATTCCCTGTCCGAGAGGGAGGTGATATTCGTTCCGGATTCCCATCTCGGCGCATACGTGCAGTCGCAGCTTCCAGATAAGAAGATACATCTCTGGGCAGGTTACTGTCATGTCCACAGGGACATAACAGTGGACCAGATAGAAAGGGCAAGAAATGCCCATCCCGGGGCGGAGGTGCTGATCCACCCCGAATGCAGGCTTGAGGTAATAGACCTTGCCGACAAGGTGGCCTCTACAGAGGGTATGCTGAGATATGCCGAGAGATCGAGTTCAAAGGAATTCATCATCGGGACCGAGGAAGGTCTGGTCTACAGGATGAAGAATGAGATACCGGGCAAGGAATTCCATGCGATCGAGACGGCGGTCTGCCCCAACATGAAGAAGATCACCCTGGACCATGTTCTGGAAGCACTCGAGAAAGGGGGACCTGTGGTGGAGCTCTCTCAGGAGATAATCGAGGCGAACAAGCCTCCGCTTGAGAGGATGCTGGCACTGAAATAGATCCATCCTGAAGTAACATCTCCAAAAAGAGCCCCTAGAAAAATGTAAATATGCATTATGTTCATTCTTACCCGGGATGCATCTGCAAATCATCCTATGAGGGATAGGATATGAGAGAGAAAAGGTCTATTTTGTTCATAACAGCAGCACTGATTCTCACGGCATGTATGATGCCGTTGATCTCGAACGCGGAAGAGGAGGCCCCCATCAGGGCTCCGACCCTGAAGAAGGGGCACATCACCTCGGATGAGAACTGGATGGAGAACATCAGCGGATACGCCCTGGAGAACGTAGTCATCGATGAAGGCGTCACGGTTACCGTCGGCCCCGGGGTACCTCTATGGTTCTACAGTAATTCTTTCTTCTATGTGGAGGGGGAGCTGATCGTGAAGGGTCTTTCCGGGGACATCGTTGAGTTCAAATGTCTGACCCCGGGCAGTGACTGGGGACGATTCTACGTGAACACCAGCGGACGTGCGGACATCCAGAACTTCTCCATAAGGGACAGGTCCTATGTAGGACTAGGGGTTCGGGGAGAGAAATGCGTTTTCAAGAACGGAGAGGTCCATGGTGGTTTCCAGAACATCTACCTGGAATCCCACGGCGGGCACCTCCTGGAGAACCTGGAACTCTACGATCCCACCAACTATGGCATATCTCTCTATGCAAACGACAAGATGACCACTGCAAGGAGCATTCGTGTAACCGATGCCGGTGCCGGAGCGATCGCAACAGGGAGTCCCAATGGAACGTTCGAAGGTATCTACTGTTACAACGCGACATACTACGGACTCTATTCCAATTATGGTTCCGAAAACATCGTTATAAGGGATTTTTTAATCACCTCTCCCGAATTCAAGGAGTCCTTGGACGCTATCAGGGTCCTTGATAGAAGCCATCATGTTCTCTTCGAGAACGGGGTCATCGAGAACTGCAGTAGGGGGATCTATATGGGAACCGCCCTCACAGGGTCTGACGTGATGTTCAGGGACGTTACCGTGAAGGACTCCGTCAACAGATCGATAGAATGCGGTGCGGGAGGGAACCTCCATGCAACCCTGGTGAACTGCAGGCTCGGTGGAAACGAACAGACCATCAGCATGAACGCCTCAGGGGCGTCACAGGAGGTCCATTTCATAAACACAACCTGGGACAGCGGCTCACCCATTGAGGTCCTGGAAGGAGCGTATCTGAACATAAGCTGGTTCCTTGATGTCGAGGTGACCGACGGATTGATGGATCCCCTGAACACCAATCTGAAGGTGTTCCCATCAGGGGGAGGAATGCCTGACAACATAGACATGCCGGACGGGAGATTGGACAAGTATGAGGTGATGGAAAGGACCATGAGGGGAGGCTACAGAACGGTCTATTACAGCAAGGATTACGAGTTCCGAGCCGTGGACCATCCCACCAGCTCCCACCTCATCGAGGATGAGACCATATCAGGTTATACCAAATGGGAAATTCTCCTGGACCTCCAACCCACCAACGACATGCCCGGGATGATAGAAACCGAAGAGGATGTCTGGTATGAGACCGACCTGTACGATCATTTCACCGACCCGGAGGGTCTTCCCATGGAGTTCGAGGTCCTGGAGAGCCCGGAACTCAACGTAGTTCAACCGGGGGGAGCGACATCGGGTACCATGAGGGTGAAGAACAGGGAGGCAAACTGGTTCGGAACCGGATGGGTCCACATAACCGCCACCGACACTGGCATGAACCTAACCGAAAAGAATGTCACGGTGAACATCGAGCCAGTTAACGACGCCCCCGGGTTCACCCAGGAGATAGCCGAGCTCACATGCCAGGAGGATTCCTGGACCTATTTCAACTTCACCGGCATGGTAGAGGACCCGGAGGATGATGACATAATACTCATCTTCCCGGATAACCCCGATTACATCACGGAGTACAATGCAACGCTCATGAACCTTACCATCCATCCTGCCGAGGATTACTTCGGAATGCTGGAGGTGGAGGTGAACCTCTCCGACGGAGAGGACTGGTCCCATGAGATGCTTTTGGTGAACGTTACACCGGTCAACGATCCGCCGGAGGTCACGGTCATGGTGGGCAACGAGACAGCCGATATGGTCCAATACCCCATCAACGAGACATCTTCCGTAACGGCCCACGAGATCGCCCTGGAAGAGGATACAGAGGTTGACCTCTGGTTGGATGCATCGGATGTTGATTCGGAGAACCTCACATACTCCTTCCAGGAGGAGGACCTCGTGCACGGCAGCATCGAGGTGGAGACATACCAGAAGGAGGTCGTGGTCAACGAGACCACGAACGAAACGGAGATCCAAAACGTTACGGTTTGGTCGAACTTCACCTATACTCCACTCCCAAACGATGCAGAGGGGGATCTGGTCAGGTTCATCGTATCGGACGAGGTGGCCCAAACGGAAACCTGGGTCTGGTTCAACGTGACCCCGGTCAATGATGCAATAGAGTTCGGGGCACCGGACGATTGGAACCTGACCGTGGTGCTGAACGAGATGCAGACCATCGACATCGGCGACTGGATCACCGATGCGGACGGGGACACTCCACAGATAACCACCTCGTCGGAATACATCAACGTAAACGGTACAGAGCTCCAGCTCCTCTACAACGACACTTTCACCGGTATCTCCGAGGTGGTGACAGTGACCGTATCGGACGGTGTCACCGAGGATACGGCCACGCTGCTGGTGAACATAAACGCTCCGGGTGACGACGATGATGATGACGAGCCGGCCCTCGAACTCCCCGATGTAAAAGGAAAGGGGGACGGATGGACCGTGGAGATAGAGGGTTCGGAGGGGCAGGACCTCTGGGTCATCGTGGAGGATGAGGAAGGTAACAGGACATCATACAAGATGGACTACGAGGACGGCAGATACACCGGGGACATACCCCTGGAAGAGGCCGGGGAAGGCCTCAACTACTGGATAAGCGGCGAGGAAGGCGGGGAGCCATTGGGTGATGATTACCAGGGGACCCTTCCTTCACCCAGGAAGGAGGAGGAAGATGACGACTTCCCCGTATGGATCATCATACTCATAGTGGTGATAGTACTGCTGCTCATCATAATTCTCGTCCTCATGGCCACCGGAAAGAAGGAAGAGTACTACCACGAAGAGTGAGCTCAAACCTTTGGGGATATCGACGTCCCGTACATGATCCGGTTCATGACCATGAACCAGACCAGGGAAAGTACCAGCAGGAATACAGCCCCAAGGATCCCAACTGCCGGGGCCACGACCAGCAGGCTTAGCCCGAATGAAAGTACCTCATGTACCGAGAAGGTCCTTATCATTTTCTTTCTGGGGTGCCGCTCACCCGTTCTCAGGAAAAGCAGGGAATGTGCGAACAGGAACACACCCCATACCGAAACGACCACCACTACCCAGCTCCCCCAGCCTTCACGGACCGAGATCAGATAGGAAAAGACGGCTGCCAGGATGATGAAGACCCCCCTCAGTGTCATTCCCCATGCCCTGAAGGCCGGAGGTATCAGGACCTTGCTCCCCCGCGATCTGACACCGAGCAGCACTGCAAGCGATCTCACACCCGCTCTCCGGTCACCCTCCGTGTCCTTAAGACCGCCTTCCACTGAATTGTTGAATACCAGGTGCAACGCCCCCAGTACGGCGGCTGCCCAGACTGCGGTCACAAAACCTCCTGTACCGGCGGAAGCGGATGCCGATGCCAAAACCAGAAAGAACAACCACCCTCCAACGAAGATATCGGATAGCGGGAAATTCTTCCCCCGGATGTCGTATATGGCTCCGGCAACCGTGGCTCCCACTACCAGTGCAAGGGTGAGCACAATGTAACCGCTTTCCATATATGATGCGGCAAGGAAAGATGCAAGGGAGATGATCAGCGCCGTGGTCGAAATGAGATGTGCAATTCTTTTTGATATCCTTCCGCTGACCAGTGGTTTATGGGGGTGGATCCCCGAGCAGGAATCCACCTCCAGGTCCATTATCTCGTTGAGGGAGAAGCCCCATGCATGGTGCGCCATACAGGCGATGAATATCACAACTAGGGTCGGAATACCTGCACCAGCGACGAGTCCCGGGACCAATGCCACCGATGCGGTGGCAGCACCGGAATGGAGCCTGTACAATCTGAGGACATCGAGAACGCCTCCCATGGAACATCCAACGGTTCCACATTAATAAATGTATAAGTGCGGGGGGGTATACGGTTCCTATCGCGACCTGGAGGAAAGCCTCCTTATCATGAACCTTGCCTTGGAATTGTCCGGGTCCTTTCTCAATATCTCCCTGAAATACTCCAGGGATCCCTCGTTGTCCCCGTTCCTGTATGCCTCCTTAGCCCTGTCC
Organism: Thermoplasmatota archaeon; assembly: GCA_046483845.1. Classification (GTDB taxonomy): domain Archaea; phylum Thermoplasmatota; class Penumbrarchaeia; order Penumbrarchaeales; family Penumbrarchaeaceae; genus JAYEPK01. The sequence goes on along the minus strand of JAWOCK010000070.1, from coordinate 23,977 downwards.
AACAACTGGTCTATATCCAAGTCGGGGAACCTCTGGTCTTCCAGGGGTTCCGCTTCTTCAGGTTCCTCTTGGGGCTCCGCCTCCTTTTCCAGGGGAGGGGCGGTCCCTTCCTTTTTATCGGGCGATTCCGTGGCGTCCGTTCCCATATGGTCCTCCGGTCTGGAGACCGGTATATCCGATAGGCCGCCCTCATCCTCATCTTTATCAGCGGCGTCCACGCGGTCCTCCTCGGATGCGGGCTGGTCTTCAGCCCTAAGCTCCTTCAGGTATTTCTCCATCATGTCCAGTTCGTTCCGTATCTCACTGGCCATGTTGGGGTACTGGAACTTTATCTTCAACTCCTCTGCCTGCTTCTTGAATTTTGAAAGGTCCATGTTCTCGAACCTCTCCTTCTGGACCATAAGCTCCTCCAGGTCCTTCTCGAACTCTTGAGACTCCTTTCTGGCCAGTTCTATATCCTCGGTGAGCAGGTTCTTCAGTTCATCAACGAAGAGACCCTGGTCTTCCCAAGCTTTGATCTTTTCCAGCAGCTCTTTATCCTCCACCATATCCTCTGCAGGCAGGTCAAATGCGGATCCCAGCTCATCCAGGTTGCTCATCAACTCGTCCAGGGCACTAGCGTCCAGATCCTCATCCTCCTTCGTGATGTACTCCCCCTTGATTCTCTCCGCTTTCCTTTCGAGTTCATGGGGCAGTTTGACCTTGGGCGTCTCTTTTCTGGGAGCATCCACATTATGTTCGGAGAGGGCCCGTTTCCTGAGCTCCTCCACTTTAGTAAGCACGTTGTAGGCCTTGGAAGGGTCCTTGATGTCCTTGTTGATCTCCTCTATCTCATTGGAGTATCCGTATGGTTCCAGAGATTTTATGACGGTGTTGGCCGCAGCAAGCTTCTTTACGGACCTGCGGTAGTCGGCGATCCCTTCCATGATGGTCCTGGCATCCTTTCCCTCGAGCTTCTTCAGAGAACTTACATCCAAACCCTGGGCTTGATATCTGGATATGTTGATCTTCAATTCCTCTTTGGCCTTATCAGCATTCACCGCGGTGCCCTTCTCCTCGATACCAAAGTTCTTTGATATCAGATCCTTCATACCCTTTCCAAGTGCCATTTTACTCATTTGTGATCACTTCTCTGGCCAGGTCCATATATGCATTTGCTCCCTTTGATTCGGGTGCGTAGATGATCGATGGTTTCCCGAAAGACGGTGCTTCGCCCAGCTTGACGTTCCTCGGTATTATGGTGTCGTAGACCTTGTCCCCGAAGTAGTTCTTTACCTCGGCTACAACCTGCTTCGATAGATTTGTCCTGATATCGTACATGGTCATGAGGATGCCCTCTATCTTCAGGTCGGGGTTCAGGTTCTTCTGGACCAAGAAGATGGTGTCCAGCAGTTCCGACATTCCCTCAAGCGCATAGTATTCACATTGGAGAGGAATGAGCACGGATTCTGCCGCAGTGAGGTTGTTCAGCGTTATGAGGCCCAGCGAGGGAGGCGAATCGATCATCACATAATCATATTCTTCGCCAACCTCGTTAAGGGCGTTCTTGAGGATGCGCTCTCTCTCCGGAACGTTTACAAGTTCCACGGAAGCGCCTGCAAGGTTTATGTTGGAACCTATTAGGTCAAGGTTCTCCAGCTCCGTGTTCAGTATCGCGTCCCTTATTCCACACTGTCCGGTGAGTACCTCGTAGACCGTGAACTCCAGTTCGTTCTTGTCAAAGCCCAAACCCGAAGAAGTGTTCCCTTGGGTGTCCGTGTCGATCAGCAGCACCCTCTTCCCGAGGAAGGACAGGCAGGCGGAAACGTTGATCGCGGTGGTGGTCTTTCCGACACCGCCTTTCTGATTCACTATTGTTATTATTCTTGCCATACACTTCCCCCTTCTGTTTTTTAACGTATTTTTTGGAAACTGGTAGTTCCTATATGTATGTTTTGTTATTCTTTTTTGGATGACAGGTTCAGTTTTCTACTTCATGCATTGATCCACATCGGAGAAATGGTGGAATGCTTCCGTGTCCAGTTTTCTTCCCCATTCGGTGGGATAATTCCTGTCGAGACATGCCATGCAGATCTCGCTCCTGGAGAGACCCAGTGCCTTCAGCAGTCCTTCATGTGTCATGTATCTGAGGCTGTCCCCGTTCATACTGGCACCAAGCCCATCCTCGACCTCACGGTCGAGGACGCCGTTGTTGATATGGCAACCATAAGGTGCTGCTATCAACTCTTCGAAGGACCTCATGTCTATACCGTAATAGCAGGGAGCGATTATCGGAGGAGTGGCTATTCTGATATGGACCTCCTCGGCACCACCGATCCTCTTCAGATGATATTTCACAAGGGTGGCCATTGTCGTTGATCTCACTATGGAATCATCTATGACCACTACCTTCTTCCCTCTCACCACCGAGGGTATGGGTAGGAACTTCCTCCTCACCTTCATGGTCCTGTCACCCTCATCTATGAATGTCCTTCCCTTGCTCACTGCTATCAGTCCTTCATCATAGATCTGGGGGAGTCCCAATGCCTTCGCATAGGAGTTGGCAATGGGCCTTGCGGTGTTGGGCACGGGGATTATGACCCAATCCCTTTCGTTGATGGGTTGGTCTTCGATGGCCGCCAGCTCTTCCCCGCACCTCTTTCTGGTCTCGTAGACCGATCTGCCGTCGATCTCGGAGGTCACATTGGCGAAGTATAGGAACTCGAAGAAACAGAGAGACTTTCTTCTCGGTTGGGCGAACCTGTGATATTCGATACTGCCCTCGTTCATTACCGCCATCTCACCAGGTTCGATATGTCTCGTTCCTTCGGTCCCATATCTGTGGAGTGCGCATGTTTCGGATGCCACAAAAGCCTCTCCCCCCACGGTCATAGATGAAAGGGGCCGTATGCCCCAGGGGTCCCGCACCACCACCATCTCTCCCAGTGCGTTGATGAAGGATATGTTATATGCTCCGTCAAGGTCCTCCGACATCCTGGAGAAGACCTCCTTGACATCTCCTCCGGTGTCCGATATGTGCCTGGAAAGAAGATGCAGCATGACCTCCGTGTCGGTGTCCAGCATCAGATGGTATCCCATTTTCCGTATTTGCTTTTCAAGATCGGACCTGTTGGCGATGTGTCCGTTGAACCCGAAAGAGAACCATTTGAACTTCTCCCCGTGTATCCTCTCGAACGGCTGGACGTGCCGACTGGTCAGTGACCCGGAGGTCCCGTACCTGGTATGGCCGATACCCTTCCTTCCGGTATGCCTCTTCATTATTTTACCGAAAAGCTCATTGTCAGCACCGCCGAACACCTCCTCGACATTTCCGACACTTTTGTAGGTTCTCAGGATGATCTTCCTCTCCGGATCGTAGGTGGATATGCCTGCCCCTGCCTGCCCTCTGTGCTGAAGGTCCTTCATCATCTGATACAATACATAGGAGCAATCCTTCGAAGGTGTAGAAGCTGCGCAGATACCACAAAAATCGTGCTTGTCGTCCATGGCCCCCATCCCCGGATGTCGGGTCGAATGGGGAACTTCTAGGCAGTATTGGTAGTTATCGTTTTTGGTGCTTCACATTCCGGATGCCAGTGACAGCAGTACCTTCTTGGGGTCCTCCGCCTTCACCACCCCTGATGCCAGGAGTACACCATGGGTTCCCAGTTCTATGGCCATCCTGACATCATCCCTGGTCTTCACACCTGCTCCTGTCAGCACCTTGATGCTGTCATCGATGGAAGCGACCGCCTTAACTGTGTCCTTTACGATATCGGGGTCTGCGGAGGTGACCGAAGTGTCCCCCCCTATGAGTTCCGGGGGCTCCATGGCGACAAAATCGGGACCGAGGGCGGCCACCGCCTTTGATGTCTCCACATTGTTGGAGCAGACAATGGTCACCAGGTCCAGCTTCCGGGCCTTTTCTATCAGCGCCTGGATGTCCGCAAGGGTTCTTCTGCATTCGGAATGGTTGATCAGCAGGCCATGTGCACCGGCTTCCTTTATCTCCGAGATGGTGACCGACCCGGTCCTTACGGTGGAATCCCATATGTCGACGTTCTGGGCGAATACCGGAATGTTCACTTCGGAGGCTATCCTGGAGAGCTCCACATTGGGAGGTGAGACCACTATGGACCCTCCGGTCTCCTCTGCTACATACTGGCAGGTCCTTGCCATTTCCAGAGCTTTTTTACCGTCCACATGACAGTAGGTCTTCATATTCAGTATAATGGTGGGTGTCCTCATTTTACCAGCCCCTTTTCTTTCATATGGTTTCTGACCATGGAAGCCGTTCCTTGAGAGTCGAATGCCCTGAAGAACAGTGTTGCCTCGGCGTAGGCAACCGCCTCCATGGCGGATAGTGTTTTCTCCGGAAGTTTCCAGTTCTTTTCAAGGAAAGGTTTGAAGGCCCTCTTGCAGTTCTTACCGAAGACCACTTCTTCCGGTTTGCCGGGATACTTCGGACCATATGTGTCTACAACCCACTCGTGCATCTCGTCGTACTGGTCGGGGTGGAAGATCTCCAGAACGTCATAGAAGACGTTCTGCCAATGGGTCCCGACGTTCCCTTTCTTGATATCACCCTTGGGAAAGTGCCTGTTGATGGTCTTTCTCGGTGTCCCCGTGATCCCGTGCTGTGCGATCCCTACCTTCATTCCTGCATCTCTTATAGCCTGTACCACGGCCTTTGTCTGGGGGATGTCCACCGACACCTGGGGGAGCAGATTTCCGTTTTCATCGTAGGTATTGCCGTGGGCCGACCCATTGGCGATGGCAAGCAGATCAGGATGGACATCGTTCTCCTTCAGCGCCGTCAGGAAGGTGTGCGCCTCATCGGGCTGGGTCAGTACCCTTCCGGAGGGGTCGGTCTTTCCTATCTCACCCACCTCTACCTCGAGACCGAAGGACCTCTCTCCTATGTTCTTCTCGATGTAGTGTGCCATCTCCGTTGTGCATCGGATGTTATCCGCCAGCTCCTCCCTGAGGTCCCTTCCCTTGAAATCGAAGAGATGTGAAGCATCTATGGCAAAGGAGGTATAACCCGCATCGATCTGGGCCTGGATCAGTTTTCTGGTGCTCTCCAGCTCTTCCTCGGTCCCCTCCTTTATGCTGATGTGGTCGGCGTGGAGCACATAGATGTCATGTCCCACCTTGTTGGCAACTTCCTCTATCTCCTGTTTGTACATTTCCGGGGTCATCCCCGTGTAACCGCCTGAGAGGTCGGACTCCGATCTTGCGATCTCGAAGATAACGGCGGAATCATAGTCCTTGGCAGCGCGCATTATTCCCTTTGCAATACCCTTTGTCATCCTGACATTGGCCGCCATTATTATGGTCGGTACGCCTTCTAGGGCATCGAACAGTACATCACCTGGGATCGGTTCTCTCCGGCTCATATTCATCACTTATCCGAAAACTCCTTCTGGACCATATTTATCTCTTTCTTTCCACCTATATAGACGGGGACTCTCTGGTCGATCTTCTTCGGACGGACCTGCAGTATGTCACGGACCCCATCTGAGATAGCCCCCCCTCCTTGGGCAACGATGAAACCCATGGGGATCGCTTCGAAGAGAAGCCTAAGTTTGCCCTCGGGCTTTCCCAGAAGTGCGGGATATGTGAAGACCCCGCCCTTGTGCAGTATCTGGTGGACGTCGGCAACAAAGGCGCCTGCGAACCTCAGTTTGTAACCCTCGGATTCCAAAGACTCCACGAACCTGCGGTGTGGGTCGGTGTATTCCTTCCTGAGTCCTCCAGGGGCATAGATCTTCTTGTCCCCTATCCTCAGGTCCTCCTTCTGAAGGACCAGATCGTTGTCCTTGTTGATCACGAACTCGTGCAGTCCGTTACCGATGGTATAGACCAAGGTGGTAAGCGGACCGTAAAGTACATACATGGCACCTGCAAGCTCGGAACCCTTTTCAAAGGGGTTCCCGGACCTGAATATGCCGACTATTGTCCCGACTGTCAGGTTCACCCCCATAAGGGATGAGCCGTCCAGGGGATCGAAGACCACCGAGAACTCGCCATCCTCATTTACAGGGATCACGTCGTCCCTTTCCTCGGATGCGACTGATGCCACATAGGGGAGCTTTGAGAGCCCTTCCACCAGTATCTCGTCCGCCCATTTGTCCATCTCCACCTGGGTCTCGCCATAGATGTTCTTCGTACCTGCGATTCCCTGGTTCTCGAGGAAACCCGACCTGATCCTCTTTGACAGGGATGCTATCTTGAGGATCAAACCCTTAAGGTTCCCTGAATCGTCTGGAACATGCTCCTCCAAAAGCGTGATAATGCCTCCTCACCTAATTGTCCGACCTAAGGAATGTAAATTATTTATTGGTTTCCAATCGTGTTTTGATCATTCCTTGACATCCAAAAGTACCGTTTCCGTATCGTAGTTTCCATTTTCATCTTTTACTTGAAGTACGATCGTATGTGTTCCCGATTCCGTGAAGCTGTAAGTGAAGTTCGGCTCGTGGGTGGTCATCGTCCCGTCTATGGTCCAGATGAATTCGATCTCATCACCATCCGGATCACTGCTGCCCGTTCCGTCAAAGGTCACGGTCTCACCCACCGAGACATCCTCGGGATAGGCGATGATGGAGGCATGCGGGGCCTCGTTATCGTCCATCGACACCAGGAGCAGAACGATTACCACGCCCAGAAGTGACAAAGAGGCCACCACACCCGGCATGAACCTCTTAAACTCCCTGTAAGGAAACCTCATGGACTCATTATCACCGGGCGGTTTTAAATTGCTTTCCCTTGGTTTGAAATACCAGTCCGCCCTTCCGATGTGCCGATGGATGTCTCAATAGAGGACGATCCCGGGCTAAGGGGAATATTCCTGGATACCGGAACACTGCATGATATCTCTGTCAAGGATACACGGCCGGAGGTATTTCGGGTTCTGGAAAAAGAGCTCCGGGTCGAGATGAAAAAGAGGTTCAGGGAGCTGGACCGGGTTAGGGAGGATGCCACTTTCAGGGCACTCAGGGACTTCTACTGGAAGATAGGGATAGACCCGACAAAGACCCGCCCATCCTCGGAAGCACTCCTGAGAAGGCTTCTCAAGAAGAGGCTCCCCAGGATAAACGACCTGGTGGATGCAGGCAACCTGGCATCCACCCGGACCCTGGTTCCGGTGGGCATCTACGATCTTGACAGGATAGATGGGAGCCTGGGATTGAGGTTATCAAGAGAGGGGGAGCCGTTCTTGGGTATAGGTGATAAAGAAAAGGAATTACAGGGCGGAATACCGGTCCTTTCCGATGATGAAGGGATAGTACATCTCTATCCCCACAGGGATTCACAGAGGACCATGGTGACCAAGGATTGCAGGAATGCGCTTATCATCACCTGCGGGGTGCCGGGAATGAAAAGAAAGCTCACCGGATGGGCGCTCGATGAGGTGCTTCATTACTGGGAACAGGTCAGGGAGTGATCCAGTGAATGTGGAGATATACACGGACGGTGGAAGCAGGGGAAATCCCGGACCGGGGGCCTCGGCCTTCATTGCACGCGGTGGCGACCCAAGGAAAGTGATCGCAAAGAGGTCCAGGTACATTGGAAGATGCACCAACAACCATGCGGAATACGATGCCCTCATAATGGCTCTGCAGTGGGCCAAGAGCAGAGGGTTCGATGATCTTTCGCTCCACTCTGATTCGGAACTTTTGGCAAAGCAGATAGAGGGTTCCTACAGGGTAAGGTCCGGGAACCTAATCCCCCTCCATGGGAAGGTGATGGAACTTCTGGAAGGCGTCAAATGGAGGATCACGCATCACAAGAGGGACCATATCTGGATAGCGAAATGCGATGAAATGGTCAACCGGGTCCTGGACGAGCGCTGTTGAGCCTATGATTACACTTGAAGAGGATAGATATATAATCCCCTACTCCAATTATCTCCTTGATGGTCCGGGACTATGGTTTTTTGATATCAACGCACTCAATCCTCTCTGATAGATCCGGACCATCACCCATACTTTGAAAATATATGCATCCTAATGGTTCCGCAAGCTGGCAGAAAGCTTTTCCGAATGGAGCCTAGCTTGGAGCCCGGTCCGTGCCCAGTATCCTCTTCTTTGCCGTTGCATATTCGTGATCTGTCAGTATATTTCTGGAATGCAGGTCCGAGAGAAGCTCAAGCTCCTTGAGGGCGCCTGCGTCATTGATGGGGTTCTCCCTTGGTTCGAGATATTCCAGGTCGATCTGTATCCTGCTGAGAAGCTCCAGGACCTTGGAGCGAACGTGCTTTTCCTGGACCTCCCCTTCCCCGTGGTTCTGACCGTCTATCAGCAACCTGCAGTCTCCATGGAGACCCTCCAGATCCACCTCTAGCTCCACCTGGTTGTAGTGATCGAACCGATACTTTTCCTTAAGAAGCATCTTTCCCCCGCAGTCCTCTTCCATTATAAGGTCCAGCTCCCCAGCAGCTCTCTGGAGAAGGTCCCATACATGGTCTGGATCAGCATGAAGAGCACTTTCTTCCTTGAACCGGGCCATCAGCTCACGCTACCAAATATCAGTTCGCCCTCAATTATTAATATTGAATCCGCAGGTATGTGAAAGTATATTGGTATCAGGAGATGCCGATCTTGAACCTTCCCCGGTCCAGCTCCCATTCCCTGCCCTCTTCAGGTTCGGTATATACTATACTGTCGGAGAGTGTTTCGTGCAATATATAATCCTCGAATGCTCTTATACCTTGGATAATATCCCCATCACCCGATACTTCGAGATCTATCCTGGCATCGTAATCGAGGTCCAGGTCCTTTCTCATGGTCTGGATCCTTCTGACGACCTCCCTTGCGATGCCTTCCTTCTTCAATCTGTCATCGATATGAAGGTCCAGTATCACCTCCAGGTCACCTTCCTCACCGGCGGCCCATCTCTCCCCCAGCACTTCATGGAAACGGAAATCCTCCGCATCGAGATGATATGAGGTGCCCTCCGCTTCAACATCGATACCGGACGCTTTGACAACGGCCGCAAGCTCCCTGGGGTCCATATCCAGCAGTTCTTCCCTGACCTTTGCAGAGGCGGCCTTTAGCTTTGGTCCCAGTTTCTTGGGGTCCGGCTCAGCGGTCATTTCGAAGAAATCCGACAGGTCCTCCCTGAACTCCACCGATTTGACGTTTAGTTCGGACATTATTATTGACTCCAGACCGGTTCCGAAAGGAGAGGTGCCCTTTATGACCGCCCTGGACAGGGGCTGTCTTATCTTCATGTTCCTGGACCCCCTTGCGGCCCTGCCGAGCTCCACCACCTTCTTCAGCTTTTCCATTCTCCCCATCAGCTCTATATCCACCAGCTTTGTGTCCCCCTCGGGGTAGGGCTCGAAATGTACTGAATCCATTTCTCCGTTCAGGGTCAGGTAGGCCATTTCGGAATGGAAGGGGATCATTGGAGCCATAAGCTTTGCAGAACACATTATGGATTCGTGAAGGGTGTCGTAGGCGGTCTTCTTCTCCACGGAGTTCTCCGCTCCCCAGAATCTCCTCCTGTTGACCCTGACATACCAGTTGGACAGGTCCTCCACCACGAAGTCGTTCAGGAGGCCGCATGCACCGTTGAGATCGAAATCATCCAGGGCATCGGTCACCTTACCGATCACATGATTGAGCTTGGAGAGCAGCCACCGATCCACTTCCGTCCTCTGCCGGGGATCCAGTGGCTCATCGTAGGTATAGCCGTCAAGCTCCGCATAGGTTCTGTAAAAATCCATGACGTTCCTGAAGGTCCCAAGAAATGATCTGTTGGATTCCTTCACCGCCTCCTTGGAGAACAGTTTTTGTCTCCAGGGGGCCGAGGATGAGAGAAGATACCACCTTATGGCATCGGCACCGTCCGATGCGAACAGTTCCCAGGGGTCTATTACGTTGCCCCTGGACTTGGACATCTTCTTCCCCTCACCATCCAGGACATGTGCGTGGCAGATGACGGACCTGTAGGATGGTTTGTCAAAGACGGCGGTGGATACGGCCAGAAGGGAATAGAACCACCCCCTGGTCTGATCGATCCCCTCGGCAATGAAGTCCCGGGGGAACTGGCTCTCGAACTCATCGATGTTCTCGAAGGGATAATGCATGGATGCTATGGGGGCGGAACCGGAATCATACCAACAGTCTATTACGTAATCAACCCTCCTCATCTCCCCTCCGCACTTTTTGCACGAAAAGGTGATCTCATCGACGTAGGGTCTGTGCAGCTCCGGTATGTGGTCCCTCCTCGAAAGATCCTTCAGCTCTTCTATGGACCCCACCATGTGCTCCTCGCCGCATTCACATTTCCAGAGGGGGAGCGGTGTTCCCCAGTATCTCTCTCTGGATAGGTTCCAATCTTTCACCTCCTCCAGGAAGTTACCGAACCTTCCCTTCTTGATGTTGGGGGGAAACCAGGAGATCTGCTCATTATTGTCCATCAGCTTCTTTCTCATCTGTGACATCCTGATGTACACTCCTTTCCTGGCGTAGTAAAGGAGAGGAGTGTCGCATCTCCAGCAGAATGGATATTGGTGAACGTAATGGTGGACACCCTCGAGCAATCCGCGCTCCTTTAGGTCTTTGATGATATCGGGATCTGCGTCCTTGACGAACTGTCCCTTCCACGGGGTAACTTCATCGGTGAAGGTCCCATCGGAGTTCACCGGCTGGACCATGGGGAGATCATATTGCTGACCCAGTTTGTAATCGTCCTCGCCGAATGCCGGGGCGATATGTACAACCCCGGTCCCGTCGTCCATGGTCACGAACATGGCGGTGGTGACGAAATGGGCAGGTTTGTCAGGGGACACGAAGTCGAAGAGTGGTTCGTATCTCACACCTTCCAGGTCAGAACCCATCAATCTCTGTTCGATCTCGTGATCCTCCTCGCCCATGAGCTCTTTGGCCCTTTGCTCCGCCAGTATGAGGTACTGGCCTTTGTACCTTATCTTGACATAGAACTCATCGGGGTGAACCGCAAGGGATACATTGGAGATGAGGGTCCAAGGCGTGGTGGTCCAGGCCAGGATATAGGTATTCTCCTGGTCCGGGACCTTGAACTTGATGAAGACGGAGGGGTCCTCCACCTCGCGGTAACCCTGGGCTACCTCGTGGGAGGAGAGCGAGGTCCCGCACCTGGGACAGAAGGGCACTATGGTGTGCCCCTCGTTGAGGAGCCCTTTCTTCCAGATCTCCTTCAGGGACCACCATACGGATTCGATATAGCTGTCCTTCATTGTGATGTACGGATCGGTGAGGTCCAGGACATAACCGATCCTCTCTGTCATCTCCGACCAGAGATCGATATGGGAGAAGACCGATTCCCTGCACTTCTTGATGAACGGCTCTATACCATACTTCTCTATCTGCTCCTTGCTCTCGATCCCCAGCTCCTTCTCTACGGAGATCTCCACCGGGAGCCCATGACAGTCCCATCCGCCCATACGGGGAACGAAGAATCCCTTCATGTTCTTGTAGCGGCAGACGGTGTCCTTGATGGTCCTTGAGAATATATGATGGACCCCAGGGGGGGCGTTTGCAGTGGGGGGCCCCTCAAGGAAACGGAAGTTCTCTCTACCCTTATTGTGCTCGAGGAGCCTCCTTATGATATCAAGGTCCCTCCAGCGCTCCAACACCTCCTCTTCGAGGGCTACCGACCCGCTGGCCTTGAACTCCTTCTTGGTATCTGCTCCTTCCAAGCACATTCCTCCGTTTTCGGTCCTTTAGTACATTATATGTAACAGAAAGGGTGAAAGAGGGTATCATATTTAATTCCTTATATACCCGGAGATGCGGTAATTGGGGAGGCCTCGATCCATGGAAAAGGTTCGGGAGAAATCTATATAACGGCCCCGCATATCTTTGGAGCGTTCAGGGGAGCTGATGGATATGGCGTACACGAAGCAGGTCCAAGGATTGGCACTGGTCGGTTTCACCGACAGCGGGCACCAGGTGCCCATGGATACCAAGAAAGCGGTAGGGGGCTCCGAAACCGCAGCAGCACCGATGGAACTCCTCCTTCAATCCCTCATGGGCTGCACCGCAATGGATACGGCATCCATATTGAAAAAGATGAAGGTAGGATACGACCTTTTCGAGGTCCACGAAACCCATGAGAGGTCGGAGGAGCACCCAAAGGTCTATACGAGCATCCATCTGACATACAGGTTCCTGGGAGATGGTCTGGACCATGGGAAGATCAAGAAGGCCGTGCACCTCTCCAAGGACCGTTACTGCCCAGTGACCGCGATGCTGAGATCGTCCGTCGATCTCACCTTTGAGATCCGGGTCAACGATGAGAAGATAGAATGATATCTTCGATATTTTCCTGGTCTTTTTCCCTTCTCTCTATCCTGTATTCGTCAGGAACCTTTCGATAACTTGTCCGGTTCATGTATGGTGGCACGATCGAGGTCATGACGGGAAGAGTGATGCACGGTAACCATATGAACACGCAAACATCCAACCGAAATTACCCTTCATTGCCTTCCATATCGGGGACATGTTCCTCCACTTCGTTGCTCCCCGGTCCGTATCCGGCGAGGGTGAGGATCCTGCCGAGCAGGGTCATGGGCATTCCTATGACATTGTCCAGCTCGCCCCAGAGGAGCTCGATGGTGATCGATGGATCGTCCTGGATGCCGAAGGCACCGGCCTTTCCTTCCCACAGACCACTGTCGATGTATTCCCGAACTGCCTTTTCATTTCCGCTCATTTTGACAGATGATATCTCAAGACCGTGTATTTCAGAGTCATTGGATGTATCTATGACCGATAATCCCGAAATCACCCTTGTCGGATAGCCGATCTGGACCCGGAGCATCCTTGCAGCATCCTCCCTGTTCACCGGCTTCCCCAGTGGCTCGCCCTTGCACACCACGATGGTATCAGCACCGACCACGAGTTCCCCTTTCTCGAGCTGTGCGGCCCTGGCCTTTCTTATTGCATTCTCCACCACCATCTCCTCGGGTTGGTCAAAACGAAGCTCTTCGACATGGGAGCTTCTCACGACGAATACGTGACCCGCGTCCTCCATGATCCTCCTTCTTCTCGGTGACGAGGAGGCAAGGACCAGGAGCATATTATCACTCCCATTCTATGGTCCCGGGTGGTTTGGATGTCACGTCCACGGCCACCGATCCAATACCATCGATGGAGAGCAATCTGTTGGTTATATCCTCAAGAAGCTCCTCCGGGAGCTCGGATACCTCGGCGGTCATGGCCCTTTTTGACCATACAGGGCGGACAACCACCATCTCACCATTCCCGAAGCTCACCGGGACCAGTACGGTGGGGCACTGCCAGATCGAATCGTAGAGGTCGTGCCTTCTGAGACCTTCCATTACGATTGCATCCGCTTCCCTTAGAACGTTCATCCTATCCGCGGTGATATATCTCTCCACAGGGGAGGGAAAGCCCGCTTTCGACGGGGCACGCATCAGTATGCACCTGTTTATACCGCAGACGTTGTTGACGAGTCTTGTTGAGAATAGCTTCAATTCCTTCCAGGGGATGGGATCATCCGACCATAATGCAACGGGATGCTCCCACGAGCGCGCATCGCCTTTGACCCCGACGGACCTGACTGGAAGGGCCCGTCCTATGATCCTGCCTGATGACCAGTGGTCCTCCTCGATCCCCCTTGTGACCCTTTGCTGGACAGGTGTGATCTCTTCAAGGCATCTCCTTATCAGATCACGGTCCTGACAGAGCGCCCTGATCCCGAGGCCCGGACCCGGGAAGGGGTGCCTGTGTACCAGCTCCTTTGGAAGTCCCAGCGTCTCTCCCACCTCCCTGACCTCCGCCTTGTAGAGCTCTTTCACCGGTTCTATTACCCTTCCCTCGGATATCATCCGCATTATGACATCCACCCTGTTGTGGTGGGTCTTTATGACATCCGCATTGGCGGTTCCGCCGGATTCGATGGTATCGGGATAGAGGGTCCCCTGGGCAAGAACCCAATCAGATGAGGAAACGTTGCTTACATGGTCGTTGATGATGTCTATGAAGAGCCTCCCGATCACTTTTCTCTTTTCCTCTGGATCGATAAGCCCCTTCAGTGCATCAAGGTATCTCTCGGATGCATCGACCACCTTCAGGTTCTTGAGACCCTGCTTCCTGAGGGCATCCATCACTTTGCGGGATTCATCCTTCCTCATCAGACCGGTGTCCACGTGTACGAATTGGCATCTATCAGGGGGGAGGGCCTCGGAGAGAAGTGCTGCCACAACGGTGGAATCAACGCCTCCTGAGACCAAGCAGAGAACGTTCCTATCCCCGGCCTCCTCCGTGATCGAGCGTTTGATCTCCTCAAGATTTGCCCCTATGGTCCAGTCCGGAACAGCCCCGCAGATATCGATGACGAAGTTCTTCAGCATATCGATGCCATGGGATGTATCCTCCACTTCAGGATGATACTGGAAACCCCATCGCTTCCTTTCCGGATCGGCGAACGCCGCGATCGGGCAGTTCTCCGTGCACCCGATGGTAACAAAGCCAGGAGGGAGTTCTGTTACCTTATCACCGTGGCTCATCCATACACGGTCGTTCTGGGGAACCGTACTGTAGATGGGATCCTCTTTCCTATGCAGAGAAGCGAAGCCATATTCCTTTCTGTCGGACCCCTCCACCTTTCCACCGTAATTGATGGCTATCTCGTGCATTCCGTAGCACAGACCGAGAATTGGTATGCCAAGGTCCAGTATCTCCTGATTGAGCTGGACCGATCCTTCCTGATGTATGGAATCGGGGCCTCCGGAAAGGATGATCCCCTTCACCTCATCTAACTCCCGGACATCGGCCCGGGGATCCACAATGATCGTCTTCACGTTGACCTTGTTCCTCACCTTGGTGGCGATCAGATGGGCGAACTGACCTCCGTTGTCCACCACTGCGATGGTATCATGTCCCTTCAACCAAGCACCTCTTTGCCAGACCTTTTTACCTTTTCTCTCATCCTCTCCAGATATGAATCCAGCTTCCGGACCATGTCGGTGTTCGAGGTCGCAAGGACCCGCACGGCGAGCAAGGCCGCGTTGTCCCCCCTGTCCAGACCGACCCCTCCCACGGGAATTCCCGGCGGCATCTGGACAATGGAGAGTATCGCATCCATGTTCATCTTTCCCGATACGGGGACACCAATAACGGGCATCTGGGTATGGGCGGCGATCACGCCGGGGAGAGCGGCAGATAACCCTGCAATAGCTATGAATACCCTGGCAGATGATCCCTTGACCGTATCCTTGACCAGCTGAGGCGTCCTGTGGGCAGAAGCAACGGTCACCGAGTACGGGACCTCGAACTCCTCCAGGACCTTCACCGATCTCCTTGCCACCGGGAGGTCGCTGGCGGATCCCATCATGATATGGACCATACAGCTCTTCTCATTGACTATGAACCTGCCATCCTTCAATATACCTTGGTCTCGGGACATGGAGTATCATGAAACTGATCATAAAAAGGATTTCCCCATGCGGGTGTGAAAAGGCCCTGCATAATATTGATATAGATGCCGGAACTCTCATTAA
Source organism: Thermoplasmatota archaeon (assembly GCA_046483845.1). Classification (GTDB taxonomy): domain Archaea; phylum Thermoplasmatota; class Penumbrarchaeia; order Penumbrarchaeales; family Penumbrarchaeaceae; genus JAYEPK01. The sequence goes on along the minus strand of JAWOCK010000070.1, from coordinate 8,478 downwards.
AAGTAGGATAGGGTATTGACCACCCTTTTCGAGGAGGCGAGCAAGGATGCTCAGCAAGGATTTCCATTCAATAAAAGCGGATGAGATGATGAAGGAACCGAAGATCACCGTGGAACCCATGGACCCGCTTTCAGAGGCATTTGGGAAGATGAAGAAACTGGACGTGGAGGAGCTTCCTGTCGTGACGAAGGGAAGGCTCAAGGGCATGCTGACGTTCAGGACACTTGCAAGGAGGAGGAAGATGCCCATCTCGGCAATGGTGAAGAGCTTCATGATATCCCCCCCGAGGATACGACCCAAGGATGATCTATCGACCATCGTGGAGAGATTGATCAACAGGGATTTCACCTCCCTTCCGGTCACTTACAGGGGCGATCTCAGAGGTATCATCAGCAGAAAGGACATCATAAGAAGCATGATGGATGACCAGGAGATCAGAGGGATAAAGATAGATACGATCATGAACTTCGCCCCCACCACAATACATGGTGATATGGGAGTGAAGAAGGCCATGAACATGATGGACCTCACCAGGGAGAGCTATACTGCCGTGGTGGATGACGAGAGGCGTTTCCTCGGAGTGGTGGACCATTCGGCGATGATAGATTTCCTCCAGCAGCCTCCCCATAAGCCGCATACGGGGGATTTCCATGGTGAGAAGGTCCACAGGGACCAGAGGATCTCCTCCATCGTGAAGACGCCCGAAACCATCACAATAGAATCGGATCTGGGAGACGCTCTGAACGTGATGGTCAAGGAGAACGTGCCCCTGGTCTACATCCTTGACGGCAACAGTATACTCGGGAGTGTAAGCGAGGTGGATATTCTCGAGATCCTGCTGAGGGATCCTGCTGCGGACGGGCCGCTTATCCAGATAGCCGGAATAGAGGACGCCAAGTTGATGGACGCCTCCGAGATCAACTCCCTGATCAACAAGCAGATCGGAAAGATAGAGAAGTTCACCACCGTTTCCGCGGTTACCGTTAGAATAAGACATCATCATCACGATAAGGACGATGACAAGTATACCGTTAACGTGAAATTGACCACACCGAGGACGGTGATCGCCAGGGAATCCTTCGATTGGAACCTCAACGTGGCCATGACACACGCGTTCAGTGTCATTGAAAAGACCTTGAAGAAAGAAAAGGAGAAAAAAAGGAACTATTGAACCTGTGTCAGAGGTTCCAATAACCCGCTTGGACCTCCAAAGCCCTTGCAATGGCGGACCTATCCGGTGTCCGCTCCTTCGATTCGGGATATCTTATCTTGATCCCCTTGGGTTCGGCGGACATCAGGTCCATGGCACCGACCACAACCTCCGCAAGGGCATAAAGATGGTAACCTCCCTCGAGCTCGATGCATATCCCTGTCCCTCTTTCCTTTGAGTACCCATATATGTCTTTCAGGACATTGAGGTGCCCCGTTGTTGAAAATGCAAGTCCCGTGAGAGGGTCCATGTAATGACCATCAGCCCCCAGTGAGACCAGTATCATGTCGGGGGCGAATGATCTCAGCACGGGCATCATTATCTCTTCTGTGGCCATTCGAAGGGTCAGATCACCGGTCCCCCATTCCATCGGTATGTTGACGTTGTATCCTTCTCCCTTCCCGCTCCCGACATCCGAAACGTGTCCGGTCCCCGGGAATATCCCCCAATTGTGCATGGAAACGTAAAGGACGGAAGGGTCCTCAGCGAATATATCGTTGGTGCCATTGCCGTGGTGGGCGTCGATATCGAGTATCGCTATCTTCTCTATATCCTCAATGGTCTCCTTCAGAATGTTGGCCGACAGCGCTACGTTGTTGAAATAGCAAAAACCCATGTTGTAATCCGCACCTGCATGGTGGCCCGGAGGTCTGGGGAGGGCAAACACGGGTCTCTTTTCCAGATATGCCTGTCTGCCTGCCCCAAGTACTCCCCCGGCGGCCTTCAGGGACTGTTTGAAGACCTTGTCCGTGTGAAAGGTATCCGGGTCCATATACCCTACACCGAAATCCCTCACTTTTTCTATGTGAGGTGTCGTATGTACGTTGTGGAGGTCCTTCTCCGTGAAATCCACCGGGTCCATCAACTCCACAGGTACCTCCATCTTTTTGATGGTCCTCATGATCTCCCTGATCCTCTCCGGGGATTCGGGATGGCCAGGTGTCTGGGTGGGTATCTCGTAATCCGGGTGATAGTAGACAGCCAGTTTGTCTTCACCGTTAGCCATATTTCGGGCGAGAGGGACAGATATAGATAAAGTTATTGGGAGGAGATCAATCTGATACTCACTCCCCGCTCATTTCACGCTGTTTTGTAACACGAAGGACAGCAATAATAACGCATATGCTAAAAAAGGGGATACATACGGGTCATTCATGGAGTGACCTCCCTCTCAACTATGCCTGCAGTACCTCTCCGGCCTTTTCCAGGAAATCATCTGCAGTGTCGAAGGCGGACTGCTCCATCAGCCTTTTAGCTTCATCAAGATATTCCTTTGCTTCGAGGTATCCTTCCTTCCCTGCCCTCACCTTGAGCTGCTCGTCCAGCATTCTCAGTCTCGAGGTGAGTTGGTTTATCTTCAGGTGCACGGTGGCACTGGCAGTGATGGACATCAACTTGTTCGCCAATTTCCTTGCCTTGATATATTCTCCGTTCCAGAATGTGTCCTCCACCTGTTTCAGGAGATATTCTTCGTAGGATACATCGACCTCTTTCTTCTTAAGGTCGTCTATGGAGGTCCTCAGTTCGATTATCATCTTGGGAATATCTCCCTTGATGCTCTCCTGCTCCAGCGTTTTCAATATGTCACTGGCCTTCCTTGAATTGTTCACCGCTTCCACAGAACGCCCCAGGCCGATGTTCTGCCTGGCTAGGGTGATGAGGTCCTCGATCTGCTTCTTGAAGAACCTTTCCTTGGGTGACCTTGGTTCATCGGGGAAAAGCGCGGACAAGGTCCTGGATATCTCATCGATGGTATCATCCACCTCTTCCTTGATCCTGTCATCTGGAGATTGGATTGTGGACATCACTTCCTGGCATAGTCCTAGAACTGTATCGTGATCCCCCCGAACAAGCATCTTCTTGGCATTCTTCACTAGCTCTTGGGCCTTTGACATGTCCTTGCCCTTGTTCTCCTCCTGCTTCATCTTCAACCAGACTCTCTGGAGACTGTCAAGTGCTTCGGAATACCTTTCGGGTATCATCTCTTCTTTCTTTTCTAACTGCTTTTTTGGATGGTCATCATCACGGGATGCCTTGAGAAGTAGCTCGTATGCACCGGAAAGATCCCCCTTGGAAAACCTGTTCCTTGCTTCATTCACCTTCCTCTCCATCCTCATCTTGGAGACCACATCCATGCTTTCTTTGGTCTCAGACACTATTTTTTCTATAAGTTCCTTGAACAGTTGGTCCTTCGCCTTGGTCAGAAGACCCATGGCCAGTCTCTTGTTGCCGAAACCCTGGGCCTCCTTTGATAGGTTTATGAAGTTCATGGCCTTAACGATAGATAGATCCAGCTTTTTTGCTTCCTCTACCTGCCAGAGGGCTTCTTCCAGAGATCTCCTAAGCTTTGGATCTTCTCTTTCATCCATCTTTCTATCACCAGGGCCAGAGCATGGGACATATTAGATTGACCTATCATTATTATACCATTTCCCTTTTATTATTCAAATCCGGGAATAATGGCGACTGCCGGTCATCCAATCTCAGTCAGATGGGGATAGTTGATCCGATTATAAAACCATTTTGCACCTATTCGTGCTGATTAGGCAAAAGTCAGACGGGATTGGGAGATACGATCGGACCCGTTCTCCACGATATATGCGTGATAATGTTAGAAGGTCATAATGATGGCCTTCTGTATCTGGTAGAGAGCTGGAACAGTTTTTTATATGGACCCTTGTTCTAGCCGGTCGGGAACGAACATGGTCTACAGTTTCAAGATACCTCAGGACAGGGTAGGGGTAATCATAGGACATGAAGGAGAGACATTGGAACTGCTTTCTAGCAAATGCGGAGCAAGGATAGATGTTGACTCGGAGACGGGTGAGGTGACCCTTCATGAGGAAGAGGCCAAGGATGCATACATATCTTACAGGATGAGGGATGTTCTAAGGGCCATAGCAAGAGGTTTTTCACCCGAGAAAGCACTTAAACTACTGGATGATCAGATATATTACGAAGAGTTCGATATCAGGGACTTTACCGGAAAGTCCAAGAAGAGGATCCAACAGGTCCGGTCAAGAGTGATCGGATCCGGGGGAAAGACCAGGCGGCTGATCGAGGAGCTCACCGACTGCATGATATCGATCAAAGGGAACACCGTGGCGATGATCGGGGACCTGGATGGAGTAAAGGTCGCCTCAAAGGCGGTGACGATGATACTCCAGGGGTCTGAGCATTCATCGGTATATTCCTATATGGAAAGGAAGCGAAGGGACCTAAAACTTGCCAGATGGTGATGTTTTCCTTGCCTCGTTGGCCAGGATATGCGCCCTCCTGGTTGGTTCCGGTATCCTGGACCTCCACAGGCCCAGGATCACATCGGTGATCTCTTTCCTTGAACATCCGTGTCCCTTTGACAGGTAGACTGGTTTTGTACCTTCCTTGATAAGGGCCGTTCCTATCTCCTCGCAGCCTTCTGTTACGGAAGCTGTTGACCTTAGATCATCCACCTTCTTGGGGGCTCCTCTCTGCCCTATCATGAGCCTCTTGGCAATCCCACATGTCATGGTGTCGGTGACCATCCCGAACTGGACAGCGACCCCCATCCTCCTGGGATGGAGGATGCCGTTGCCGTCAAGGACCAACAGGGTCTCGCTGTTTACCATTCCTAATGAACGGGCTTTGTCAAGCAGAGGTATCAGAATAAGTGCTTCCCTGAAAAAAAGAAGACCTGGGATGTAAGGGAACCGCACATCCCCGAGATGGACCACCTCGTTGAGTTCTTTCCCTTCTCTGTCCATTACGATCATCGCCCCTGCATGGACGTTGTCCTTTGAGGATATGTCCATCCCAGCAACGGTGCTGATCCTCCTTTCAAATTCCTTATCCCCACGGTTCGAGAGAACTTCCTGAATCGATATCAGAGAGTAGAGCGGAGGACTTTCCAGTTCAAATCCCACCATCCGGTCCTTTTCGATCTTGTATACTGTGGGGACCTCGGTCGAAAGCTCCTCCACTGACCTTTCGGGGACGCTTCCGTCCGAGTATACCACCCTGTGAACAGGACCATTTACCGAACCTATTGATATCAGCTCACCGACAGCCCTTGATGCCCGGACCGTTCCAAGTGCCGAGGCCAGAGCACCAAAGGTGGTCACGGAACCCATCGGGACCAGTGATACCAGTTCGGATAACCATCGGTCCATCTCCAGTCTGGGGAATATCACCTCTATGAAGAATGCTGATAGGTCCTCTCTTTGGGGGAGGTTCCTGCAGGCCTCTTCAAGCTCCCGGGACCCCTCGGGACCATCCACCTTAATTACTGCCTCCACTTTCATTCCACCCAATGGTTTTGAGCTTTATCTTCGCAACCGACCTTCACGGGTCAAGGACCAAGATGACCTCCCTTGTCAAAAAAGCTATCGAGGAAGATGTTGACATGGTCCTCCTTGGCGGTGATCTGTTCAGATCCGGATCATCCAACACCATTGATTCTCAACGCCGGGTTCTGAATGAGCTCCAGGCTCTGGGAGATATCGGTGGAAAATTGCTGATCTCTCATACACCGCCCGCCGGGACCCTCTGCGACATGGGGCATGATGGAGAACACCTTGGTTTCACTGACCTCAGGGAACATGTGCTGGAGCAGGCACCGGAAGCGGTATTAAGCGGTCATATACATGAATCGCCCGCAATGAGCGGAAGGGTCTTGGACCGGCTCGGGGGTTCAATCATCGCAAATCCGGGCTCCGTTCCGGACCGCCTTTCGTATATCGGGGTGACTATGGGACGGAAAGATCTCACTGGACGTGGTATATTGATGGAAACCCACATCGTTAAATAGAACGACCTGATATGGAATATCCGACTTCCGCTCATCCGTATATGGGTAAAGAAGGAGGTAATAATATGGCTGTCAAGATAGATAAGGAGACTTGCATAGGGTGCGGAGCTTGTGTTGGAACCTGTCCTGTTCAGGCACTTTCCATGGTGGATGGGAAGGCCGAGGTCGACGAGGGCACCTGCGTTGACTGCGGTGCATGCGTCGGTGTATGCCCTGTCCAGGCACTCTCTCTATGATGGGTCCCACTAGGTGCGTCGGGTTATTCTTTTCCATCTGGTCAGCTACAGCTCCGCTGAGAAGAATGCAGTGTATGCCCTGTAGGTCGACCATACATCGGCCTTGGACGATATCTCCATGGGGGAGTGCATCGATATCAAGGCAGGGCCCGCATCCACGACATCCATATTGAGCTCTGCCAGGAACTTCGCCACCGTTCCGCCACCACCTTCATCAACCTTTCCGAGTTCTCCAGTCTGCCATGGCACCTTCTTTTCGTTCAGGATCTTTCTTATGGTGCCCATGAACTCGGCAGAGGCATCGTTGGAGGAATATTTACCCCCTGACCCGGTATATTTGGTGAGGCAGATCCCCCATCCCAGTTTGGCGGCGTTCTGTAGTTCATGGACATCCTTGAATGTTGGATTGACCGCTCCGTTCACATCGGATGATATGGCGTTCGTCCGGCTCAGGGCTTTACGGAGCAGTCTATCGGGGTAGTCGGGATCCTTCAGTTCCAGAAGAGAAGAGAGGAAATCCTCCAGGAAGTTGGACCTTATGGATGTGGGGCCATCGGACCCGATCTCCTCCTTGTCCACCACAAGGCAGACCGCCGTCCTCTTCGGTGTCTTGATGTCTGTCAGGGCTTTTACGGAAGTGTATGCGCATATCCTGTCATCCTGCCCGTAGCCTCCGATCATGGACCTGTCGAAGCCTATCTCCCTTGCCGGACCCGCAGGAACGATCTCCAGTTCCGCGGAGACGAAATCCTCCTCCACCATCCCGTACTCCCTGTTCAGATGGTCCAGCACCCATGTTTTGACCTTCTTCTTGCTCTTTTCCTCATCGAGGGGCTGGGATGCCAGAAGGACGTTGAGCTCTTCTCCCTTAATACCTTCGGGAAGCTTTCTTTCGGCCTGCTTCTTTCGGTAGAGGTGGGGAAGCAGATCGCAGATGGTGAACACGGGATCAGATCGATCCTCTCCGATATGTATCTCTCTTGAACCGCCGTTACCCAGAATGACGGTCCCATGTATCGCAAGGGGGATGTTCACCCAATGGTATTTCTTAATTCCACCATAGTAGTGGGTCTTGAAAAGGGCCAGTTTTGTCTGGGCGTCCTCGTAGAGAGGATTCTGTTTAAGATCCAGCCGGGGGGAATCATTATGGGATGCCACCAGATTGACACCTTTCTCCAGAGTATCTTTCCCCAATACTGCGGCTGCAACGTTCTTTCCCCTGTTAAGGGAATAGACCTTGGTCCCGGCCCTCCATCTCTTTACATCCTCCAGAGGTTTGAAGCCGGCATCCTCAAGCATCGATACCAGGTCCTTTGTTACCATTCTTTCGGTCTTTGCTCCGGAGATGAAATCCATGTAGCCTGCGCAGAGCGAGTCTATCTCCTCTTTCTGCTGTTTCGTGACATTGTCCCAGACGGGGCTTTTCTTTATGGAAAGCCTCTCTTCCGTACTCTTCTTTGCTCTTGGCATGTGACCATCTAATGCAAATATTCGATATAACGTTTCTTGGAGACTAGAAAAAACATTAAAACCTCCGTTACCTGCTCCGGGGACATGGGACCTTACGAGGTGGAGATAAAGGCGGTCATCCGCAGAGGTGGGCCATATGACGGCTCCGTCAGCGAGATGGAGGAGATCCAAAGCCGTTTGGTTGAGCTTGGTGCCTTGCCGAAAGGACATCTCGTACACAAAGATCTCTACCTGTCCCACCCATGTCGTGATCTCTCCGCCACCGATGAGGCGCTCAGGATAAGGTCTCAGAGGAGAACGGATAACGGCGAATGCAGTGCATTCATGACATACAAAGGACCCAAGCTCTCCTCCAGGTCCAAGGCCAGACGGGAGGTCGAAGTGGAGATCGATGATCCAGAGGGTGTGAAGCGGGTCCTGCTGGAGCTCGGGTTCAAGGAGGTGAGAGAGGTGGAAAAGCATAGGTCTTTCCTGGACCTGGGCCGGATAAAAATATGTCTGGACATGGTGGAGGGACTGGGATATTTCCTTGAAGCGGAGATCATGTCAGATGATATCCAGGGTTCCGAAGAGGAACTGATGGGCCTGCTTAAGGGGCTCGGGCTCCGGAACTTCGAGAGAAGGTCCTACCTGGAGATGCTCCGGGAGAAACAGGTTTAAAGCTTGTCCATATATTCGGGAAAGAGGCTCCTTTATTGATCTGTTCGACAGGGAAGTAGTAGATCAGCAGGCCTACAAATTTTTAGCCCAGGGCACTTTATACCCCGACGTAATTG
>JAWOCK010000028.1:0-87022 GCA_046483845.1 Thermoplasmatota archaeon | reverse complement strand
GCCGAAAGTACTATAGGAAAAAAATGATCTCAAGCTTCAGATGACTGACCAGTTACCATTTTCCAATGTGGCGTCAGATCATTCCATTGGAGGCTGTGTGGAGAACTCCAGTTCCTCCTGGAGCTCGTTCACAACCATCTTCAGTGTCTGCTCGAAGGTGAATGACCTGAATTCCCTTATTCCTCCCAGGTCGCTCTGGAGCTTTGCTACTATTTCGTCTTCCTCTTTGCTTATCTCTATGTGACAGATGGGTTCCTCCATCGAATTACCTCCGTCTCAGGTGAAGGTCAGACTTACTCTATTATATCAATATTAGGGTACATGCCAGTACCCGGACGCAACTTTCTACCATAAAGGTTAAATCCGGACCCGGGTTTAATTATACCGAGAAAAGGAGGCAGATCCCTTGAGTTCCAAATTAGCTCCCGCATTCATTCTGGTTCTTCTTGTAGGTACAGGTATTATCATTCTGTCGGAAGAAGGCGAAGGCCAGGATACAACGGAAATGTCCCAGTGGACGTTCATGGTATACCTGGATGCGGACAACAACCTGGAAAGTGCGGGTATCGATGATATGAACGAGATGGAGAAGGTGGGCTCCACCGATGATGTGAACATCGTGGTCCAGATGGACCGAATAGAGGGTTACGACACAAGCAACGGAGACTGGACAGATACACGAAGGTTCAGGATGGAAGAGGACAATGACGATACCATGATCAACTCGCCCGAGCTGGAGAACCTGGGGGAGACCAACATGGGCGATCCGGAGGTCCTCATAGATTTCGTGAAGTGGTCCGTAGACAATTACCCGGCAAAGAAATATGTCCTGGTACTATGGGACCATGGAGGAGCTTTCAGAGGGATATGCTTCGACGATACCGTACCCGGTTTGCCCGAAGGAGAATATGATGCCATAAATATGACCGAGCTCAACTATGCGGCCGAGCAGATATACCAGGTGGTGGGCAACAAAAGGATCGATCTATGGGGCTTCGACGCCTGCCTGATGGCCCAGGTCGCTGTGCAGTACGAGCTCAAGGATTTCGTGAAGGTAGGTGTCTCTTCCGGCTACAACGAGCCCGGAGATGGATGGCCCTATGACCTTATACTCCAACCTCTCGTTGACGATCCTGGCATGGATGAGAGGGAATTATCCAGGATAATAGTGGACGAATACATCCACTCCTACGAGGACGGGGCGGAGGACCCGGATGACTATCCCATGGTGACCCAGGCAGCCTTCGATATGTACAAATTCGGCAACCTGATAATGCTCCTCGACCAGTTCTCCGAAGAGCTAGCTTCCAGGGGCCCGGCGGGATCGTTAGATTACCTCACTCAGACATATCTCGCTCGCAAGAATGCCAACTCCTATGACATGGCCAACGTTTTCACCTATGATCTCACGGGTTATCCGCTTTACGACGTCATCGATTTTACCAAGAAGCTAGAGGATTATATCCTGGATGCTTTTCCCAAGAACGAACTGATCCTTGAGCATTGTCGGAACCTGAGGAACGCCATTTTCGACCCCGACAATCCGAGCCAGAGCTTCATGTTCTACTCAAAGGCCGATAGATGGCACCCCGATGCCAACGGACTTTCCATGTATTTTCCCAACAGGGACACGGACGATCTGACCCTTACCCAGCTTCCGTCCAATTACCTGCCCAGCTACGAGGAGACGGGATTTGCCAAGGAGCACCTTTGGGATGAATTCCTCCATGCATACTATGGCATAGACCCGATAGACGACTCCCTCCCGACCATCTCTTTCACCACCCCCGAGTTCAATACGACCTACACCGTCGATGAATACGACACCTTGATCACGCTAACGGGTTTTGCATACGACAGGGAGATGATAGACAGGGTAGAGATACGGGTTGACAGAGGAGAGTGGAAGACCCTTCCCGGTGTGACAGGTCAGGGCCGGATCGTGTGGCTTTACCAGCTCGACATATCCGACATGGAACCGGGGGTGCACGTTATCTCGGCAAGGGCAAGGGACAGACCGCTGAACACCGAACCGAAAACGCCAGGGCATGTCACTACTATCGTAAAGAACCAGGTCAACATCGAATTCACAGAGGAGCAGGATGATGGTGGTCTCGAACTGCCGCCATGGATGACCAACGCTTTACTGATACTGTTCGTCATCGGTGCATTGATCTTCGGTCTTTTCATATATCGAGGGAGGATGAAGTGATCGTTCGGCCCCGAAGGTTCCTTACTGCGGGGTCGATGAAAATGCTGTCACGATTTAAAAGAAGTAAAAAAGCCTGGAAGTTGAAAACGCCAGAGGACATGGTTCACCGATGGACGGATCCCTGAACCAGGCGGGTAACTACGGTTCCGTGTAGTTCAGGGGAACGAGGTCCTTTTCCAGAAGCGTGACCTGGGTGGGGTCCAAAGCTTCCGGTGATAGTGATACCAGAAGTACGCATTCGGTCTGTGACACATTGTCCACAAGCTGTCTCAGGAACCGTATCACGGAATTGAACTTGTTGTTGGTGAGCAGGTATTCCAGACCATCCAGCAGTATCAGACCGTTGTCGTTCTTGTCCATGTAATCCTCTATCAGTGACATGATGAACTCGAGTATGGGGAGCACGGAACGGATCTCGCCGTGTATCTCCTTTCCCGTGAGCCAGACGGTTTCTTCTTCCGATATCTCATATTTCCTACTCAGTATCTTGGGGTTTGTCCTGGAGATGATGAGGCCTGGTTTGCCGCTTTTCTTCATCTCTCCGTAGAAAGTAAAGAACCTGTCGGGCCTCTTCTCCTCGATCAGATAGGAGAGACCGGGCGTGATCTTCCTGACCTCTTCTTCGGGGTCCCATCCATCTTTCTTTTCGGGTGGCTTCTCCTCCTTCTCGATAGGTTCCTCTTCCTTCTTTGTTTCTTCCTTTTCAATTTTGGGGGGGGCAACTTTCCGGGGTTCCTCCGGTCTTTCCTCAATGTGCTTCCATATCCTCTCCACCAGCTCATCCTTCACACCTACGGAATCCAGCTCGTACTGTTTGCAGAGGTTCCTCAGCTCCGCCTTGGTAAGTCCCTCCAGGTCCTCCTTGGTGTTGACGGTCTGTTTGGTCATCTCTCTCTTTATCTTGACGACCTCCACTATGGACTTCTTGGAATATTCTATTGCCTGCTCCCTCTTGTTTAGTTTGAGGGCATACTTTGCCTCGTTGAGGAGCTCCTCTGCCATTGAAACGTCCGCACCCTGCTTCTTTGCCTGGAGGACCAGCCTCTGCCCCCTACGTATGATGTTTAGTATCTGAACGAATTCCGGATCGGCTTGACGCATTTTCCAACCTCTTTACCTGGTCGGTATAATATCGTTCATATTATATTTTATCTGACCTCTTTGACACATTTTACATTTTCCGGGGCAGGTTCCTCCTGTCAAAGTCCTCCATATCGTCCTCGAACCTCCTCTTGTTGAAGAGTTGCTTTACGAAATAACCCAGTATCAGAAGCATTACCGCAAATATCAAGACGATCCAGTACCAGGGAGTGTAGGGTGCTTCCTTGGGATGGTCCGTGTGGTCTCTGGGATCGGTTCCAAATACCTTTTCCTTGATATTGGTCCAACCGTCCAGGTCAGGATCAGCATATGCATCGTACCTGAAGGGAAGGGTCCCGTGGTTGTATTCCCAACCGTCCTCCATCTCATCTCCATCGGTGTCCTTTTTACCGGGGTGGGAGAGTGATATCATCTCCTCAAGATTGGAAAGACCGTCACCGTCCTCATCCCCATCCGGGGAGCCAACTCCATATTCGGCCTCCCAGCTGTCCTCCAGACCATTTTCATCGAGGTCTCTCCATCCCACGACCTCCACATGGTACTGGGCTGTCATGGTCAGGTTTGACTCGTAGATATCATCCGATAGAGAGTGGTGAAAGCGGATAAGGACCTCACCTGCCGCATATGGTGCAGGCAGGTCGAACTCGATATCTCCTGAGGGATCCCCGGAGGGTTCGATGATCCAGCTCACATTGGTCTTAGGATATTGAGCTTCCAGAAGGATGGATCCCGACCAGGACAGAACAATACTCAGGCCCTCACCTACCATTACAGTGGAGGGAATCGAAGGTTCGGGTACCGATACGTCCTCCTGTCCCGTTGATATCGATGGGATCAGCAATATGAGGAAAAGGATGGATATATACAATGGCCCTTTCATTTCCATCTTGGCTCTCCGGTCCTCCGAGGGTCTATCAGCATCATTAACCTTTCTCCCCGAGACCGCTATATCAGGAGCTCCCTTCCGCATGACGGACAGGTTCCGGACCTTGATGCACATCCGGAGTGGAAGACGAGCCCACAAGTGCATTCCACCTTCCTTTCATCTTCTTCCAGAGGCTCAAGACATATCTCACATACATCCGGTGCCATATGGGAAACCGTTCTTTCTTTCTTCTCCTTGGCCTTGACCTTCTCGATCCTTCTTACCGATCCTCTCCGGGAGGCCCTTCTCTTTACGAGGAGGTAAAGAACGGTAACGATCAGTGCAAGAGCGAAAGCAGAAAGCACCAACAGTAGGATCAGCACGAATGCCCCCTCTTCTCCACCATCTCCATACTTATCCGTGGGCTCGTCCACATAAAGTGTGAAGGTGTCCGTATCGAAATATGCGCCGTCGGTCACGTTCACCGTAATATTATGGAAACCGGGCTCCAGCACCACCGAGTACGATCTTCCTTGCCAGACAGGCTCATCATCCAGGGTCCACTGATGGTCCAGAGTGTCGTTCTCCGGGTCGGAGGACCTAGCAATGAACTTGGTCAGGGTGCCGTGGTAGATCCTCTCTTCGCCGGGTCCCGAGATGGAGACCATCGGAGGTCTTGTTGCTCTGACGCTCCAGTTGGTGTACGCCGTGTTATCGGCCTTGTCCATGACCATGAAATGGAAGAGGACCACCGTTCCGAAGGTGATGTTCTCCTCGATGTCCAATCTCCAACCATTCTGGAGAGGGGTTATGGCATGCGATGTCGCAGAGAGGTTATACCATTCACTCCTGTTTCTCTTTATCCTCACCCGAAAAATATCATCGGTGCCGGAATGTCCGAATATGAACAGGGTCAACCTGACACTTTCCACCTGCACGAACTCGGGAGCCTCTATGGAGATCTCAGGCGAGGTGCCGATATAGATGGTCTGGACGGGACGGGAGTATTTTTGAAATGGGAGCGGTGCCAGGTCCATCCATTTGAGCGTGTAGTTCCTCTGCATGGGGCCGTCGCTCGGCTGAAGGTGAACGATAATGGAGAGGGGGGCCCGGTCCGATCCGGATACTACCGTGTGGTTCGAGATCCTCTTCCAGGTGCCATTTCCTTCTCCCACATCGCATCTGAAATATACACTTTCCATACATATGCCCAGGGGATCGGAGAGCAACAGGTCCGCAGTCCGATTGGGTCCGGTGAAATCGCCGGAGACGATCTCCGCACCATGTTCCAGGTCTGGATCACATCTCTCCATCGGGGACGGACCGGCCTTGTTCCCGGCCCTGTCGGTCGAGGTGCACCTGAAATAAAGTGGTGAAGTGATGTTCTCTTCCATATCGATGGTATAGGAGCCGCCAGGAACCACTGTCAAGTTCACGGATCTTTCCAGCTTCCACTGCCCCATATCTCGACGAAAGAGGTCCACCTCATATGACTGCAACCCCGACCTGTCATCGTCCGCCGAAAGGTCGATGACCATTGACGAGGGGCCGACCACTGCGGCATCCTTTACCATAGGGACAGAAGGAGGGGAGCGGTCTACGGAGAAATGGAAGGGGCCAGCCTGTATGATGTTCATATCGATGTCGGTTATGTTAATCATCCAGATGTAGCTTCTCTCATCAAGCTCCATGCCCATATCATATCTGAAGGAGGAATTGGATATGTCCAGGGTGGACCTTTGTATCAATGTGTAATTGTCCGAAAAGAGCAAGATATCCACCCCGGCGGGCCGGATGGAAGAGAGATTGAACCTTATCTCCGGGGAAATCCGATTGGTCCAACCATGATCTTCGGGAAAGATGTTCGTCACGTATCTGACCGTTGGTTCAGCGTCCGTATCCATCGTAGACTGATAGAGCGTTATGGTCATCAACAGGCAGACAACAAGTAAGGGATCTATCCTCAAGCTATCAACGCACCGCGGCATGTAGCAACATGTTTCGATATAACCTTTTCTAAAAAAAGGCTCCCTTATATATCTGCTGCCCATTCACCACCATGGCCGGGAAAGGTTGTAGGAAGACGGACCTCACACGGTTCTTCGATCCGAGGAACGTGGCGGTCGTGGGAGCTTCCAACAGCAAGGAGAAGATCGGCTTCAAGACATTCAACAACCTTTATCACGGGGGTTTCGCGGGAGGTATGTTCCCCATCAATCTGAACGGGGAGGACGTCTGCGGAAAAAAAGGTTACAGAAAGCTGGAGGATGTTCCCGTTGAGATCGACCTTGCACTCATCTGCATACCGGCGAGGTTCGTCAAGGACGCGCTGGTAGAGTGCGGTAGGAAAGGGGTCCCGTTCGTGGTCATAATAACCTCTGGGTTCAAGGAGATAGGGAATGTGGAGATGGAAGAAGAGCTGGTGGAGGTCGCCAGGCAGTATGGCATCAGAATACTGGGGCCCAATGTGTTCGGAATGATCTACACCCCCGCGAAACTGAATGCCCAATTCGGTACCGAGAAGGTGCTCCCGGGAAACGTGGCGATAATAACACAATCCGGATCGCTGGGGATCGCCCTCATGGACAGGGTCTTCCAGGAAGGGATCGGGGTCTCCGCACTTACCTCCGTCGGCAACAAGGCGGACCTCTCCGATGAGGAGATACTTGATTTTCTCTGTCAGGACGAGAACACGAAAATAATATTGATGTACATCGAGGGTCTCAGGGACGGAAGGGAGTTCATCAAAAAGGTAAAGGATGTTTCGCGGACGAAACCGGTCATCATATTGAAATCGGGGAGGTCCAAGGCAGGCGCCAAGGCTGTAGCATCACATACGGCTTCGCTTGCCGGGGCCGACAGCCTTTTCGATGCCGCTTTCAAACAGGCCGGGGCAATCAGGGCACCTTCGTTGAGGGAGGCCATCGATTGGACCAGGGCGTTGAACGATCTTCCCTTGCCGGAGTCAGAAGATGTCATAGTAATAACCAACGGCGGGGGTTTCGGCATACTGGCCATCGACGAGCTGGGGCTCTCAGGCCTTCCACTCTTTTACGACATGGAATGGATCACCATGAACCTGGGCCCGATCCTGCCCTCTTTCGCTTCGCTGAACAATCCGGTGGATATCACCGCGCAGACCTCTCCCGAGGGTTATATCAAATGCCTGGAGAAGGCCATGGAAGAGCCGAAGATAGGTTCCGTCATAGGGATCTACGGTGCCACCGCAGGTATCGATGTCGAAAAGTTCACCAAGGACCTGATATCCGCCATGAAGGAGCCAGAGAAACCCCTTGTGCTCTGCTACATAGGCGGAAGGGATGCGGATGTCCAGATCAGGGAGTTCAACGAAGCTGGACTGCCTGCCTTCTATTTCCCCGAGGAGGCCGTTTCCTCGCTGGAAGTGCTGTATCGGTTCAAGAAATACAAGAACTCCAGGGACCGCAACCTGCCACCTCCCATAAAATGGGATGAGAAGAAGGTAAGGAAGCTCATTGACAAGACAAGGGACGCGGGGCATCAGTTCATGGACCTGGAGACTTCGCTGGAGTTCCTGAAAGCGGGTCCGATAGAGCTCTGCAACTACTCGGTGGTCAACAGCATAGACCAGGCCGTGAAGGCTTCCAGGGAGATCGGGTTCCCCCTGGTCATGAAAGGGTCGGCACCGGATCTGATACACAAAACGGACAGAGGAGGAGTGCTGACCGATATTGACAATATCCAGGAGCTGGTGGAGGCCTACGAAAAGCTTGAGCCCATATCGGAGAGCGTTGTGGTGATGGAGCAGGTGAGCGGAAGGGAAGTTATCTCTTCCGCCATCAGGGACGGGGTTTTCGGCCCCGCCGTGATGTTCGGTGTCGGTGGGGTGATGGTGGAGGCAATGAACGATGTCTCCTTCCGGGTGGCTCCCATAGGGGAGCTCGATGCCATGGAGATGATGGATGAGATCCGGGGGAAGGCGATCATAGGTGCTTTCAGGGGGAAGAAGGAAGCTGACAAGGAGAAGATCGCACATGCTCTGAGAGCTCTCGGGGACCTGTTGATACAGTTCGACGAGATCACGGATATCGAGATCAATCCTCTTTTTATATCGGAGAAGGGAGCGATCGCAGTGGATTGTCGTGTCAGGGTTGAGTGATCCGAAATTTGGCATGATGTAGTGGAAGATTCGCTTTTTCTCCAATACTATTTAAAGTTATCTTAAAACTTTGCGGCCTGGCTGAAAAGATTTGCTTAATCTTTGCAGTGCCACTGAAAAGATTTATATCAATCTTTTCACTTGTAATGTTATGGACATCGAGATCGTGAGAAGGATACTTACCGATCAAAAGGAAGAGGTAAAGAGGAAGTTCCAAAATGAGAGGATAATTGAACGAGGCGGTCTTGATAAGAATTCAAGGTATATATCCGATCCATTCATCTTCATAACCACAGGGATCAGAAGGTGCGGCAAATCAATATATTCACTTCTTCTCGTTCAGGGACGAAAATACGGGTATGTGAACTTTGACGATGAAAGGTTCAAGACCATGACCGCCGAGGAACTCAACAAGGTTCTCGAAGGGCTTTTCATGGTATATGGCAGCGATATCGACCATATCGTTCTTGATGAGATACAGAACATAGATGGATGGGAGTTTTTTGCCAATAGGCTCCAGAGAACCTACAAAGTAGTGATCACTGGAAGCAATGCCAAACTCCTGAGCAAAGAGCTTGGAACCCATTTGACCGGGAGATACGTGAAGTTCAAGCTCTTTCCATTTTCCTTCCAGGAATACTTGGATTTCATCGATTTCGAACCGGACCCGTATCTTACATCTTCTATCTCAAGAACGAAATTGTATCTTGATGAATATATGAAGAAGGGAGGCATACCCGATTCATACAGGTTCGGGGGATCGTATCTTACAACACTTGTGAACGACATCATCGAGAGGGATATAATAAATCGATACGAGATCAAATATGTCAAAGAGCTTCATGAGATCGCCAGATACCTCATGTCCAACTATTCCAGGGAGATCACATACAATAAGATCAAGAACATCTCCAAGATCAAAAGTGTGAACACGGTAAAGAACTATGTTCATTATCTGGAGAACTCCTATCTTGTTTTCGAGATAATGAGGTATTCAAGCAAACTGAAAGAACAATCAATGGCGCCAAGAAAGGTCTACTGCATAGATCATGGGATCATTTCAGCCTTCACATTCAACGTCTCGGAGAACGCGGGACTTTTGATGGAGAACATAGTAGCAGTGGAATTGATGAGAAGGAGATCCCTGGAGGAGAACCTTGAGATATTCTACTGGAAGAACCATCAGCAACGTGAAGTGGATTTCGTATTGAGATCAAAGGGTAAGATCATCGAGCTCATCCAGGTCACATATGCTTCAAGTGAATATGATCTGAGGGACAGGGAAACCGGATCATTGAAAATAGCCGGCAGGGAGATGAAATGCGATGATCTAACGGTGATCACATCGGATCTGGAAATGGAAAAGGATGGTATCAGATTCGTTCCACTCTGGAAATGGCTGCTGAAATAGGCCCTTTTCTTCTTAAATACCTATTACAAGCCTCCTGTCCTCTTCTGCAGGTTCTGCGATTCCTGCTTCATGGAAATAGAGGTCCATGCTCTTTTGCAGTAAAAGCGCCTCCTCCCAGATGGAGGGAAGATAGAATATGGTGACCTGGCGAAATCTCAATGCGACCCCAGTTGCACCTGAACCTTCTCATTTACGATCTCCCCCTGGATATTCATTATGATAAAAGGATGTCGAACATATCTTTTGTTGTAAATTTCCTAACATAGGATTGTCTATCAAAGTCTTTATCCTCGCTCCAGATACCTTCTGCCCCTGAATGTAATGCAACTGCAATGAAAGGTGAATCTTTCAGATCGATCTCCTTCATAATCTCCTCAGCTTTGTCCATATGTTCTACAAGATCATCTTCAGGTATGAACTCGATCCTATCTATAAGAGATGAGATCGTTACTTGGAATTCTCTTTCTGATTGATGCGATTTTTTCATGGGATATTCCTTATATTTTTCAATTTCAACAAGTAGATATTCTGGAGCTACGAAATCAATTTCCTCATTAAGTATTATCATTCTTGTAGAGGAATTCTTTATAAGACCAGCCATAACCCTATTGGAATCGATGACCAGTTTCATGATGATTTTTTCCTTTTATAGTGATTGTATATATCTTCCTTGATCTTTTCATCCAGATCCATTATATCTTCTTCTGTAAGTTCACTTTCCTTCGTGAGCGCATCCAATAATGTCAGCTTCTTGGCATAATCAGAGATCGCTCTCCTTGCGATCTCGCTCCATTTTATCTCACCATGCTGCTTCATGATATGATAGATATCGTCAGGCAGGTTTAACGTAATGTTTGGCATATACTTCTCCACATAAATATGTGACATCAAATATTTATTTGTTCACATTCAAGATCTCCCTTCAAAGTGTTTGATGGCTTTGGAATAAAGAACCGTGGAGCAATACCAGCCGTTCTCTATCATCTTATCAAGATAGAATATTGCTTCTTCTTTTGTTATTGACCTGCTTATTATCAACTGGTTAAGGACCCATATTGATCCCTTATTCCTAACTTTCTCGATACTGCAAACAGCTCTTCCGTAACTCTCATCTATTATCGTGATCCCATCCCTTGAACAGGCAAGTTCAATCACATCGAGATCCCCTTTGGATAATGAATTGTTCGATGATAGTCTTTCATGGATCTCACCTTCCTTGACATCCAAAACCTTGATGATTCCATCGGAGATCGCTTTCTCAACTTTGATCGCATCCAGCAGACCCTTCTGTTTTCCCTTAAGAACAATTTCTTCGTAAATTCTCATGGGTAATAGCAGTTCATGGTCAAGATCCTTGAAAAGTTTCAGGAGATCGAGCTTACCCAGATGGATCAAAGTAGTTGCATCGAATACCAGAATGGACATTATTCCATGTCCTCCTCGAACCATTCATGTGAGACCCATACTGTACCTGTTTTCCTTACAAGTTCTGAGAACTCCCAGATATCCATGTCAGCAAGTTCTGCTGCTTTGGAAAAAGAGATGCGTCCCTCTGATAACAGCTCGAGAGCTTTCTTCCGCTTCCACTCCTCGAGACCGGAGATCAGAAGCTTTCTCACAGCTCCGCTCTTTTCGATGTTCTCCTCTTCGATGAACCTCTTAAGGTCTTCTTCAAGCTCATCGGGGATCCTCGTTGAGATAATTGACATAATAGAGTACTTGTTTACTATGTTTACATAGTTTACGTTTTTGAATCATTTCCGACTTGTGGTTCAAGTAGGAAATTTGGGGCCGAATTCCGAAGTTGTTAAATATGGATTATTATGGCATTATCTGAGATTATTTCGATCGTTTTTTTGATGCTAAAAATGTTTGAAAAACTCATTTCGTTTCCTACTTGTGCGTACATATTGCACAAAAAGGAAACGAAATCCTTAGAAATTGGGTATCCTATCCCACGGATCAACATTTTGTGTAACAAAGAATAGATCCTTGTCACCTTATAAGGATTTCCGTATTCGGGGGGATTCGGAGAAGAACTTTCATTGAGAAGATTATGATTTTAGGTATTCATTCAACATACTATTAAATTCATCATTTGGAATCTCTGATATGAATTGATTCAATTTCTTCTCCTTTCCATCATGCCCTATTTTTATCATTTCAAGATCTTGAAAATATTCAATTTTTTTAATTTTTTTCTTTTTATATTCCTTCTTCAAGATTATATAATGAACCACAATATTTCCTTTAAGATCTCAATGCTTCTTGGTATCATTCTGCTTAAGGTAAAAAATGTGATAGTAAGTAATAGTATTAAGAAACATACTAGTAAGAATCTAACATGAAGATCAATTCTTATAATAGTGAAAATGAGAAGTATGATGAAAACTGTTAATAACCATTTTTTTGGAAGATGAAACATTATTTTTCTATGTTTTACATTCTTGATCTTCATTCTACTCGATGTGTAATGGTAATATGGATTATATGATTATCTTCCAAATATCGCTGTTTCCGGTTACTGCGAGATTATGAATGTCTCTCATTTTGAATGACACCTAATGCCACCAATAGTATTATCAAGCCAAATAAAATCCCAATTATTGAAGAAATAATAAAAAATACTTTATAAAAGATTGAAGTAGATGATAATAATGTTAAAAATAATATCATAGAAAATCCCTGAATTATAATTAGAGAAAAATACATGTGCAATCTTGTTTTTAAAAGTTCTTTATTGTTATTATCTTTGTGTGATAATTTCTTCTCTTTATATAACCTGTTAATTTTTTTATCAGTATTTAATGCACCCCATACTAATAAAAGTATGACTATTGTAAAAAATATTAACAATATTAATTGATAGCTTATCACTTATTCACCAATTATTATTCACTTATTCGATGGTTATAGAAAAGTTTTCTTGTCATATCATTTTTTTCTTTTCTGCTTTGTTTCGAATCTAATCTCATGGTAATTCTCCGATTTTTCTCCCTCGTTCGAAATTCGTTTTATCATATATATTTCCTTGCTCCTGCTGTTGCCGTCTTCTGCGATTGCCGGAATTCCTCTTCCATCCAGTTGTGGAACCGTTCTCATTGTGCTTTTCTCCTCGTTCTCTCCTATTGTATCATCATTGCCTATTCGATTTATATAATTAGTCATAGACATTTTGCCCACTTCTGCAACTTCTGGAATTTTGGTTTGAAATGGGAATCAATTTAATATTAGAAACAATTTTAGAAAGATGTGGAATCATGGGAAGATCAGAAAAAAAACGTCTGAAATGGATGATTACTGGAATAGTTATTGTAGCATTTTTATTGATAGGAGGGGTTTTTGGTGGTATTTTCGTAATCTTCAATTGGGACTCCGATGGAGATGGGGTTATCGATAGAAATGATGATTTTAAAAATGATAAGAATGAGTGGAAGGACAATGATAATGATGGATATGGCGATAATTTGGCAGATTCTTTTCCTAACGATCCAGCAGCTTCCAAAGACAGCGACCTTGATGGATATCCAGATTTTTTGAATGATGGAATGACTTTGAACGATTCTACTACTGGTATAGAGAGATTGGATGCTTTTCCCCTAGATCCCGCAGCTTCTTTAGATTCTGATGGTGATTCCTCTCCTGATGAATGGAACGAGGGAATGACCGCTAACGATTCAATATATGGGTTGGAAATCGATGCATTTCCAGAGAATACCAACGAGTGGAAGGACGAAGATAATGATGGATTTGGAGATAATATTGCAGATTCGTTTCCTGAGGACCCTGCAGCGTCAAAGGATAGAGATAAGGATGGATATCCTGATAAATGGAATCCTGGTGAAAATCAATCCAATTCAACCACTGGATTGGAGCTAGATTTATTTCCAGATGATAATAAACATCATGGAATAGAGGATTTAAGATTAAAATTCATTTCCGTCTCAAATGGAAGTTTCTTCATGGGTAGTCCAAAAGGAGTAGGTGATGATGATGAACACCCTCTACACAGGGTCAATATCACGAAAGGATTTCAAATGATGAAATGCGAAGTGACTAGGGACCAATGGGAAGCTGTTATGGGTGAAACGAACAGCATATTAGATTTTGAAGGTGATAATCTACCTATCGTGATGGTGAGCTGGCAAAGGTGTAAAGTCTATATGGACAAATTAACCAAACTGGATCCAGGACATACATACAGATTTCCAACTGAAGCAGAATGGGAATACTGCTGCAGAGCTGGTTCCGATACAAAATTCTATTGGGGAAATGGATCTGTATTTTTGGATGAGCATGCATGGTATTGGGATAATAGTGGTAAGGAACCACATCCCGTTGGGCAAAAAAAACCAAATCCTTGGGGGTTCCATGATATGTATGGGAACGCTATAGAATGGTGCAATGATTTCTATGGAGAAAAGTATTATCAAAGAAGCCCAGAAAACGATCCTCCTGGACCCAATAATACAGTTGCCAAAGTTTTACGAGGGGGGTCATTTCAAAATGAAAAAAATTTATGTAATTCTGCTGTCCGAGATGGATGGTATCCCGATTCAACATATCAATATGGGATGGGTTTTCGTATGGTTAGAACAGAGAATGAAAAAAATTAAATGCTGGAATAACTCAGATCTATTCACTTTGATATTAAATTTTCAACAATTGATATATGAAAATTACTGTTCAGAATAGGAATTGGATTGCCGGTTACGGCGATTGCCGGAATTCCTCTTCCATCCAGTTGTGGAACCGTTCTCATTGTGCTTTTCTCCTCGTTCTCTCCTATTTTATCATCATTGCCTATTCGATTTAAATAATAATGGGGTATACATCTAAGACCACTAAAAACACCTATCTGAACTTAAATAGACGAAGATAGTGTGATTTGTCTGGGTGGCGTTAAGTGGATACCCCATTTAAATAATTAGTCATGGACAACTTGCCCACTTCTGTGCAAACCAAAGATATGTGTCACCCTTTTGCGTTAGGGGTTAGCGCAAACAAATCCCAAACCAAACCTACATGGGCCGGTGGCCCGTCACGCATGATTGAAAATTCTAAATGAATTTTCGTACCATGGAAGATGATCATTCCAGGAAGGGATGGGCGATAGCATTGCCAGAGCAGAGAGATGTCACCGTTGTTGATGGAATGAAGAATCTTGTCAATGAAAGATATGACAATCTTCTGACTGACAACGGTAGCCAGTTCAGTCGAAATAATTCAAGGATGAGGAAATATTGTGAAGAACATCTGAATGAGAAACACATCTGGACCAGTGTTCACCATCCCCAGACGATGGGTAAATTGAGTGCATACCAGAAGGCGTTGAAACGATTCCTTAGACATCGTTTAGGCAGATCTCGAAATAGACGCAATATCAATTACTGGATCAAGGTTTTCAATATCTGGTATAACAATGGGAAACAACATTCCTCGACGGGATCTGCTCCTGAAGAGCGATATTCTGGCAGAAACGATGACAACAGGTATGTGAAATTGGTGAAAGCCTTAAAACTTGAAACGGTGCTTACCATTTGGGAGGGTGACATATCTCCCTAGGTCCTGCACATACCATTCATATCTAATCCTGTTAAGATTGTATACAATGATCCATGCGGTGAGTATGCTTAGCAGTATCAAGAATACGATGACAATTGCTGCCACCAGTTTCTTGTTCTTCATTTGTGATCTCCCATATCCCGCTGTCCATATCGATCCAAATCTATAATAGCTTAACATCATAGGAAAAAAAAGTTGTATTAAAAACGATACATACTTGTATAAGAAACGATATATGTTTGTATCGTGAACGATACAAGAATGATCTCCGCTTTCGGAAGAGACCTCATGATGCTCTATCTCTTCTTGGAGAATGAAGATGAATGGATCTCCATTAGCGATGCATCGAAGATCCTCGATGCCAACAAGATGACTGTTAGAAGATCCCTTGAAAAATTGTTTGAAGCGGACCTTCTGGAGGAGAAAAACGATGGATACAGAAGATACTTCAAATTGAAGGATTCGGAACTTGTACCTGCCCTAAAGAGGATAAAGAACATTGATTCGAAACTAGTCGGATCACTTGTGGAATACTTTCAGGGTAAGGTCACAGCACTATTACTCTATGGAAGCAGAGCAGAGGGAAAAAACGTTCCAGAATCGGACTGGGATGTTCTTATCGTATCGGATGATATCGATCCTTTAGAGATCAGCAGAAAGGAGAATGAGATGGGGAGCAAGTTCGGAGAGGCCCTCAATCTTCACTTATATACAACTGACCAGGTGATCCACATGAGGGACGAAAATGCTCCTTTCTATCTGGAGCTCATGAAAAAGAATGTTCCTCTGGTTGGAGATCTTGATGACATACGATGAGTGCGTTAAACGAGGGCAATTAAAGAAGAGCAGAATAGATGGCGATGTATTTCAAAGAACATTGAAAATGGCTGAGGAAGACCTATATGCTTCAAAAGGATCAATAGAACAGGAGAACTGGGCCTGGGTAATGGTTCAAGCTTATTCCTGCATGTTGAATGTATCAAGAGCTATATTGTTCAGGGATGGCTACGTTGAGAGAAGCCATTATTGTGTTGTTGAATATCTGAGATATAATTACTATGATGATTTTGAGGAACATATTGAGAGATTGGATCTGATGAGAAAGGAAAGACATAAAATACTCTATGATTCGAGAGAAACTGTCAACGAGACCATTGCATTGACTAGATCAAAATGGGCAGAAGAGTTCTTGACTGTAATTTTGATGCAAATAGGATAGCAATATTCTGGACAATAAATAATATTGAACTTCATAGAAGCGAAGATACCATGTCCCAGATCCTCTCCTGGATATCTCCTTTGTCCAGGGACCCATCCACAACAAGCCACTTGGTCTTGAGGCTCTCGGGCTGATGCTGACCTCTCGACAGCCTCTGGAACGCCTTCCTCACGCTCTCCTGGAGATCCCTGTCCCTCTCGAAGTACTCCAGTTCGTCACCACGGTCGTGCATCCTCCGCTCGGATATCCTGGGGTCCACATCGAGGAGTATCGCAAGGTCCGGCCTGTCGGCATACTTGTTCACCTCCCCTACCCATTCCATATCGACCTTCTGGCCCTGATATGCGATGGAGGAATAAACATATCTGTCGGATATCACCACCTTACCGGCATCAATAGCCGGCCTGACTTCCTTTTCGAGATGTTCAATACGATCCGATGCGAAAAGAAGTGCCAGGGCCTCATCATCCAGGAAGGGATTGGAGAGATGGTCCCTTATCAGCTTGCCCGTGGGGCCCTTGGTTGGTTCCCTTGTCAGCAACACATCCCGGCCCATCTCCTTCAACCTGGCTGCAAGAAATTTAGCCTGTGTTCCTTTGCCGCTCCCATCTATACCTTCTATTGCAATGAAGGGGGACATCGATTGGTTAAAAATCAGAAAGTATAAAAGGATGCCCCTGCGGGGCATCCATATTATATAAAATGCTCAGGCAAGCTTCTTCAAGGTCAATGCAAGCAGGTCCCAGAAATCCTTGACCGACGGTATCCTGGTCCTCTCGTCCGGGGAATGGGGGTTCTCTATCTGCGGTCCGAAGGAGGCCATGTCCATGCCGCCGAACTTCTCACCGATTATACCACACTCCAGACCTGCATGGATCGCCTTTATCTCGGGTTCCTTCCCCCAGAGCTCCTCGGCACCCTCCTTCAGAACAGCAAGTACCTCGGAATCGAGGTCCGGAAGCCACCCGGGATATGCCTTACCCCTCTCCGCCTCCGCACAGGCAAGGACGGCTATGGCCTCTATCTTGTCCCGTATTGCCTCGAGCTGGGTGTCCGATGATGAACGGGATGCAAGCTGAATGTATACCTCATCCTCGGTCCTGATCTTCGCCATGGAGGTGGATGTCTCCACCAGGTCCGGTATATCCGGGCTCATCCTGTAGACGCCGTGGGGTAGTGAAACGACCATGTGCAGGGATCTCCTGGAGTCCTCCTCGGTCATGGCCTTGTCCGGGAGCTCCGCCTTCTCTATCTCTATGTCCATGTCCGGCTCCAGGCTCTTGTACTCGAACTGTATCTCCTTGAAAGCATCCATGATGGTACTTTTCAATGCCTCTGTATCCTTCCGGGTTACGATCACTGCCTCCACCTCACGGGGTATGGCATTGTGCTTGTCCCCTCCAGTGATGTCAGAGATGGAGAAAACATGCTCCTTTGCGGCCTTCCACAGCATCCTTCCAAGAAGCTTGATGGCGTTTGCCCTTCCGAGGTGGATGTCCACCCCTGAGTGACCTCCCTTCATTCCGAAGCACCTTATATGGAGCGCTTCCCCTTCTGAAGGTTCCTCCCAGAGGACCTGCATGTTAATGTCCGATTCCCCCCCGCCTGCACATCCGACATAGAGTGCCCTTTCTTCCTCCGTATCGAGGTTGATCAGCATCCTACCCTCGAGCATGTCCTCGCCCAGGGCGAAGGCACCGGTGAGCCCGGTCTCCTCGTCGACCGTGAACAGGAGCTCAAGAGGACCGTGAACCAGTTCCTCATCCTCCATTAGGGCCAGTGCTGCCGCGACTCCTATCCCGTTGTCGGCACCGAGGGTGGTACCGGTGGCGTAGAGATATTCACCCTCCTTTCGCAGTTCAATGGGATCACTCTCGAAATCGTGGTCCACGTCGTTGTTCTTCTCGCAGACCATATCAACGTGGCCCTGGAGGACGAGAATGGGCGCGTTCTCATGTCCTGGAGTGGCCGGTTTCCTGACCACAACGTTCATCGCTTCGTCCTTCTTGTAGTCGAGACCCAGAGAATCCGCGAAGGAAGTGATGTATCCTATCACCTTCTCCTCGTGCTTGGAGCATCTGGGTATCCTGCTTATCTCACTGAAATGCTTCCATAGAAGTTCGGGTTCCAACCCTTCCAATACTTTATCTACCATGATTATCACCGACCATTGACCTCCCGAGAGGGATGCCGCCGTACCCGATAGGTATGCGATAAATGTTTTGCATGGGGGCCTATACCTTCATGAGGTCCTTTACCTTCTTGTACGCGAGCACCAGAACAACCGTCCAGAGAAGGAAGGGGAGGAAAGGTTTCTGCTTGGACGGCATATCCCGCTCCCTCAGGTGGTCCATGAAGGATTGGATATGGACGATCTTTGCGGCAGGGTCACCTCCCGAGACGAGTGCCAGGTCAACAAATCTGGCCTCGACCTTCACCAGATCGGCCTCGAGGTGAGCAGCCGCGCTGAGCCTGGTTCCCTCCAGATACTGGGTCGATGTAGCTATCTCCGAGATGATCCCCAGAGAATCTGTGAATATCTCGAAAATGCCCTTCTCCTCCAGGGACCCGAACTCCTCAACGGAATTGAGTACGGGGAAGACCGCGGATATGATCCTTGCCAGCAGGTTCCTTTTCACTATCTCGGGGTCCGTTTCCAGGGTCAGAAGTACCTCCTCCAGCTCCATGGAATCATCGTGGAGTGATCTCAGTGCCTCGGTCTCATCGATGCCTTCCGCCTTGGTCCTGAGAACGTCCACTGCCCGTATGAACGAAAGTGCCGTCCGGGAAGAGGGTTCCAGAAGAAGAACTGCCATCTTCTGGTCCAGCTCCTTCACGGCCTCTTCAACGGACACCATATAGATCCCCCGAGAAAGGGGAGGGGTAGAGCCCCTCCCGTTCATTTTGTTTCCTTTGCCTCTACGTCAACGTCCTCGCCGGTCCTGGTGGCGACCACGTTCCTTACCAGTTCGGTCACGTCCACTCCGGTGAGGGATTCGACAAGGGCAGGCATCTGCGCGGCGATGTCCACCGTCTTGTTCACGAAACCGTTTGGTCCCTGATCGCCCATGACGATCACCTTGTCCACGCCCTCCAGCGAGGATGCCGCGGCGTTGACTATATCCGGCAGTTTGTCTACAACCAGCTGGGTGATCGCAGCGTCTCCGTACTTGCGCCAGGCAAGGGCCTTTTTCTCCATGGCCTCTGCTTCTGCCAGTCCCTTGGCCTTTATGGCCTCGGCCTCGGCCTCTCCCTTGAGCTTGATGACATCGGCCTCTGCGGTCCCTTCCTGCCTGATCTTGGCTGCCTGGCCCTCGGCCAGTTTTTCAAGCTTCTCCTTCTCTCCGTCAGCTGTCAGTTTCAGATGGGACTGTGTGGCTTCGGCTGCCCTGATGGTCTTGATCTTCTCTGCGTCGGCGATCCTCTCGATCCTGCCCTTTTCTCCGTCAGCCTCCGCGATCTTGGCATCCGCGGCCGCTTTTGCCGGAACGACCTGCATCGCTTCCTGCTCTTTGGTCTTACGGTTGATCTCCCTTTCCTGGAGCTCTATCCGTTTCTTCTTGTCCTCGATCTCGATCTGGACCTTCTCCTTTATCAACTCCTGTTGGCGCTTCTGGTCCTGTAGATCGAAGGATATCTCCCTGTTGGCCCTTGAGACCTCAACTTCGGCCTCTGCGTTCTGTTTGGTTATATCCCTCTCCTTGTGGAATAGGGCCACCTGTGCCTCGGCCTCGGAATTTGCCCTCTCTGCTTCTCTTGCTGACTCTGCCTCCTTGATGGTGGCCTCCTTATTGGCTATGGCCTCACCGATCCTTGCGTCCCTCTTGACCTCGGCGGTCCTCTTACGACCCAGGGCATCCAGGTAACCATACTGGTCCTCTATCTCTTTGATGACGAAGGACCTTATCTCGATACCCATGTTCCTCAGGTCCTTTGCGGCCTGGGACTGGACATGGGTGGCCACCGCATCCCTATCAGAGTTGATAGCCTCGATGGTCATGGTAGCACAGATGCCCCTGACGTGTCCCTCCAGGGTCTTCTGGGCTATCTCGTTTATCTCCGGGTCCGTCTTGTGCAGGAGCTGCTCTGAAGCAGTATAGAGCGACGCCTCATCGGACGCGACCTTCACCTGCGTAACCGCCTTGATGTTCATCTTGGCCCCGGATGTCTTTACGTCGGTCACGATATCGGTGACCACCACCTCCAGGGTCCTGACATCCAGGGGCAGGAAATCAAAACCCTGCACCACGGGGAGGATGAACTTCCCACCCCCGGACACGACCTGGTAACCCCTTGCTCCTTTCTTGGCTCCCTTGCCGTAGACCACCATGGCCTTATCCGGCGGGACCTTTTGATACCTGGCAGCGTAGATACCGATCAATATCAGTATCACCAGGAAGAAGATAACAACCCCTATGATCAGTGCTATTCCCCAAGTTGGTAATGCCATTCTTTCACCTCACTTTTTCTTGATCCGCTTTTTTTTCTTCATCTTGTTGTACACGGCCTTCGGAAGAACCTTGACCGTATCTCCCTGAACACCGACGATCATCACACTGGCATTGCTCGGTATGGCCCTATCGGATACCGCAGGGATAAGAGTTCTTCCCCTCTGTTCAGTGAAAAGGACGATCTGCCCCTCACTCCCCTTTCCGATGGCAATATTGACCGAGGCCTCCTTCCCGATAAGGGTCCTGTACTTGACCGTGGAATCCGACGAGAAGGTCTTCAGGAAGTAAGATAGAACTAAGAACAGTATCACCGCCAGGAATAGTGAGCCCACGGCGGCTATGAAAGGGGTGATGATGGGATTGAAATCGAAGAAGGTCAGTATCGCGCCGATG
Source organism: Thermoplasmatota archaeon (assembly GCA_046483845.1). GTDB lineage: Archaea > Thermoplasmatota > Penumbrarchaeia > Penumbrarchaeales > Penumbrarchaeaceae > JAYEPK01. Next base: position 65,667 of record JAWOCK010000028.1, on the reverse strand, counting down.
CCTCCGAGCATTGCAAGGAAGGCCAGCATGATCGGTAGGCTCAGACCCGGGCCCCCCGCATCAAAATCCACATCGATATCCAAGGGAAGGTCCATATCCACATCGGGGCCCACGTCCATATCGAGATCGAAACCACCGAATATCAGCATGGCGATGAGCACCAGCAGGCTCATTCCACCGATCACCAGATATAATATCAACAGCCAGCTTATCATCAGCTCCCCCCGTTCTTATAATAATCGAGCCACTGCTTGCAACGTTCCTTGTTGATATGGTAGGTCTCCTCGGTGGGATCGAGGTCCAGGGACTTCTGGAAATATTTCATGGCCTTCGGATATTCACCGGCCTCCATCAGTGCCAATGCATATTCGTTGAAGGCGAAGGCCCTCTTCTTGTCCTTGGAAGTGACCTCTCTCCCGCTCGGTGGGGCCGCGATGGGCGAGCCGCTGTCCAGCTTGACCGTCTTCTTCTTTTTCTTCTTCTTGGTGCGGGGTTTCCCGATACTTGACGCACTCTTGATGGGGTGCTTCCTGGTGCTTGACGCAGGCGTACTTATTATCATCTCATCCGGGACATTGGTCTTTTTGGTGTACTTCTCGTGGGATAGTTGCGGTTCAATCCTGGTCCTTTTTCCCACGTAGTCCCGCGGGTCGGTGGGTTTGATGCCCCATCTCTGCTTGAAGGATTGGTCGGGACCCCAGGTCCTAGTATAACTCCTGCTTCTCTTTATTTCCAGCGACTCCGGCCTGGTGGCGGGACCTACATCGGGCCAATCCTCCTTTGCGGGGAGGTCCTCGATGTTTGCAACACCTATGTTCCTGAAACCAACGGAGTAACCATCCCTGAAGATCACACCCTCCAGCCTGACGTCGATCATTCTGTTGTGGTCGAAGAACAGCTCCCTGTCATGGTCGAAGGTCCGGTCCCTTTCCATCAGTATCCTTGGCTTCCGGAACTTGACCTGGCACACGGAAGTGTCGTATATCCTTCCCTGAGGGGAGGACCTGTACTTACTCTTCCCAGCAACGGACACCGGCATCTCTCTCCTTGGAGACCCCTATTTCCCCATACTTGAACCTCTATCTGGATATAAAATAGTTTGGTCCAGAGAGACGGTTCATTCCTGCTGCTTTCTATTGCCGGTAATGAAGAAACCCGATTTTGGGGTCAGATAGTAGAGCTTCATCGTATAGGGTTTGAGCTTCCTGGAAAAGGAGGCTTCGAGCTCTGTCCTCGTATATAGACCGTTGTTATCCACGAAAAGTAGTACGGACTTGTTCCAGCTCTTTAGATTGGATACCTCTTTCAGTATCTCCCTCTCCAGCTCCTTTAGCCCCTCGGTCTTGGAATATCTCCCTGTCTGAGTGTTCCTTCTCTTGGCATACTGGATCTCCGAATTGTAGATCACCGTTATACCGGCCCCCGAGCTGAACCTCCAGCTGGAAAGGGAGGTCGGGTTCTTCTTTCCGAACCTCGAGGTCACGGCGAACTGCATGGATTCAAGGTCTATGTAGCAGATATCCGCTCTGGGTTTATCGCTGATATCGAAACCCAGCATGAGATGAAGGGGAGAGGTCCGTATGTCCCCGGTCCTTTCCTTCTTCTGCCTCCATCTCCCATCCTTGCCTATGGTGAACCTGCCGGTCTCAACACTTTCGATATCGGACAGACCTTTCATATTGGAATAAACATCCGCCACTATGTCCCATTTCGTCAGGTAGCAAAAAGGGTCGTTTTGATAGGAGGTCTTCAGTTCATGGAATGCAAAATCGAATGCCTCCACGAACGGGGTAGCCCACGACCTCTGCATATCTTCAAATATGATCCTGCTTATTTAATCCTATCTATCTACGATCTTTTGTATAAACTACAGACTAATATCCGTCAGAGATATAGATGTCCCTCAACAAGGATTATGGATATTTACTGACCACCCGCGGATACGAGGGCCAGCATGGTGCATCCACAACGTATATAATACAAAAGCATAATGGCAGGTCCGGTGATGTCACACGGTACTTGACGGACTCGCCTCATCGCTTCGGGGAACCCTGAAGAAGATCGCCAATGCTTCCAATATCGACAAAGAGGTCATTAAGGATGTGGTCAGAGACATCCAAAGAGCTCTGCTGCAGTCAGATATAAATGTAAAACTGGTCCTGAAGATCACCAAGGAAGTGGAAAGGAGGTCCATGGAGGAGAAACCTCCAGCGGGAATGAGCTCCCGGGAGCACGTGATCAGAATAATCTACGAGGAACTGGTCAATATACTCGGAGAGGGGCGGGAGATCACACTCAAAAAGCATGTTATAATGATGGTGGGGCTCTACGGCCAGGGTAAGACCACCACCACGGCAAAACTCGCCAAGTTCTTCCAGAAGAGAGGTCTAAAGGTAGGCCTCATAGCCGCTGATGTCCACAGACCTGCCGCTTACGACCAACTGAAACAGCTGGCCGAAAAGATAAATGTTCCTGTTTACGGCAACCCCAAGGCCAACAATGGGGTCGCAGTGGTGAAGAACGGCATGAAGAAGTTCAACGACTTCGATATAGTGTTGATCGACACCGCCGGTCGTCATTCACTGGAGGATGACCTCATAAAGGAGATGAAAAGGATCTCCAAAGCCGCCCGCCCCGATGAGAAGTTCCTTGTCCTTGACGCTTCGGTCGGTCAGCAGGCGGGGCCCCAGGCACAGGCATTTCACGATGCCGTTGATGTGACAGGGGTGATAATCACCAAGCTGGACGGGACGGCAAAAGGCGGGGGGGCCATCTCCGCCGTGTCCATAACAAAAGCCCCTGTCACGTTCATCGGGGTTGGGGAGCATTTGGACGATCTGGAAAAGTTCGAACCACCCAGGTTCATCTCCAGACTGCTTGGTATGGGGGACCTTCAGACGCTTCTGGAGAAGGCCCAGGAATCGATGTCCGGCGGCGATGCGGAGGTTGTTGCCCGCAAGATGATGTCCGGCAAGTTCACCCTGATCGATATGAGGGAGCAGATGGAGATGCTCTCTAAGATGGGGCCTCTGGACAAACTGATGGGCATGCTTCCGCAGGGTTTCGGTGGAATGCCCAAGGGTGCCATGGAGCAGCAGGACCCCAAGGAGACCCAGAAGAGATTGAAGCTTTTCAAGGTCATAATGGATTCGATGACCCGGCACGAACTGGAGAATCCAAAGGAGATCAAATCCTCCAGGATAAGGAGAATATCCAGGGGAGCCGGTGTCGACCAGAAGGACGTTCGCTCGCTTCTCAAGTACTACAATATGTCCCAGAAGGCCATGAAGGGGCTCAGCTCCAACCGGCGCATGAAAAAGAAGCTCATGAAACAGCTGGAAATGCCGGATATGGACGCCTTTGATAATTGATGGGGGCCCTCATTCCACCGGAGACATACATAATCTATATACACGTAAGTATATACCCCGGGCACTCATGTCGAAAGCCAAAAGATGATCCGGGAATGGTGATCGTCCAGTCTGGTAATCATAGGTAGGGGTTTCTCAGTGTTCGGACTCGGTATAGGCTCGATAATAATGATCGCCATTACCATGGTGTTCGGATTCTATATGGCTTGGACCATCGGGGCGAACGATGTCGCGAACTCCATGGGGACGGTTTTCGGATCCGGTAGTATATCTTTGAAAAAGATAATCATCATCGCTGCGATCTTTGAATTTCTTGGCGCTTTTCTTGTGGGGGCCCACGTGACCGAGACATTGAAATCGGGCATAGTGGACCCATCCTATTTCCAGAACGTTGATTATTTCACGGGAGATAGAGGAATATATATCTTCATAGCAGGGATGCTCTCCGTTCTTCTGGCAGCATCTCTCTGGGTCACCCTTGCCACATATAGATCGCTCCCCATATCAACCAGCCAATCCATCGTGGGAGCCGTGGCGGGTTTCGGATTGATATCCGTTCTGCTGCAGGACATACCCCTGGGATCAATAAACGGATCCAAGCTCATCGAGATATCTACCGGCTGGGTAGTATCTCCTTTCCTAGGCGGTGCACTGTCCTTTCTACTCTTCTCCATAATAAAGAAGACGATATTCGATTCCAAAAGGCCGGAGAAGATCGCCCATATCATGGTATCCACATTCATCATCCTTGTCTTCTTCATACTCTTAATGGCGGGGTTATCCGGTGGGTTGAAAAATCTCAGGAGTGTACTGGAGGAAGTGGTCTCAGGAAGGATGCTGGACCTGTTCTTCAATAATTTATTGTTAAAGGTTGTCATCGTCGGAACCATATCGATATTCATAGGCATCATGGGAGGGATCTTTCTCAAGAGATCAAAGAACCTGAATAATAAGGATCCGAACGAACGGGTGGAGATAATGTTCAGCGGTCTACTGATACTCACCGCATGTTATGTCGCTTTTGCCCATGGTGCCAACGATGTCGCCAATGCGATCGGGCCGGTCGCAGCCATAGTCCAGACCCTGATGAACGGCGGTGAGATATCCGGCACTGTCGGGATACCTATCTGGGTGCTTGCTATCGGAGGACTTGGAATAGTCGTGGGGATCTCGACATGGGGATACAAGGTAATGAACACCATTGGTAAGAAGATCACACACATCACACCCACCAGAGGGTTCTCGGCTTCCTTCGGTGCAGCATCATCGGTCCTCCTCTGTTCATTGTTCGGTATACCGGTTTCCACATCACAGATAATTGTCGGTTCAGTTATAGGTGTGGGAATGGCGGGAGGTATCGCCGCGATCGATCTTAGAGTCATAAGGACCATCATTATATCTTGGGTGTTCACAATACCAGTTGCAGCTGTCACTACCGGATTTATCTTCCTCTTCTTCCGGGCGATCGCCATAAACTTGCTATAAGATGGAGGGAACTGTATGGAAAAGGACCCAATTATGGAAAACATCCGTGCTCCGATAATCAAGACCATCTACAAGAGCCCGTTCGAGGGTTTGAAGTGTCATTCGCATAAACTTGATGAGTGCGTAGGGTACATGGGAAAATGTGTAAATGCATATCTGAACTGCCGATTCGATGAAGCAGAAAGATACAAAAAGATGGTATCAAAAGCAGAGCACGAGGCCGATATGATCAAATCGAACATCAGGGGCCATATACCGAAATCAATATTCATGCAGGTCCAGAGGTCCCAGTTCCACATGCTCCTCCATGATTCCGATTCCATCCTGGATTACGCAGAGGATGTTGCTGTCCTATTGAATATGAAACGCACCCGGGTCCCCAAGGACATTGCTGATGACATCTCTTCCCTGACACAAAAGGTCCTGGAGTGTGTACGTTCATATCAGAAGGTCATGGATGCATTGGAAAAACTGCTGGAAGTGAACTTCAAAGGTAAAAGACGTGATCAAGTGAAGGACCACATCAAGGACATCCATCGTCTGGAACATGAAGCGGATATCATCGAGTACGATATCTCAAGCAAGTTGTTCAATCTCGAAAACAGCACTCTGGACCCCATATCTGTTGTTCATCTGTTGAAGGTTATCGATAGATTGGGTACGGTTGCCGACAAGGCCGAGAACGGCGGGGATCGGGTCAGGGCCATGATGTCAAAATAGTACATAATGTACATAGAGATATATAGATAACATAGATGACAATAGTCTATAAACCCAACAATAATAGACAAATAAATTGTGTGGGCCCCTGTGAGCCGGAAACTACTTGTTGATGACAGGGGCAAAAGCAAGGATCCGGTCCACGTACAGAGAAGCAGGGCATGGGGCCGTATCCGGGGCCTGAATAACAACCAGTGGTTCAACCTTCTGGTCTTCTTCCTTGCCATATATTTCTTCATCATCGGCATCAAGCTGATGGGGTCGGGCTTCAAGGGTTTCAACGAGCTGTTCGGTTCCGGGGACAGTACCTTTGCCGATATTCTCATCGGAACCGTCTCGAACCCGCTGGTGGGCCTATGTGTCGGTGTCTTCGTTACAGCCGTTATCCAGAGTTCATCGGCAACCACTGCCACTGTGGTGGCGATAGTGGCAGTCGAACCATCATTCTTCCCCTATGCTATCCCTATCGTCATAGGGGCCAATATCGGCACCTCGGTGACGAACATCATCGTCTCCCTTGGTCACATCGCTCACCCCCCCTCCTTCAAGAGGGCTTTCGCGGGTGCCCTTGTGCACGATTTCTTCAACGTCCTGGCGGCATCTCTGATCTTCCCCATGGAGCTTTTGGTGAAGGAGCTCACAGGAAAAGGTTTCCTGGAGAGAGCGGGAGATATGACAGCGGGGTTATTCCTCGGAGAGACCGGGGCCGAGCTGGAACTGATAGACCGGGTCCTGGGCCCTGTGCTCGATCCACTAAGGGACGGCATAAGGTCCATTGATCTATTTCTGTCCTGGCAGTATTACATGATAATCGTAGGGGCCGTGATCCTTTTCATAGCCCTTAACTTCATAACCAGGGCTGCCAGGAAAGCAATAGACGGCAAGGTCCAGAAGGTGGTTGACAGGGTCCTTTTCAGGAACGCGCCGACCTCCTTCCTTTTCGGTGCGGGCCTCACATCCTTCGTTCAGAGCTCATCGGTCACGACCTCGCTGGCCATCCCGATGGTCGGAGGCGGAATACTCAGCATCAGGCAGATATACCCTTATACGTTGGGAGCCAACATCGGGACCACGGTGACCGCGCTGCTCGCGGCAATGGCGGCACAATCCACAGGAGTGGGGGCGGGAGGGAGGATGGCACTTGCCATCTCGTTCGTTCACCTTTATTTCAATATATCTGGAATATTGATCTTCTACCCTCTGAAGAAGGTCCCCATATATTTGGCAAACACGGTTGCCGGGTTCATGGCAAATAACAGGAAATTGGCAATACTGTTCCTTCTGGTGGTCTTCTTCCTGATACCGGGCTCTATCATACTCATCGACAGGTTCCTTTTTTAATAGGGTGACATATAAGCATAGATAAAGGAGGCAAGGAAATGTTCCGAAATATATGGGATGCGTTGAAGAAGAGCCCCCTTCTGGATGACTCCTTCGAGATAATGGACGAACTGCACCACCGAACCCAGGAGATGTTCCTGCTGTCAATGAGGGTACTGATGGACCAGAAGACCGACCCTCAGGAGATCATCAAAATGGACAAGGAAGTGAATAAGAACGTCCAGAGGGTCAGAAAGAAGGTGTTCGAGTACTTTTCGCTATCCAGCGTGCCCAATATTCACAGCGGCCTTATTATGATCTCGCTGGTGATCGATTACGAAAGGATCGGGGATTACGCAAAGGACCTTGCCCTGATGAGGAACGAGTTCGAGTTCGAAGGGAACCTCCAGGAAGAGGGAAGGGATGAACTGGGCAGAATGAAGGACCTGATATTGCTCATGTTCGATGAGGCCCATGATTCCTTCGTGAACATGGACGAGGAATACCCGACCAGGGTAACACATATGGAAGAGGAACTCAAGGTGCATTACGAGACCCTCAAGGATTGGACCAGGACCAAGAACATAAGAAGGGACGAGGCGCTCGTCGAGATCGTCTCAGCCAGACTTTTAAAAAGGATAGCGGGCCATCTTGACAACATCTCATCTTCGGGTGCGAGACCGTTCCCGAAACTGGGTTTCAAACATGGAGCATCGAGCTGGGACGATTAGATCCCCCACTGTGCCCATTTCCTCCTGGCGTTGAGGTGCTCCCTGTTGAGGTATCCCAACCGAAACCTCTCCGTCCAGTGGAACTTGTAAGGCTTCTTCGGAAGCGAAGAGGCGAATTCCTGCAGGAACATTCTGATATCTGATGCGTTTTCCTTGTCTATCCCCTTTATCTCCAGGAAATGGAGATCCCCGGCATGTGTCGGCCTTTCATCGTAGGCATTTATCACGAAACCCATCTTCCTTCGGACAAGGAACTGGAACATATAGGTGATCGATGGGAGTGATATCACGATCCACAATCTGGAATAGCTGTGAATGCTCCTGTCCCTCTCGTATTTCCATCCGAGATCGTCCAGTGTCTCTCTGACCTTCTTTGCAATGGAGGCCGAGTCGTAGCAAACGGGTGCTCTCCAGTTATCTGGTAGATCGGGCATTGGAACGAACTATGGGGAACCCGAATATACGTTTTTACCTCCCGGAACCGTCTACGATATCATTTTCTAGGGGCTTATCTTTAAGGATATGAGAAATAGTGTGTGATGATCCGGGACCGAAGTTCCATGTAGACCATGCCCTGTTGATCCGGGCTTGAGAGTATAGAACATAGGGAGATCGACCGAAGAGGATAAGGAAGCACTGGAGATGAAGGATATAGAGAGCAGGACCACGGTCCTGAACCAGGAACCCCAAAGAAAAGGAAGCTACGTCTTGTACTGGATGCAGGCTTCACAGAGGACGCTCCACAACCATGCCCTGGAGTACTCCATTAGGGAGGCGAACCGAAAAGGGGTCCCCGTAGTGGTCTGCTTCGGAGCAATGGAGGACTATCCCCAGGCCAACGAGAGACATTTCAGGTTCATGTTCCAGGGTCTGGAGGAGGTGAGTGGCAAGCTCGGTTCAATGGGGATCCGCTTGGTGCTGAGAAAAGGAGAGCCGTGGAAGGTGGCAGAGGAACTCTCCGAGGATGCTTGCCTTGTGGTCTGCGACAGGGGATATCTCAGGCACCAGATCGAATGGAGAAGGGAACTCGCCTCCAGCTGCGGCCGGAGGACCGTTCAGATAGAGAGCGATGTTCTGGTGCCTGTAGAGGAGGCCGCTGAAAAGGAAATGTACTCCGCTGCCCCCATGAGGAGGAGATTGGACAGGAGTATCTCCAGTCATCTCGTGGAGTTCCAGGAGACAGAACCAAAAAAAAGCTCTCTGGAGCTGGACATCCCTTCCATGGATGCTTCGGATATAATTGACCATATGGAGATCGATCGCTCGGTAAAGGGTGTGGACAAGTTCGTCGGGGGAACCTCAAGGGCGCTTATACATATGAAGGAGTTCATGGAAAAGGACCTTGACAGGTACCACCTGGAGAGGAACGACCCCTCAAAAGGGATACAGTCCGACATGTCACCCTACCTCCATTTCGGTCAGATATCCCCGCTGACCATAGCCCTCCTGGTCGGTACCTCCGGCAGTCCGGGTTCCGATGCATACCTCGATGAGCTTGTCGTCAGAAGGGAACTCGCCATCAACTTCGTCTTCTACAATGACAGCTACGACAGCTTTCTCTGCCTCCCGGAATGGTCAAGGAAAAGCCTCCGGGAACATGCTTCGGATAAAAGGGAGCACATCTATTCCAGAAGAGAGCTGGATGAGGCGGAGACACACGACCCTTACTGGAATGCCGCCCAGACGGAGATGGTGAGGACCGGCAAGATGCACAACTACATGAGGATGTACTGGGGTAAGAAGATACTTGAGTGGACGGAGGATCCCGAGGAGGCCTTCGATACCGCCATCCATCTGAACAACAGGTACGAACTGGATGGAAGGGACCCCAATTCATATGCCGGTGTTGCATGGTGCTTCGGAAAGCACGATAGACCATGGAAGGAGAGACCCGTTTTCGGCAAGGTGAGGTACATGAACGACAACGGACTGAAAAGGAAATTCGATATCGAAGCCTACGTTGAAAATGTGTCGAAGACGGAGGATTGAGATGTACCTCTACCTATATCTGAACATACTGATCTTCATCTTCCCGTTCCTGCTCTCCTTCGACAGGAACGTGCGTTTCAGGAGAAAGTGGGGAAGGTTCATCGGTTCCTTTCTGATCGTGGGGACATGCTTCATACTCTGGGACATATACGCCACGGAGATCGGCCACTGGAGCTTCAATGAGGATTACCTGATAGGTGTACATCTCTTCGGGATCCCTCTGGAGGAATATCTCTTCTTCTTCACTGTTCCCTACGCATGCCTGTTCACATACGAGGTGATATCCTTCTATTTCGAGGAACACATGGTGCCCTTCAAGCAGTGGCCGTATGTGTTCCTTGGAATCATCCTGATGTACCTCGGGATCGCATATGGGGGACAGGAATACACTTCAATAGTAATGATAGAGACCGGGATACTTCTCGTGGTACTCCCTTTTGCGGCCCCATGGATGCTAAGGTCCAGATCCTTCTGGATCTATCTTCTGGTCACCCTTGGTCTCTTCTTGGTCTTCAACATGGTCCTGACCGCGGTGCCTGTGGTACGCTACGGACCTGAGTATATATGGGGCGGGGACGGCCTCTGGAACGGAAGGTTCTTCACCATTCCCTTGGAGGATTTCATGTACAACGCATCGATGCTTACCTGGTACCTGCTCGCCTACCTGATGATAGGAAGGTGCATGCAGGAGAGGAAACAAGGAGAAGGCATGGATGAATAGGTCAAGGTGACAGATGCCGTCCCGGGAGGTCTCGCCTCCGCGAGGACCCCTCCAGGGATGTCCGGGGGCTACAGGATATTATGCCAGATGAATGCGTAAAAGGGCTGAATATGGGGTATCTCCCCGGGGTCCGGGACCTTGTCCCCTCATCCGATCCCCCTATGAGATATACTGTATCTTTAAGGTCCGACCTCCCGAGCGGATATGAATGTCGGTAACACAAAAATTTAATTGAAATGTTGGGGTTTATACGAATATGTCAATAAAGGGGAAGGAAATAATAGTGGTAGGCGCAGGGATCGGAGGTATGACCGTCGCCGCCCTGCTGTCAAAGGAGGGGTACGGGGTCAAGGTCGTGGAGAAGAACGATCAGCCCGGCGGAAGGGAGATAGTCCACAAGGACAAGGGGTTCGCCTTCGATATGGGCCCCTCGTGGTATCTTATGCCCGAGGTCTTCGAGGACCTTTTCGGCGAGTTCGGAAAGAAGCCGTCGGACTACTACGATCTGGTAAGGCTCGATCCGTCGTATCGTGTCTTCCTCGGTGACGGAAAGAAGCTTGACATAAGCGCGGACCTAAGAAAGAACATGGAGCTCTTCGACTCCATGGAAAAGGACGGCGGCAGGAAGCTGAAGGAGTACCTGGAATCCGCATCCTACCAGTACAAGGTGGCCATGAGTGAGTTCATCAACAAGGAGTACCGGTCCATATTCGATTTCCTGAACAAGAAGCTGGTCCTGGAAGGGACAAAGCTTCATGTCTTCGACAGCCTGGACGGGTATGCAAAAAAGTTCATAGAGAACCCGGACCTCAGGAAGATACTGGAATACACGATAGTGTTCCTGGGGGGTACGCCCCAGAAGTCGCCTGCCATGTACGCCCTCATGTCCCACGTCGACTTCAAACTGGGTGTATGGTATCCCATGGAGGGTATGGGAAAACTGTCAAGGTCCTTCCACAAGCTCTGCAGGGAACAGGGTGTTGAATTCGTCTTCGATGAGGAGGTCAAGGAGATCCTGGTGAAGGAGGGAAAGGCAACAGGTGTCCGCACGGAGAAAGGCACCTACCAATCCGACATGGTGATAGTCAATGCCGATTACGCCCATTCCGAGATCGAACTTCTGGACAAGGGTTCGAGGTCCTATTCGGAACGGTACTGGAACAAGAAGTCCATTGCACCCTCCTGTGTTCTAATATATGTCGGTCTGGACAAGAAGGTGGAAGGGCTCCAGCACCACAACCTCTATCTAAGCTCCAACTGGGACGAGCATTTCAGGACCATATTCGACAAACCCGCGTGGCCGAAGGACCCGTCATACTATATCTGCTGCCCGTCCAAGACGGACGACTCGGTGGCTCCCGAGGGACAGGAGAACCTGTTCTTCCTGGTCCCGGTGGCGGCGGGCCTGGATGACACGGACGAGATAAGGGAGAGATATTACGAGGACACATTGAAGCACCTTGAGGGTGTGCTCGGTGAGCCCATCTTGGACCATGTTGTCTCCAAGAGGATCGTCACCCACAGGGACTTCAGCTCCCTCTACAATTCATACAAGGGAACCGCTCTGGGACTCGCCCATACCCTGAGGCAGACCGCGGTATTCAGACCTTCACACTACTCAAAGAAGGTCAAGGACCTATACTATACGGGGCAATATACACATCCGGGAATTGGTGTTCCCATGGTGGTAATATCATCCAAGATACTGGCCGGGGAGATAGTGAAGACCCATGGTTGAGAGCAGGATATACGACATATTCAAGAGGGGGTCCAAGACCTATTTCTACAATTCCCTCTTCTTCCCCAGGAGGGTAAGGGAGGACGTGTTCAGGCTGTACAGCTTCGTCAGGGAAGCGGACAATTACGTCGATGCGGTCCCCCAGAGGAAGGAGGACTTCTGTGATTTCTACGAGAGCTTCTGCAAGTCCTGGGACGGAAGGAAGAGCGGTGATCTGGTGCTCGACGGTTTCGTGGACCTGGGAAAGCGGAAGCGGTTCGAGAAGGGATGGGTAGAGGCTTTCCTGAGTTCCATGGAGATGGACCTAACGAAGAAGACCTACAGGACGGTGGAGGAGGTGGAGGAGTACATCTACGGGTCCGCAGAGGTCATAGGCCTCATGATGTGCAGGATAATGGACGTGGATGACAGGTTCCTTCCCAATGCCAGGGCACTTGGGAAGGCGATGCAGTACATCAACTTCATACGGGACATCGATGAGGACAACGGACTGGGCAGGACATACATTCCCGAGGTGGAACTCCGGATGTATGACCTGAAGGATCTGAAAGAACCAACGGTCAGGAAGAGACCGGAATGCTTTGCAGCCCTAATTGACCACCAGATAGAGAGGTATCTCAAATGGCAGGCAGAAGCTGAAAGGGGATATGCGGGCCTGGCAAAGGATGTCAAGGTACCCATCGTCAATGCTTCCGACATGTACAAATGGACGGCCATGAAGATACTGAGGAACCCCATGATAGTCTATCGGAAGAAGGTCAAGCCCTCAAAGAGCAGGATTGTCCTCAACATTCTGAGCAAGAAGATATATCTGGGTAGATAGGAGGGATTCGGATGAAGGAGATGATATTGAAAAGAAGGGACCTCTTGATCGTTCTGATCATGATACTCTTCCTGGTCGGTTCGGTGGGACACGCTGTCTCCGCCACAAGGGACCTAATGCTTTTCCTCACCCCTATCTTCCTCCTCTCCACGGGACTTCTGGTACTGCTCCCGGAGATACTGGAGCGGAATTTCAAGACACTGGTCTGGTGCGGCGTCATATACCTCATAACCTTCTCCCTCGAGGCTTTGGGGGTCGCGACTGGGGCTGTCTTCGGCGAATATCACTACGGAAGCACCCTTGGACCTGAGCTTTTTGAGGTCCCCGTGGTAATAGGTTTCAACTGGGTGATAGTGATAATTGCCTCGGCCGAGCTGGTGATGCTGTTCACCAGGAAGCGTTATCTGGTGGCCCCTCTGACCGGTCTCGCCGCAATGTTGTTCGACATCATCCTCGAGCCGGTGGCCATAGAGCTGGATTACTGGCACTGGGTCGGGGAAAGCATACCGCTGCAGAACTACGCCGCCTGGTTCGTCATAGCAGGAATTATGGGCTTCACCTATCCGGGTTTCATGGCAGGGAAGGGAAGGAAGATGCTCATAGTCTACCTGCTCCTTCAGACACTTCTTTTCCTCTTCCTGAGACTTACGGTGGTCAAGGGGTAAATTTGATTAACTATCTATCATAAATGGCCATGGAGTGGTAGACATGCAAGATCCGATATGCCCTGAGATCATGTCCAATTACACCAGTGAGATAGAGAACTTCCACTGCAGAGGCTGTGGTTCGAAAAAAGAGGTCAGATCAGACCTCAAGAACAGCGATGAGGTGCTGAAAAAGGCGGTCCCGTTGGCAAGGGAGAACAGGAAGGAATGGGGTCTGGAGGGGCTGATAAAGGGACTACAGGCAGTGATAATAAACACCGAGAACGAGAAACTGGTCCCCGCTTCCCAGGAACTGCTTGATTTCACAGGATACAAACTTTCTGGATCCTTCGAGGACCGAAAGAAAAAAAGCATACTGCTCGGCATGGAGGGATCCGCGGACATCATCGTCCGTCACAGAAAACATGGCAAAAATCCTTTTGTGCCCTACAACATCGGACCCAAGACAGAACACATGCCCAACACCAGATTGGAGACGCTAGTCTTTGAATGTAGCGACATCGAAAGGTACTTCCGGGTACAGATGGAAAGGGGTGTCAGGTTCCTCCAGGATGAGATAGTGCACAATGACAATTATTCCTTCATACAGACCGTTCCCTCGTCATACACCGGAAATTCCATCGGATTTATCCAATGGAAAGGAAAAAGGGGAGACTACATGAACGACGGGGATAGTGAGATGAGAACCACCCTGGAGAAGAAGAACAAGGACTACCTCAAGAACATGAAGCAGCTGGACCATTCCGCCACCCGACTCGGATCGATGGACCGTGATGCCGCGATAATCGAGTTCGTGGAGCTGACCAACTACGATTTCGATTTCGCCATATACGTAAAGAGCTTCAATTCGATAACCAACGTGGCCAGGTTGACCAAGGACGGTTACGCCCAGGTCTTCACCACCGGTATAGAGCCCTTCAGGACACTGGAGACCTCCGGCCCCACGGAGAATTACGTCCACAACTACGGTCCCAGGATACATCACATGGCCTTCCATACCGAGAACATAGAGGATTCCTTCGAGGCGCTGGTACAGGACGGTATGGAGTTCCTCCTTGAGCTTGTTGGTTCCCCCGAGGAAGGATTGAAGCAGACCTTTACCAAGGGATCGAAGAACACCTTTCTCGTCAACGAGTACATACACAGGTACGGGGACTTCGACGGTTTCTTCACCAACAGCAACGTGACCGAGCTCACAAGGGCAACGGACGCCCAGTGAACCCATCTTAAATATCAGGATAACAAATGTACGATAAGAGTTTAATATATCAAGACGGATTAGATACTGGTCGTTCGTTCGGCCTGGAGTGATCACTTTGCACAAGCTAAGCGGTTTTATAGTCTGTACAATATTGGTCATCACTACCCTGTTCTCGGCCTCGATCGATGAGATAAGCAGCTCGATGCCGGCAGGAGAGGATGGCCCGAAGATCATGACCAGGAGCCCGGGAGATGGTGGCACATACATCGAGATGGTCCCATCCGACAGCTCGATGACGGAAACGATCTTCAACCTATCCTCCAACGAAGGAAAGGCCTGGGAGCTGGAGAACAACCTGCTTGCACCGGAAGAAGATTTTACCGCAAGTACACCCGGAGGGGGGCCCATCTGCGGTTCCCGATCGATCATCAGGTCCGGTAGTTCGTATTTCGTAGCATTCACCAGAGGATCGGACAGTTATCTTTCGTTCTGGTTAACAAGATATGACGAGGAGATGGAAAGGTGGGAGGAGCCGATCATCGTCAATAATTTCTCCGGAGAGCTCACTGGACGACCTGAACTCGCCGTACTCGACGATGAGCTGTTCTACCTCATGCCGCTGGTCTCAAGCGACCCGTCCAACAGCAGGATACTTGCCGCAAGCACCTCGATCGACAGGTGGTACTGGATGTCCAACTCCAGCGTGAAGAGGGTGGATGACCATGCCGGGATAGACGGGAACATCGGATCGGTGGTCTGGGGTTCAGCTCTGGTTTTCTTTTGGACGGAGGAGGGAACGGATGCGATAGTCCGCCGTGCATGGGAGGACGGGGTTTTGGGAAATACCATTTCGGTCATGTCAGACGTGGGACTGTTCACCGTGAACAATTACCGTATCCTGGGAACGAATCGGTTGATCATGTTCCACACCGATGCCGATAGTTCGGGGATCAACATCTCCCTTTCAACGACGGGTGGACTTACCTGGTCAGATGATATGGTAATTACCGGCACCATGCAGGGCATCAGCTCCATCTCGTCCACCAAATACGGACAAAGGTATTACCTGAACGCAATAAGCACCACCGAGGCAAGGTCCAGTTTGTTCCGGTCGGATGACGGGATGTCCTGGTCCGTCTCCCCATCCGACATACCGCTGACCGGTTCCGCACCGGATGGGTATTTCGAAGGACAGATATCTGCTGACAGATCCCAGGTGGTGCTCGCTCTGGAGAACAACGGATCGGTGGAGATACATGCCTCCCACGATGGGGGTGATACTTTTCAGCTGTTAGAAAGACTGCAGAGCGGCATGGGGTACCCGGTCCAATCCCTGGAGAAGGGATTGGTGGGAGCTTTCGGTAACGGCAGATCGATCATATATCGGTTCAAGGAGAGTATGGACGGCCAGATGGTGACCGGTCCGCTCACTCCCATGGGACTGAAGAGCTGGGATGACATTGGGTTGGATGTGGTGGGATACACACCAGGTACCTTCGTGGGTCTCAGGATCTTGAACAGAGAAATGACCTTACAGTTGTATCCGGGAACCGGGTGGTTGGACCTCTCCGAGCTCCAGGAGGGCGATATAAACGGCAGACACTTCAGCTCCATGGGAATGTTATCAGGAGGATGGACTTCCGGACCGGACCTCTCGAGCTCCATAAGGATAGAGTTGAGGTTGCAGAGGAGCGAGGAGCAGGCACCTGCTGTGAGCAGGATATACCTGAACTATACAACAGCATTCCCTTTTACCAGCCAACTTGGGTTCCCCGAGAACATAGTATCCGCTGTCAACTGTTCGGCCACCGGGAACGGATACATGCTTGACAATGGAAAGGCCAAAGGAGAGATCGTGATAGGACCCATTGAGAAAGAAGAGGATTGGTGTGACATCATATCCTTCAGGGCATCATCCATAACCAGCAGGGTCACCTACCGAATGGAGCTCCTGGACAGGGAGCTTGCGCCGATCAGGGGTTTCGAAGAGGAAAGGTCCGTGCGTTTCACCGGGAGCTCGGTGAAGGGGTTTGCCAGATGGGGAAGGAATTTCCTGTTCGATCTTCCCGGACCCGTGAACATGATCAATGTAAGGATCACCATAGAGAGCGAGGTGACCAACGGGATGCCCGTGATCGAAAGCATCACCTTCGAGGATTCGGAGGCACCCTCTCTGATCTCTGTGGAGGTGGACAGGAACGATCTGTTAAGGGGAGAATCCGCCATCTTCGAGATAACCGCGTCTGACAGGGAAGCCCCGATGGAGCAACTGCACGTAAACATGGAGCACATGGGCCCCGAGGACCAGGAATGGAGCAGTGAGATGTTCAAGGGGCAGATCCTTGGTGAAGGCGTCTGGGAGGTGCCCTTCGTTACGGAATACAGCTCCGATCCCGGTTCATATGATATCAAGGTCACCCTGGTCGATCCCATGGGAGACACCTTTTCAGAGGTGATGGCCCTGAAAATGAAGGTCCGTAACAACCCTCCCGTCAAGCCCTTCGCTTACATCGATTCCGACAGGGTCTCCAGTGGAGATGCCGTGTTCGTGGTCATATACACCCCCGGAAAGGATCTGGAGACGCCCACGGAGGAGCTCACCTATTCAATTGGTATATCCAGAGATGGAACTCCTTACGAAAGTGTGGATGGTTTCACAGATACCACCTACCTCATTCCGGAGAACACCGTAGAGAAAGGTGAGGTATGGAACATCAGTATCGCCGCCTTCGACGGAATGGACTCCAGCGATCCTTTACTGCTCTCCTTCGAGGTGGAGAACAGTCCGCCGAAGGTGTTGGGTGCCCCACGGAACATCACCATGAAGGAAGACGGGAGCCCGCATCCGCTGGACATCGATTCCTGGTTCTCGGACCATGACAGGGATGAACTGCATTACAGCCTTATTGCCGGAGAGGGAGTGTACATCATCGACAACGGAAGCGGCCAATACCTGATAGGACCGGAGCCGGATTTCAATGGCATCTCGGATTTAGAGGTCACCGCCTCGGACGGTGCGTCCGAAGCGGTACATCATGCTGATGTCATCGTGGAGCCGGTGAACGATCCACCGGTCTTGCATACCATGGGGGATGTGGTGATTGAACAGGGTCAGACCCTTGTGTACCACATCTCTGCGTTCGACCAGGCCGACGACGAACCCGTTTCGGTGAGCGTGGATATCCTGAACAAGATACCGGGGGTGGATCCCGGCACCAATCTACACATGATGAAGAACGGATCGTTCATACTGAAAGCCACCAACGACATGATGGGTGAATTCAGGATAGTGGTGACAGCGGATGACGGAACGGAGAAGATCAGCTCTGAATTCAATATTACCATTATAAACACCAACGACCCCCCTTCCAGACCAATGATCACCGTTGACCCGGACCTGAGGATGTTCATAGGGGAGTGTAATGTTGTTCTTAGAGCGAATGCCACTGATCCGGACATACCCTGGGGTGACGAGCTCCGATATATCTGGAGATCGGACATACAGGGTGAACTGGGAGATGGCAAGGTGATCGAAGTGACCCTGGAGGAGGGGCACCATGTCATCACCGTTGAGGTGGAGGACCTTGAGGGAAGCTCCGTTTCAGCTACCGAGGAAATAGAGGTTGCAGGGGAGCTGACATCCACCGGGGAGACCCTGAGGACCGCGGACCTGATCAAGATATCCCTGGCAGTCGGTGCATTGATCGGGGCCATCATTGGAATCCTGATTGCACTCATCAGGCATCAGAAGAAGAGAACATCGAGTGAGAACGGAGGGGAGGACCATGGGGATGAAAAGGAAAACGGCGATAAGGAGAAGAAGGAGGACCCTGTCGAAAATGGAAAGGAGGGAGGTGAAAAGGATGAATGACCTGAGCATCCCAAGAAAGGCATTCCTGCTCTTGTCACTTACATCTCTTCTTTTACCCTTTGGCGTGGTGGAAGGAGAAGTGGGGCCAGTCCTGCTCGATCCGTGTGATAAGGATGCGGTGCGGGCCGACCATGCACTGGAACAGGCCCACGGAACAACCCGCTTCATCGAGAACATGGGCCAGCTGGAGGACGATGAAGTGCATTATTATTCCACAGGAGGGGACATCGTTGTAGCTTTCAAGGCCTCGAGCGTTTCCTATATACTCTCCGACGGGGGATCCTACTTCGTCTACGAGGTGGAATTCCTCGGGTCCCGCAATATCGAACCTGTGGGAATGAAAGAGGTATTTACCAAGAACAACTTCCTCATCGGAAGCGAGGATGAATGGATAACGGGTGTAAAAAGTTTCGATGTGGTGAAGTACCCGGGGATATACAGCGGGATCGACCTTCTGTTCTACACGTCGGATAACGAGCTTAAATACGATCTGGTCCTGGAGCCCAACGCGATCCCAGAGCAGATCAGGATGGAGTATTCAGGTGTCGACCCCGTAGTTCGGGACGGCCAGGTCGTCATTGCCACTCCCCTGGGTGACATGATCGAGAAAGCTCCCGTCAGCTGGCAGGAGGACGGGAAGCCGGTGAGTTCCGAATGGGGCATCGACGGTGACGGCATCCTGACCGTGGAGCTTGGTGACTACGATCGGCAAAAGGGTCTGATAGTGGACCCTGGCATCAGTCTTTCATCGTATATCGGGGGTTCCGGCAAGGATAATGGTCATGACGTGACACATGACAGTAATGGCAACATGTACATCACAGGAGAGACCGGTTCATCACAATTCCCCACCACTTCCGGTTCGTACGATACAACCCACGGAGGCGGGTCCGATGCCTTCGTGATGAAGGTCAATACCACCAGCTATCGGATGGTCTTCTCCACCTTCATCGGCGGCGGGTCCGATGATATATCCTACGGAATGGACCTGGACTCCAGCGGGAATATTGTGATAACAGGGTATACCGAATCGAATGACTTCCCCACCCACAATGCCTATGACAATACCATCAACTGGAATGGCGATGCGTTCCTGACCAAGCTCAACTCAGCCGGCAGTTCTCTCTCCTTTTCCACTTTTGTGGGTGGATATTCCAAGGATGCTTCCTATGATGTGGTGCTGGATGGATCGGACAATATCTACATCACGGGCGAAACAGGATACGTATACAGCGGGTGGCCATCTCAATACAAATACCCCACCACGAGCGGGGCATATGACAGGACCCATAACGGCGGCATAGATGTGTTCGTGACCAAGTTCAATTCCAACGGAAGAACCCTTTCGTACTCGACACTGGTGGGCAGCTCCTCCAACGAGATCGGATACGGTATAGCTGTGGACAGTTCAGGCAGGGCCCATATCACCGGAAAGACCGATTCGTCAGGATATCCCACAACATCCGGTGCTTATGATACGTTGTACAACAGCGGAGGGGACGCTTTCATCACCAAACTGGCCTCCAATGGCGGTAGCCTCGCCTTCTCCACTTTCCTCGGAGGGGGCGGGAGTGACGTGGGAAGGTCCATAATCCTGGATAGCTCCTCAAGACCGATCATCACCGGGGAGACCAGCAGCAGCTCCTCAAGCCCTTACCCCACAACATCGGGTGCATACGACGACACACCCGGAGGGAATTATGATGCTCTGGTCACGATACTATCCAGTAGCGGAGAATCGCTCATAAACTCCACATATATAGGGAAGGGGGGCTCGGACAGGGGAATGGATATCAAGATAGGCCCTGAAGGTATACTTCACATAACCGGGTACACAGGATCATCCGGGTTCGAAACCACCTCCGATGGGTTCGACAGGACCTACAATGGAGGCGGGGATGCATTCATAATGAAGTTGGACATGGGTGGGGGCGGCCTTATATATTCAACCTTCATGGGCGGATCTGCCGTGGAGGAACCTGCGGCGATCAGTGTCGATGATCACGGACACATCTATCTGACAGGAAGAACGACCTCCACGGACCTGCCGATAAGTTTCAATACCCTTGACCGTAGCATGAACGGGAACGAAGATGTGTTCATAACCAAGTTCTATCCTGCGGATTTCTCCCCATCCAATCTCTCGGCCACCGCCGATTATTTCAAGGTGGGACTGAGCTGGGACCCTCCGACGAGGTACAAGGTGGACGGCCACGATATAACAGGTTACAGGATCTACAGGGGGCTCTCCGGGAGCTCAATGAGCCTGATCGATGAGATCGAGAACATCACATACTACAACGAGATCATCGATCATTTCATATCCAGGGATTACCACTATTTCGTCACTGCCATCTTCGAGATCGTAGGGGAGAGCAGGGAAACAAACACAGTGGTGGCCACCCCGCAAGTAACACCTAGACAGACGGACCCCACCGCCTCGGTGGGAGACCTGTTCGTGAACCTCTCCTGGGACATGATCGGCCAGGTATATCTGGACATGTTCGAGATCGACTACATAGTCTACAGAGGTTTGACCAACGAATTCCTCACCCCGTATGCCAGGGTAGGCGAGGCGGACCATTTCAATGACTCGTCGCTGCCGCCGATACCAAGGGATTATCACTATCTCATCTCCTATGAGGTCATGGGAGTGGGTGAGAGCAACCTGACCAACATCGTCGATGCCACCCCCAGGACCCCACCATCCGCACCGGCCTTTGACCGGGTGGAAACACAGGACAGAGGCTTCTCCATACATTGGTCCCCGCCGGAGAGGGACGGAGGCTACCCTATTCAGAGCTACCGGCTCCACAGAGGACCCTCCGAGAACGTCATGGAGGAGATCGGGGTCATCGACAGTTCATTGACCATGTACAACGATAGCGGTCTCCAGCCCGGGGAGATCTACTATTATTTTCTGGAAGCCTTGAACCAGCTGGGAAGCTCGGTCTCTTCCATACACGGGCCTGATCCGGTGAAGGGTGTACCGACCGAACCCCTGGACCTCATTGCGATGGGCTCGGACGGAGCGATAGACCTGACTTGGAAACCGCCCGAGGATACCTGGGGCGAACCTTTGACGGGCTACCGGATCTACATCCACGGCGGGGACGGCTCATTCCAACTCTACGATTCGACGGAACCGAACAGGAGGACCTACCGGGACCTCTCGATGAACGGTCGTAAGGTGAACTACTCCGTCTCCGCGGTCAATGCCTTTGGCGAGGGGGACATGTCCGATATCGTTGAGGGCATGGCCGTAGGGGTTCCCGGGAAGGTGGAGATGGTATCTACGATAAATGGCGACAGCTGTGCCAGCATCCATTGGAAGACCGTCAAATATAACGGCGGCTCCCCTGTGACCGCTTATTCCGTGTACAGGTCAACCGACATTTCCGAGCCGTCCTTGATAACCAACCTGTCGTCGGGTGCTGACTCATTCGAGGATAACGGCCTGACCAATGGGGGGACATACTATTACTGGGTCTCTGCATGGAACATCCACGGAGAGGGAGGGCTCTCTCCCCCCTTGATCGCCGTTCCGGGAACAACTCCCCCCAAACCATTGAACCCGAAAGCACTACCCGGCCTGGAAAGGATCATACTCTCCTGGGACCTCCCGCCGGACATGGGGGGAAAACAAGGTCAGGAAGCAAGGATATGGAAGGGGAGGTCCCCAGGTTCCATCAGGCCTTACGATGATGTGCCGGTGGACCAGGTCAGGTACACCGACGAGGGTGTTGAGGCAGGGACGACCTATTATTACATGGTCAGCTTGACCAACAGCATAGGGGAAGGGGAGGGGTCCAAAATGGTAAATGCAACTCCGTTCGGATACCCCTCGGCACCCCATTTCACGGATGTCGTGGTCCAGCGCAATAAAGTTCGTTTGAACTGGTCCATACCGGAATGGGACGGCGGTTCCGTGATCACCGGGTACAGGTTGAACATTATGGGCGAGGGTGATGAGGACTGGGACCACATAGAAGTAAACGAGAACAGCCACAGATTCACGAACCTCATACCGGGGAACAGTTACAGATTCATGGTGATGGCGGAAACTGTAATCACCGTTGGGCCGGGCTCTGGGATCGAGAAGCTCATCATAGGAGAGGGACCAGGCAGGCCTATCCGGCTCGATGCGGAGGCCTCAAAGGGCAGGATATCACTCTCCTGGGACCTCAGTTCCGACATACAGCCGCCCGCCGAGAGCGTCAAGGTATACATGGGAATAGAGAATGCCTCGATGGAACTGCTGGAAGTGCTGGACCCTTGGGTCGACTCCCTAAAGGTGGATGAGGTCCTGAACGGCATCAACTACTCCTTTGGGGTCTCCTGCGTGAACGCCCTTGGAGAGGGGAGAATGGCAGAGATAAGGGAAGTAAGACCCTTGGGCCTGCCTTCTTCCGTGGATAATATCTGGGTAGAGAAGGTCGACGATGGTTCCGTTATCATCCAATGGGAGCAGCCCGTCTCGGACGGTGGTTCTGCGGTGAGTTCCTACAACATATACAGGTCCAGGTCCGAGGGTTCGGGAAAGCTGCTCTTCGAGGAGGTCAGGGGCAACAGATACCTCGACGAGGATGTGGAGAACGGAAAGACCTATTTTTACATGGTAAAGGCAAAGAACGACATTGGTTTCGGACCGGAGGGGACCTATGTACAGGCAAGACCCACGAGCAAACCCCTTCCCGTGAAGGACCTCCGTGCATCCAGGACCTCGGACACTGTGGAGCTGGAATGGTCACCACCGACATCCACCGGGGGTATTCCACTCTCAGGGTACCTGGTCCGGAGGTCTACCGGGTCCCATGAGGCGGAGCTGATAGCCGACCTGAGGCCGGAGGCAAACAGTTTCCTGGACAAGGACGTCGAGACAGGCAACTACGTCTATACCGTTGAATCCTACACGGATGCAGGTACCAGCACATCCCAGATGGTGGAGGTCAATATCCCCTCCCGGACTGGTACAATAATTACATATGGCCTGCTCGGTGCCGCCGTCCCTCTCATCATCCTACTTATAATAGTATTCTTGCCTGCCTACCTGAAGAGAAGGAAAGAAAAGAGGGCGGAAAGGAGAATAAGGAAAGAAGAGGAGGAGAAGAAGTTAAGGCAGATGAGGGCGGAAGCTCTGCTGGAAGGCCCCAAGAAAGCCCCCGGACTTTCCCCTGCGGTCCAGACCAATGAACTTCAAGGGGCCCCGAACGGGAGTTCACTGCCTCCCGTCCATAAAACACACGATCATGGGAAAGCCAAACCTGAAGACAATGGATATATCAGGCCGTCCGAAAAGAAGAACAAGGAAAAAAAGGACCGAAAGAAGATACTCAGAGCCGATGGAAAATCACTGGAACACAGGGAAAAGGAAGAGGAGATGCGTCACAGCCTGAGGTCCAAGAATTACGAGGGGTCCGAGAAATGGGAGCACGAGAAAAGAAAGGTACTGGAAAGGGAATCCATGAACGTATTCACAGGCCAGCAGCTCGAACAACCAGAGGATGATGCCCCCGGGGAAGTTCTCGAGGAGGTGGTTGCCCCTGAACCCGACACCGAGGCGCCTGATGAGGACATACCATTGCAGGGACCTCCGGAGGAGATGAGCACCGAGGCACCGGAGGAAGAGGTCCCTGTCTGGGATGAAGATGAAGAAGATGTGCCCCTGTCTGAGCCACCGGGAGATGAAGATGGGACGGATGATCTGGAATATATTGAGGGAGAAGAGGTTGAAGAGATCGAGGAATTGGAAGAGATCGAAGAGCTGGAAGAGGTCTGAAACCACTCGGTAATGTGACAGTGGAACAAATAGATGGTCAGATAATGTTACACTCCGAAGGCTCGGACCTTGATTGATAATAATGATGAGGCAAATCTTCTATACCAATAGACCATAACCTATTTGCATCGCATCTCAATGGAGGGAGCTCATGAGTTCGAAGAAGATAGTTGTAATAGGAGGTTCCGCGGCAGGACCCAAATCCGCCGCAAGGGCTAGACGCTTCGACCAGGACGCGGACATAACCATAATCCAGAAGGATCCCGATCTATCAATGGCGTCGTGCGGATATCCGTATTACGTGGGTGGTGTTATCGACGAAAGGAGCAAGCTTCTCTGCACCCCCACAGGGGTGGTGAGGGATCCCAAGTTCTTCATGGCGGCGAAGGAAATACGGGCTAAGACAGAAACAGAAGCGCTTTCGATTGACAGAGAGAAACGGTCGATTAGGTGTAAGGACCTAAAAACCGGCGAGGTCTTCGATGAGGCATATGACAAACTGGTGATAGCCACAGGCTCCGTTCCGAGAATGCCCCCCGTTCCCGGCACCGACCTCGACGGCATAACCACCCTGCAGTCCATGCAGGATGCAGACTATCTGAGGTCCATCAAGGAAGAGGGGAGCATCAAGAAGGCCGTGGTTGTCGGTGGCGGCCTCATAGGCATCGAGACCTGTGAAGCACTCCACCTTGCAGGTATCGAGATAACCGTCATAGAGATGATGCCCCAGATCCTGATGTTCTTGGATATAGAGCTGGCAAAGATACTGGAGAATAATTTGAAGGATTGGGCCGCCAACGTCATAACCGATAATGCCGTTTCCGAGTTCCTGGGCGAGGACGGGAAGCTGACCGGGGTGAAGTTGCAGAACGGGACAGAGCTACCATGCGACCTGGCGGTGGTGGCCATCGGTGTCGCACCGAACTCCGGACTTGCAAGGGATTCCGGTCTGGAGATAGGGGAGACCGGAGGCATCTCCGTGAATGATCACATGCAGACCAATGATCCCGATATCTATGCTGTTGGTGACTGTATCGAAATACCGCATCTCATCAGTGGAAAGAAAGTACTTGCTCCATATGGCGACCTGGCGAATCTCCAGGGGAGGGTGGCCGGCGAGAACATCATATTGGGCAACAAGGCCTCCTTCCCCGGCACGATACTGACAGGAGTGTGCAAGGTCTTCAACTATCAGGCTGGGTCCACCGGACTCTCGGAGAGGAAGGCAAGGGAACTGGGATACGACATAGAGACCGTTGTCACCGCCGGTCCCGACAAACCGGGGTTCATGGGCGGGCTCCTGCTCATCAACAAGATGGTCGCCGAAAAAGGAACCGGCAGGATACTGGGATTCCAGTGTGTGGGACCAGGGGATGTGAGCAAGCAGGTTGCAGAGGCAGCAATGGCCATCAAGGGAGAAATGAAAGTGGACGATATCGCAAATGCGGATCTCCCTTATGCACCACCCTTCACCCTGGCCATTGACAATCTCATCGCCACCTCACATGTCATGCAGAACAAGATGAGGGGGCTCTTCACGGGTCTCTCCTGCATGGAGGTAAAGAAGAAGCTGGACAGAGGGGAGGAACCATTCATAATAGATATGAGGGGGCCCGACGAATACGAGGCCATGAGGCTCGGCATTGGCGAGAGACTTATCCCCCTGGGAGCGCTCAGGAATAGAAAGGACGAGCTCCCCGATGACAAGGACAAAGAGATCATTACCTACTGCAAGATATCCCTCAGAGGCTACGAGGGTGCTAGGTACCTCATGTCGCTTGGTTATGCCAACGTGAAGGTAATGGAAGGCGGGATAATGGCCTGGCCCTATCCAAGGGAAAAGTGAAATGTCCGATGCGTCCTTCGGGTCCATGAACAACAGGGGCATGAAGGAAGCCTTGTCGCGGATCAAAGAGGAGTATCCTAGGTATAAAAAGCCCCTGGTCTCGGACATGGTCCAGAGAAGAAAGGACCCCTTCCGGATACTGATGGGCACCATTCTATCTCTCCGGACCAAGGACGAGACCACCGGTCCAGCAGCGGAGCGTCTCTTCCGGGAGGCCGATGATCCTCAGGGCATGCTGGAGGTGCCTCCAGAGAGAATAGAAGAACTGATCTATCCGGTGGGTTTCTACAGGAACAAGGCAAGGACCATCCATTCTGTCTGCCGGGACCTCAACGGCAGGTTCAACGGCCAGGTGCCTGATGATCTCAACGATCTGCTCTCCATCAAGGGCGTGGGGAGAAAGACCGCAAACCTCGTGATCACAATGGGCTACGACAAACCTGGTATCTGTGTGGACACTCATGTTCACAGGATATGCAACAGGTTCGGATACGTGGAGACGAAAACCCCGGAAGAGACCGAGATGGAACTCAGAAAAAGATTGCCACGGGAGCACTGGATAGAGATCAACGACCTCCTGGTGGTCTGGGGGCAGAACATCTGCAAGCCCATCTCCCCTTTCTGCTCGAGATGCGTGGTGCGCGGGATATGTGAAAGGATCGATGTCACAAGGAGCAGGTGATGGCATGGAAAGGACGAAGCTCGTTCTGCTTGGTACCGGAAACCCAAACCCTGACCCCCTATCATCAGGTCCGGCATCTGCGGTGATCGTTGATGACAGAGCATTCATCATCGATGCCGGGCCAGGTGTTGTCAGGAGGGCGTGGGGTGCTTACCAGAAAGGTATCGGGCCTTTGAGGGCGGATAGATTGGAGTATTTGTTCCTGACGCATCTCCACAGCGACCATACCGTCGGGCTTCCTGACCTGGTCCTCACTCCATGGGTCATGGGGAGAAGAGGACATCTAAAGATCTTCGGCCCTCCCGGGACCAAGAGGATGTGCGGTCATATACTTGAAGCATACAGGGAAGATATCACCATCAGATCAAAAGGTCTTGAGGGTGCTAATGAGGAAGGTTTCCATGTAAATATCAGGGAGATAAAGGAAGGGGTGGTCCACGATGACAGCGGGGTGAGGGTATCTGCCTTCAGGGTAAACCATGGAAGTTGGGAACACGCATTCGGCTTCCGTTTCGAGACCCCGGACGGGGTCATTGTGATCTCCGGGGACTGCTCCCCGACGGAGGAATCACTGGATCATTACAGAGGTGCCGATATTTTGCTCCATGAGGTCTATTCCGCCAAGGGGCTCAGGGGAAGACCGAAAGGATGGCAGAAATACCACCGGAGGTCCCATACGTCTTCAGAAGAGATTGCCCGGATCGCGTCTGAGGTCCGCCCGGGTCTGCTTGTCCTTTACCATCAACTGCTGTGGGGGAGCTCCCCCGAAGAGGTTCTTGAAGAGATAGGCGAGATCTACCACGGAGAGGTCCGTTACGGAAAGGACCTTGATATCTACTAACCTTAGAAACAACCAGTGGACGAAAAATATATATACCATATTGTCATTACTTAACCCACGGTTGTAAAGTGAAGGATTACAACAGAACCGAGGTGATGAAATATGGCGAATGGACAGGACAAGAGAATGGTATTGCGCAACAATGATCGAAGAGCGGTCAGCCCCTTCGGGCCCTGGGAGGACATCGACGATCTGTTCAACGCCTTCAGGCACGATCTGGACAGGATGTTCTTTTCACCCCTGACAAGGGCTGCTCCGAGGGCAAGGGTTGTAAGAGGCCCAAATTACATGCCCATGGACATGACGGACAAAGGAGACAGGTTCGAACTCTCCATCGATCTCCCTGGCGTGAATAAGGAAGATATCGAACTTTCCCTGGACGGTGACATGCTTTCAATATCCGTGGAGTCCGAGGAGAAGAAGGAAAAGAAAGAGGAGGGCAAATACCTCTTCAGGGAGAGGAGTGAATACTCCTGCTCCAGGTCCATCAGGTTGCCTGACGAGGTCGACGAGGAGAAGATAAAGGCCAATATGGTCGAGGGAGTGCTCAAGGTCGATCTCCCCAAGAAACATCCCGAGAAGAAGAAGAAAAAAGAGATAAAGATAGAGTAGAACAGGCTATCTACACACCAAACCCCCCTTGAAAAGGGAAACTTCCATCCAGGTAGGAGGGACATTTTTTCCCCCACACCAACCCCTCCACCTGGACACTTTTTTTGGTCAAAGAGACCTTTTACCATTAATTATAACTGCTGGTTTCACTTTGCCATCTTCCCCTCGTCTGAAAGGCAACGGTGGAGGTATTTACATGGATACGTTCCACGAAAAGGTGATCGAACATAAAGGGTCAACCCTTGAAACCAGCAAGATAACAACCCTCCAGCCAAATATCACCAAGGGATGCAACCACTCATGTACTCACTGCCACCATAAAGCCGGGCCCAAAAGGGAGGAGATTATGGACAGGGAGACCATCTCAGCGGTGGTTCAGGTTGCAAAGGATAATGACATACCGATAATCGATATAACCGGAGGTGCCCCGGAGATGAACCCCTTCCTTATGGACATGGTCAGGGAGCTCAAGGAGAACGGCCACCATGTCATGGTCAGGACCAACCTCACGATACTCCTTGAGGAAGGATATATCCATTTCCCGAAGTTCTACAGGGACAATAAGGTGGAGCTCATCGCTTCACTACCATGTTACGAGAAGAAAGAGGTGGACTGCGTCAGAGGGGAGGGAGTTTTCGATAAAAGCATTGAAGTACTGAAGAAGCTGAACTCGCTTGGTTATGGAAAGGAGCTGGGATTGAACCTTGTATTCAATCCCATGGCCGATTTCCTCCCACCGCCGCAGGACGCGCTCAAGGCGGAGTACAAGGAGATACTCGGAAAGGATTACAGCATAGTCTTCTCCGACCTCTTCACCATAACCAACATGCCTGTCGGCAGGTTCGCCGAGGATCTGAAAAAAGAGGGGAAGATGGAGGCCTACATGGACCTTCTCACATCCAACTTCAATCCGGGGACCATAGACAATCTGATGTGCCTCTCCCAGCTGAACATCGGATGGGACGGGGGCCTTTACGACTGTGATTTCAATCTGGGTATTGGACTCAAGCTAAGAAAGGAACATCTCCAGAACATAAAAGAGATGGTCGGAAGGAAGATCCCGAAGAGGGAGATAAACACCGGGGAGCACTGTTTCGGATGCACGGCCGGTGCGGGATCATCCTGCGGCGGTGCACTGGAAGAGTGAAATGAATGACCCGGGATAAATTCATCATCATGGTGAAGGAACCTGTCAAGGGATCCGTGAAGACCAGATTGGCAAAGGACATTGGTGAAAAAAGAGCTTTGGAATTGTACAGGTCCTTTGTACTGGATATTGTCCGGAAGGTCAGAAAGACCCGGAACGACCTCTCATACGGGATATATCCCCGGTCCGGAGAACAGACCATCAGGGAATGGTTGAAAACGGAGCACCGTTTCATGATACAGGAAGGTAACGATCTGGGAGAGAGGCAGTCATCACTGTTGCTGAAAGGATTCGCCGAGGGGGCAGACAATTGCGTTCTGCTCAGTACTGACTGCCCGGACCTTCCCTTGCGATATATCGAAGATACCATGGAGGGGCTGAGATACAGAGATGTGGTCCTTGGCCCTGCCCGTGACGGTGGTTACTACATGATCGGTTTCAGAAGGGGTGCCTTCGATCCTGCTTTCCTTTCTGACATGGAATGGTCCAACGAACATGTATTCGACAAGGTCAAGAAGAGATCGAAAGAGAAGGGGCGAACCATTCTGGAGCTTCCCTACTGGTGGGATGTCGATGACGGGCATGACCTGGAAATGCTCATCGAAAGGCTTCGGGAAGGGGGAGATGCTCCCCATACAAGGGAACGGCTCGTCAAGCTAGGCATGATCTGATGGACAAAGATATCTTCCACCTTGACAATGCATGTAATGATGAGCGAACGGATATCGGTCATAATACCCGTCCTCCATGAAGAGAAGAACATCAACGAGGCCATAACCAACGTGAGGTCCGTGGAGGGCGGAAAGGAAGCGGAGGTGATCGTGGTGGACGCAGACAGCAAGGGCTCCACCATCAAGAGGATCCGGGGCAGCAGGACGAAGAAGTCGGTCTCCGCCCCGGGGAGAGGGGTACAGATGAACAGGGGGGCCTCGGTTTCCACGGGCAGTATACTTCTCTTTTTACATGCGGATACCAGATTGCCGAACGATGCGCTTATGAGGATATTGCAGACCCTGGAACACGACTGTATCTCGGGCGGGGCATTCAAGCTGGATTTCGACCGCATAAGCCCACTCATAAGGGCTTTTCTCTTCGTTCAACACGCCAGGGGAGCCCTCACCAGGGTGCCATACGGCGACCAGGCCATATTCATCAGGAAGGAGGTTTTCGATGAACTGGGCGGATACGAGCCGATACCACTATTCGAGGATGTGGACCTGATGAAGAGAATGAGAAAGAGGGGATATCGCATACGGATACTCAAGGAAAGGGTCATAACTTCCGGCAGGAGGTTCAACGAAAAGGGGACGTTGAGGACACTCGCCGGGAACATACTTCTCATCTCCAAGTATCATTTAGGCGTCGACCCATGGGTTCTTTACAGGAGATATTACAAAAACTGATGAAGAAACATCCCAGAAAGTTCTTTATATATGATGACCAATAGACCGACGGTCGGTCTAATGAGAACGGTAAAGGAGCACGACGTAAGAAAGAAGGAGATCGCGGATACGGCCGGGAGGCTTTTCATAGAGCACGGTTACGAAGAGACCCCGGTGGAGATGATCATAAGGGAGGTGGGGATAGCAAAGGGAACCTTCTACCATTATTTCAGCTCCAAGGAGGCTCTCCTGGATCTGCTGGTCGACGATCTGATAGAGGAGGTCAAGACCAATATCAAGGCGATCACGGGGGGTAAGGGGGATGCGCTCACCAAGATCTTCAGGTTGTCAACATACTTCAGGACCCTTGCCATAGGCAAGGAGAGAATGACGGATTACCTGCACGAGGACAAGAACGCCCACATCCATCTGAAGATCGAAAAGAGGGTGACCCCTCCGCTGGTGGAATGCTACACCAACATTATCGAGCAGGGTATCGAGGAGGGGCTTTTCAATGTGAATTATCCAAGGGAAACCGCCCTTGCAATGCTGGGGGCGGCACAGGGACTTTCCGAGGGGCATCACGATCACGCCGACAGGGATAAGATCGACCCTAGAAATTACGAGGCAGTGCTTGACATATACGGAAGAATACTGGGCACGCCCGAGGGTCTTTTGGAGAAGAGAGCCGAAATGTCAAAGGAAGGAGAGAAGGATGAATGAACCATTGATCAGGACCGAAAGGATGTCGAAATCGTATCAGATGGGAGAGGTTACGGTACATGCCCTCAGGAACATTTCCCTGAGCATATTTCCTAACCAAGTGACGGTTATTCTCGGGCCCAGCGGATGCGGCAAGACCACCTTGTTGAACCAGATAGGGGGCATAGATACGCCCACATCTGGAAGGATAAGGGTGGACGGATACGAGATACAGGACCTGAGCCAGAAGAAGCTCACCATCTACAGGCAGGAGAACATAGGCTTCATATTCCAGTTCTTCAACCTTATACCGAACCTCACTGCGGTGGAGAACATAGAGTTCGTCCTGGAATACGTCATGGACATGCCATCCAGGAAGGTACGCGGCAGAGCCCTGGACCTGCTCGACAAGGTGGGTCTCAAGGACAGGGCGGACCACTATCCGTACCAGCTGTCCGGAGGTGAGCAGCAGAGGGTATCCATAGCACGGGCGCTCTCAAAGGACCCCAAGATACTGCTTGCAGATGAGCCCACCGGGGAGCTCGATTACAGCACCGGAAAGAGGATACTGGGACTTCTTGTCTCCTTCGCGAAGAACGGCAGGGGAGTGCTGATCGTGACACACAACAAGGAGATCGGAAAGATAGCCCACAGGGTCCTGCACCTCAAGGACGGCAGTATAGTGAAGGAAGTGAAGAACAAAAAGCTGATGCCCGTGTCGGACCTGGAGTGGTGATGATGAGAAAGACCTTCATAAAGAAGGGGTTCAGGGAGATCTGGCAGCACAAGATACAGTACTTCTTCCTGATACTTATCCTCGGCATGGGGGTGGCGGCATATTCGTCCATGTACACCATGATAGACTCCAGGTGGAAGACCTTTGATATAATCTACGAGGAGAGCAGGTTCATGGACCTCCGGGCAAAATTCCAGTACGGAAGAGTAGAAGGGATAACGGAGGTTGAGGGGATCCTTTCGGATGGCGAACTCATGGATGATGTCGAAGCTGTGGAGTACAGGCTCGTATTCGATGTTTTCCTGAACATAACCCGTGATGGCAAGTCAAAGATAACCAAAGGTCAGATAATAGGTTACAAGGCCTTCGATGGATCAGGAGATATCAGGCTTCCCGAGGTCAACCGTCCTCTCTTCTACAACGATACCGTCAGAGATTTTTCATTCCCGGATTCCAAACAGTGCTATCTGGAGAACGCTTACGGTAAGGCCAACGGGCTGGATAATGGAGATGATATATCTGTGATCTACGGGGACAGAAGCGTTGATATCGATGTCCTCCAGCGTGTCAACGTCCCGGAATATTTCATGGTATACAGGGAGGGCAGCTTCCTTCCCTCCGAGAGTACCTTCGGAGTATTGATGGTCCCGATGGATACCGCCAGAGAGATACATCGAAAGAGTGATGAATACTTCGACGTGGTGAACGATGTGGTTTTCAGACTGAAAGATGATGTGGACCTGAGAACCTTCCGTAGATCCATAAAGGATAGATTCTCCGAGAACGGTATTCCTGTGAAGACCATTTCGAAGGAAGAAAATCCCGCCAGACAGTTCATAAAGGACGATATGAAAGGGGACGAGGAGATCCTCGGGTCTTTTCCCATTATCATATTCGTCGTCTCCGGTTTCGGTCTTATTATGGCCTTGAGAAAGATGATAAGGAACCACAGGCCGCAGATAGGGGTATTCAAGTCCCTTGGAATACCCAACAGGACCACTTTGATCTATTTCGGCATGATCGGTGGGATCATAGGGGTCTCAAGCACTCTCCTGGGCTGGGTATTATCGATGCTCTTGAATATATTCTTCAAGAACATCATAAGTCAATTCATGGACTTCGCCCACACCGTTTACGAACCATCGGTTCTTCACTACCTGGAAGCGGGAGCGATCTCCATTTTGATCTGTCTTTTGTGCACCCTGATACCAGCATGGTGGGCACTGAGGATAAAACCGATAGATGCGATCCAGACAAGGGAGGGCATCAAGAAGACGAAGATAAAGGTCCTTGCCGGCAGGTTGGTAAGGATGAGGTGGATGCCGGTTCCCTTGAAGCTGACCCTCAGGAATATGATCAGGAAACCCACCAGAACAATGACCTCAATACTTGGTATCACCCTTGCGCTGGCCCTGTTCGTGGGATATGTTACCATGTTCGAGTCCGCGTTCGCGATCATCGACGGGTCAGAGGTTAACCTCTGGGATTATGAAGCAGGATTGGATGGTTTCCAGCCCCAGAATATTTCGGCCCATTGGACAGCTGAACACGATGAGATAATTGATGTTTACCCCGGCGTGATACTCCCCAGCGTTGTCACAAAGGACGGGGAGAAGCAGGACGCGATCTTCTACGCCATCAGCGATACGGAACGGGTATACGATATGGAATATGGATCGGGGGGTCTGGAATCGGGAAAGATAGTCGTTTCCCACTACCACGTCGATAAGCTTGGTGTTGGGGTAGGAGACCGGGTGGAGATGGAGATCCCTGTGGCAAATGTAAGCGGGGGCTACAATCTTGAGAGGGTCGAGATGGAGATATCCGGAGTCCATTCCAACATGGTAGGCTACTACGCATTCATGGACCTGGAAACCTTCTACGACATCTCCGGACTCCACGGCACTGCCAATTTGATCTATATCGACCTGGTGGGGGATGAGAGGGACAGGGAGCTGGAGAACGATATCATCAGGACCCAGGGAGTGAGCTCGATCAGCCACCGGTCTGAGAGAGAGAACCTGCTGGAGCAGTATCTTGACATCTTCATCCAGGTTGTGATCATAATATCGATACTTTCCATGGTCCTTGCCGCAGCAATAGTCTACAATCTGTTCAAGATCAATGCTCAGGAGAAAAGAAGGGAATATGCTACCATGAAGACCCTGGGGACCTCGACCCTAAGGATCGGATATCTGATATTCCTGGAGGCTCTGTTCGTCATGGTGCTGGGAATCGTGCTGGGAGGGATAGGGGGCTACAGCCTGGCGTTCTGGATCTTCGAGAATGCTTCCCAGATGGATATAATCAATATTCAGATATCCTTCTCATGGATGGGATACCTCGGGGGCTCCCTTATGATAAACGTCGTTATCCTTTTCGTCTCGCTCTTCACCATACGCTATATCAACAGGATCAATATAGCCGATGTGATCAGGGAGAGAGCGGCGGGGTGAGCTGAAGTGGTCTCAGATGGAGATCCTGGTCCCTACGCCGCCCTCCTTCGCCGTTTGCGGGTATTCTTCCAGTATCTCCTCCTTCTTCTGTGTGCAGTGCATGGGATAGATGTGGTCCAGGTCCCTTAGAAGGTCCAGGTCAGACATCCCGTGGAAGCCCCCTAGCAGGCCCACGACCCGTCCCATCTTGCGGGCGGAATCGAGGATCGAGGATACCCCCGGATGCGAGCATCCGGCTACGACCCAGAGTCCTTCCTCACCTTGCAGTACCATCGACTGCTCGTTCACCGGGGAGCCCTCGAGCATCCCGGTGGTCCTTACACCATCCGCTATCTCCATCGGGCCGTCAACGCGGTGGTGCACCAGACCCGAAGGCAGCTTCCGGTCGGCCAGGTCGTAGACATCGACACCCTGAAGGTGGGGGAGCAGCTTCTTGAGGCCTCCGTTATGGTCCCAGTGCTCATGTGAGATCACCAGCTTGTCGATCTCCGATGGGTCCACTCCCAGGACCTCCATGTTTCCGAGGAGAATACTGCCGTTGCCTCCGGTGTCAAAGAGCACCTTCTCAATTCCGTTGTCTATCAGACATGAAAAACCCCATTCCTTCCTCAACCCTTTCGCTTCCTGAAATATCTCATTGTCGTATATCACAAGTAGTTCCATTTCATCACTGAACTTAACATGGAACACAGTTAGCTTAAATATTTCCATATCCCATTTTCCCGGGAAGGGATTAATTTAAAAACACAACAGTGAAATCCCCCTGTATGGCTGAGGAGGGAAGGTCCGGGAAAAAGGATACCCATCTCGTCAGGCCGCCGCTTCTGGGGTTCCTTCCGCTTGAGCCTTTCAGTGGCATGAAGAGGAACCAGATGATGACACCCGGAGGGCTTCTATCCGGGCTGCTGGTCCTCAGTACCATGATCATATGGCTTGCACATGGACCCGGGTCCGTCCGGGACCCGCTCATAGCCGGTGCGAAGACATGCGCTTTCCTTGCCATATCCACACTTTCGGTGAACTACATCCTCGCCGTGAGGTGGTCGGTGCTTGAGAACCTCTTCGGAGGCCTTGACCGGATGTACAGGGTGCACAAGTTCATCGGCAGGAGCTCGCTTGTCTTCATGCTACTGCATCCCATCTTCCTTGGCATATCCAAGCTTCCTGACTGGGAAACGGTCCTGACCTATGTCATACCAATTGGCCCTTGGGAGGTCGCGGCAGGTGTTGTGGCGTTGTATATTTTCGTATTGCTCATAGCGCTCACGGTAGCCGTAAGGATATCCTACCATCTATGGCATGTCTCCCACAAGTTCCTCGGCATAGTACTGGTACTTTCCCTTGTTCACGCGGTGGCCGCAGGGAGTGACCTGGCATCATATCCTCTCCTGAGGTTCTGGGTGATACTCCTTTCCAGTGCGGGGCTTGTTTCCTATATCTACATGCTGATCCTCTACAAACAGGTAGGCCCGCGTTACAGTACAAAGGTCCTGAAGGTACGCCGCATTGGGAACATAACCGAGCTGTACATCGAAAGACCGGAGAACTTCCGTTTTCAACCGGGTCAGTACATCTTCCTGCGGTTCCCCCGTTTTGAAGGGTTACGGGAGCTTTTTCCATTCTCGCTGTCCAACGATCCGTCGCAGGACCATCTCAGGGTGTCGATAAGGGGGTCGGGGGATTTCACATCGGAGATGATACCCAAGGTAAGGAAGGGCGATGAGGTCATCATCATGGGCCCCTACGGAAAGTTCGGAGAGAGATATCTCAAACACGACAGGGACATGGTCTGGATCGCAGGCGGTATCGGAATAACACCGTTCCTATCCCTTGCCAAACACGAATCCATGTTCCCGACCGGAAGAAGGATAGATCTTGTATGGGTCTTCAGGGACCCCCAGGACCGGGGCCATGATCCCGAGCTGGCCACGGAGGCAAGGAGGAACCCTGACTTCGATTACGTCCACTGGATCTCGTCGAGGAAGGGGCGCATCGATGCCGATGCAATTTCGGACCTCGTTGGTGGGGACCATGAACTGAGAAAGAGGATGATATTGATGTGCGGGCCCCCGAAGATGGTATACTCCCTCTCCAGGCAGCTCCACAGGAAAGGTGTTTCCTACAGACGGATGCTCTTCGAGGACTTCAACATGCTGGATTGATCCGGGGATCAGTTCTCTTCAGTGGAAAACTGTTTTTCTGGGAGGTTATATGCTTCTTCTTGTGGGTCGTCAGAATACGGGAATAGATAACTCCACTATGCTCCATTTCCACTCCCGGAATGTGAAGGCTGGAGGAGGATTAATAAGGATAATGGTTCAATGATCAGAATGGTCCTTTGGGTATCATCCATAATAGAAGATCTCACGTCTGTCTCATTTGAAGAACTTATCGAACCTCGGGGGAGCTGGTGCACTATCCCTGCTGCGTTTCCTCTTCAGGAACAGGATGATGACCGCCACTCCGATGATCACCATCAGAAGCGGGACCACCACCAGGGCGGATATCAATAATGCAGAGGTTCTTTCTTTGCTGTCATCATCTGTCTCAGCGTCACTTATGGTGATGTTCTTGGGGATGGTTCGTCCGCCCTCTCCTATCTCGTTCACCGCACTTACCGAGTAATAATAGGTTCCCGGTTCGGCGACCGTATAGGTATAGTTGTTGCCCGTACAGT
The DNA here is from genome assembly GCA_046483845.1 of Thermoplasmatota archaeon. Lineage (GTDB taxonomy): Archaea > Thermoplasmatota > Penumbrarchaeia > Penumbrarchaeales > Penumbrarchaeaceae > JAYEPK01. Next base: position 28,172 of record JAWOCK010000028.1, on the reverse strand, counting down.
TGCTCTTAAGCAGCACCGGTCCATCGGATGGGGCTCCCCCGTAGATGTTGTAGTATAGGACCGGGCTCCCTCCGTCGTCGAATGGTTCTATCCAGGAGATCCTGATCCCACCTGAGACCCTGTTCAGTTCAACACGGAAGGGGGCTTCGGGAACCGAAACGGGTACTGCTTCGATGACCTCACTATGTTCCCCCTCACCGATATCGTTCACCGCAGTTAGGCAGAACCGATAGATAACGCCGTTTTCGAGGTCCGAAATGGTGAGGTTGGTCCTTCCCCTGATGGTGCTGTGGAGTTCCATGGAGCCGTTGTCGTCAACCACCATGTACAGATTGTATACCCCTATATCGAAACCACCGTCATCCCGGGGTGGGTCCCAGTTGATATCTATCATCTCATCACGGGCAGTTGAGGATATGTTGGTCAGAACACCCGGAACGGAACCTGGTGTGGCCGAGACCATATCTCCCATTCTGCCTTCACCCCGCCGGTTCACAGCTGATATCCCAAAGCTGTAGGTCGCTCCATTGGTCACGTTGCGATCAATGAAACTACCGGCATCCCGAACCTCCTCGTAAAGAACGACATCCTCCTCCCCGATGCCCCTGTAAATATTGTAATGGAGGATATCCAGCCCCCCGTCATCCGCCGGCGGTCCGAAGACGATGTTCACGATGGTATCCCCGGAGGTCGCTGAAATATCGAGTACGGGACCGGGCCTGGAGGAAGGTATCGTCGCGACCGTACCGCTCACGGGGCCTTCCCCGACGGGGGTCACCGCAGAGACACAATAATGATATGTCCTTCCATTGACAAGCGGCTCGTCGGTGAACTCCAGCACATTTCCCGTCCCTTCCAACTCCGTCATCTCTGAAGCCGATGCTCCCCTGTAGATCACGTATCCGGTGATGGAGAGACCTCCGCTTACAGCAGGCGGTTTCCAATTCAATGTAACGGTCCCATCGCCGCTCACCGCATGCAGGTCCCTGGGGGAGCCAGGTACGGCTGCGGGAATACCCGCCACCCTGTTGCTCTTTCCGCTCTCTCCCAGATCGTTCCCTGCGCTCACCTGGTAGTAGTACTTCTGACCATTGACCAGGGATGTATCATTGAAACAGGTCCCGTTCAGGGTCTGGATCACCCCCATCCGTCCGGGCATATCCCCTCTGTAGACCTTGTAGCGAACATCCGCGGGACCCCCTTTTTCCTTTGGTCCGTCCCAATCGAGCAGTATGTGAGCGTCACCACTGGTCAACCTCAGGTTCCTGGGAGCGGTGGGTATGGTGGACAGATTCAGCCTGGCAACATAAACATCCTCCTCTCCTCCTTTGTAGGTCCTGTTGAGCGCACCGAGTGTTGTCGGTAGGTCCCTGGAATCGGTCTCACCCGTTATGTAGGCGCATCCATGTTCATCGCAGTGGATGTCAAGCCCCCAATCTTCCCCCGAGCCTCCAAAGTACGTTGAATACCTGAGTGAAGAACCATCTTGAGACAACTTCGTTATGAAAGCATCCGTGATCCCTCCGTTATGGGTCCTGTCGTGTACGAGATCCGTTGTGGGAAAGTTCAGGGATGAGGTGGTTCCAATGATATACGGATACCCCTGTTCGTCGAGATCGATACCGTAGGCGATATCGTCATACTCACCGCCGATGAACGTTGAATAGATTAGACGGTCCCCGGAGATATTCAGCTTGGTGATGTAACAATCCTTATGCTTGTTGTGATACCTGTCATAAGCGTCCTTGGTGGTTGGAAAATCATTACTGGACGTCATTCCCACGGCATGGACGAAACCTCTGTTATCTACCTCGATGTCCTGTGAATATTCGTTTCCCCCGCCCCCCAGATAGGTTGAATAGACAAGAACGGAGAGGTCCGGGTTAAGCTTGGAGATCGAAACGTCCCGTTCCCCTCCGTTGTAATATGTATCGAAAGCCCCTTCCGTTGTGGGGAAGTCCTTCGATGAAGTTTCAGCAGATATATAGACAGATCCGGAACCGTCAATATCCATGCCGTACGGTTGATCATCACCACTGCCTCCAATGTATGTGCAGGCAATAAGAGAACTGCCCTCTGGATCGAATTTTGCAACGAAGATATCCGCTAATCCACCGTTACTTCTGTTATCAAAAGCAGTTTCCGTGGCAGGCAGATCAGATGATGAGGTCATTCCCGTTGCGTAGATACTTCCCTGCTTATCGATACATATCCTGTTCACCGAATCGTCATCGGACCCTCCGATAAAGGTCGACATTTCCAATATGTCACCCTCCGGGCTCAATCTTGCGAGGAAACCATCGAGGTCCGGTGGATACAATGTTCTGTCGAAGGCTCCATTGGTGGTAGGAAAATCCTGGGAACCCGTAACCCCTCCGATATAGGCTCGACCTCGATCATCTACCTCTATGCAGGTCGCTGTCTCGTAGCCATCCCCGCCAAGATATGTCGAATATATTAAGGACCCACCATCAGGTGCCATCTTCGTTATGAACACATCGCTGTTGCCGCCGTTATATGACCCGTCGAACGGGTAGGATGTAATTGGAAAATCAAGAGAGTCCGTGTACCTCGAGATATATGAAAAACCCTCATTATCCAGTGCCATCGACCATCCGTCATCCCAGCCGCTACCTCCGAGGTATGTTGAGAACACCAGTGGATCCTTTGGGTCCGATCTGGTCGGGAACCGCTCTGAGAATATTTCTTCAAAGGGGATGGGACCGGAACGTGATGGGGCCCGGACCTTTACCCTGTCAAGATCGATCAGCTTTCCGTATCCCGCATCGAATTCCCATCTGAGGAGCGGACCATTAAAGGATAGATGAAGGTCCACATCCGGCCAGATACCCTCAAAGGAGATACGGTTGTAGTTCGGCGCACCGATAACCCATTCGTCAGAAGAGCTGCCGATCAAGAAATTTGTGGACCAGCCGGTTCGTTCAAACCCCTTCGGGATAGCATTGTTCGTATCCTCCAGATCAATGCGGATGATCGAGGTATCACGATCCCGCAGAAGACCGGCGGGGTCCACCGATCCCAGTGTATGCATCTCTTCTTCCGTATCCTCTCTTTCGCTCTTTATCAATAATATCGAATCTTTACTTATCCCTATACGGGCAGAAGGAGTGGATGCGTGAAAGAGGATATCCCCGTCCTCTATCTGGCCCAGGTTCTCGCAGAAGACCGACCCGGATCCTGTTATGGTATCATTCATTTCCCTTTCAGGGGATCTGTCAACTTGTTCCGTCAGCTCTTCCTCCATTGATATGACCAGTGGAGTTGGGGACAGCACTATTAAACCAATGACAAATAACGAACATCTTCCGATCCTCATAATCACTTCTTTTTCCCCCTGTCCGGTTTGATCTTTTCTAATCCAACCCACCTACTATAACTTGATGTGCACATATGAATAGGTACAGCGGTTTTCTAAAAACCCATCAATAAACACCTATCTTATTCCTCAAGGTGTTCTTTCCCCTTTCTTCTTTCCCTTACATAGGAGAAGAGAATATAGAATATTGCCGTAGCGAACCCCGGGAGGGGTATCATGTAGAAGACCCAGTCGGGCACTCCTTCGATCTCCTCCACCGTTACGTTGTCCTCCGGTCCGTCCTTTTTCTCTTCAGGTATGAACTCCACGATATTGGATGGGGAGCTCCCTCCGGCCGGGTTCAGAGCGGTCACATAATAAGCGAACCTGGTCCTGTTATTTGCACCTTCGTCCCTGAAGAACATGGTACCGGACCCGGTTTTCTGGAGGGGCTCGAAATCTGAATTTTCAAGGCTCCTGTATATCTTGTAGAACTGGACCCCCGTTTCCGCTCCATTGGCCGGGGGCCTCCAGCTGATGCTGATGCCGTCGGCGCCTGCATCGACCAGTGTGAGGTTCCGGGGAGCATCTGGGGGCTCCATTTCATTTGTATTTCCGTCCGGTCTCGGACTTCCAGAGAGCACCCTGCTCGGACCGGAAACTCCTCCGAGATACACGGCGGTAATGAAATAGTAATGGTCCTCACCCACCCGGCAGTCGCTGTCGGTGTGGTTCATGGTATAGCTGTCCAGGACTGCCAGCAAAGAGAAACTTTCCAGGGAGGGGCCCCTAAAGATATGATATTCCAGGATGGTATCCTTCATGTCACATTCTGGTTCGTTCCAGAATAGGATGATACGCTCGCTGCCCTCTCTCAACTGGAAGTTGCTGGGAGGTCTTAGAGGGGTGTATGCTGCCCGGGGCATGGCAGTGATATATTCGGTTTGTCTGGAGCTCCCCTTGAAGTATACGGCCGAAACGCAGTAGTGGTAGTACCGGTCGTTGGTGACGTTGCGGTCGATGACCTTGGTCGATATGGAAAAGGTGAGCAGCTTCATTTCGGTTACCGAGGTCCCTTTGTATACCCTGTAGCCCCGGAGCAACGTTTCATCGTTCGCCCTTGGCTCGTCCCATTCAAGACATACGTACTCATCGTCGGTGGTGAAAGTAAGGTTCCTGGGCGGGGCGAAGTGGAGCTCTATGTTCGGGGTCGCGTTGAAGCTGATCGGATTTCTGCTCCTTCCCTTCCGGTTCTCTGCGAATATCTCGTAATAATAGGTCTGACCGTTCACCAATGGAGTATCATTGTAGGAGAGCCCCTTGAAATCATAGAGAGGGAGCATGGTCAGTTCATCGGGCTCCGTTCCCCTGAATATCCTGTAGTATACCCATTGGGCACCCCCCAGGTCAACGGGCGGAAGCCAGCTCATTTCCACATAGCCGTCTCCCACCGATAGACCTTCGAGGTCGGGACTGCTGGGCAGACCAACGGGTGTTACGGAAACGATCTCCGATGAGTTCTTCTGACCGCATTCGAGCAGGGCTTCGATGCGGTAGCGGTAAGTATGACCTGACCTCACCTGGGTGTCGTTGAAATAGAGCATCCCTGGCTCCAGTGTGGCCCTCACGTTCATCTCTTCCTGGTATGCTGCTTTGTAGAGAACATAACCGGAGAGCCGGTGGCCCGTCTCGATCCAGGGGCGCTCCCAGGATATGTTGACGTGGTAGCGGTCGAAATCAGCGATACCGATCCCGGGTGAATGGACCAGTATCTCCGGTTCCGTCCCCTGGGACTTGTTCCTGTGCATACTACCGGTTATGCTGCTTGAAGGTTTGCTCTCCTCGAAGAAATTGAAGGAGGTCACATTGTATGTGTAGTTCACTCCCTGGGTCACGTTGAGGTCGACGAACTCGATCTCATCGGATGACGTGATGTTCACCCGTGTGCCGTTCGGACCCGTCCGGTATATCCTGTGACCGTTCAGTATGGGCCAGTTCTCATACCGGGGATGCTCCCACTTCACCACTATCCTATCCGTTAAGTTGCTGAAGGAGAGCTTGTGCGGGGCCCTGAGCGGAACATAGGGAGGGGAGATGAGAGGATACCAATCCCTGAGGTTTGTATCCGGTCCGAAGGCCCTGTCATCTATCCCGTCCAGGTTCCGGTCCCTTCCGCTGGAGGTATCCCAATGATTGCCGAACCCAAGTTCATGATAGTAGTATCCGATCCCAGACCTGTCATGCACATGGACCTGGTTTTGCAGGAAGGAATTGAGATAGACCTTCTTGGGGCCGGTTCGAGAACCATCGAAGTACAACCCGTATTCGGTCGAACCCTTTACCGTGCTGTTTTCCATCCTGAATCCAGTGGAGTTGTAGATGCTGATGCCTATGCCGTTTTCCTGCAAGATGCAGTTCTTCACCTCTATATCATCCGAATAGGCGATCTGGATCCCGGGACCGGACCTTCGTATGATGATATTGGATATCTCAACAGATGTGCAATTGCAGATCAGTATCTCTCCGGGCATGGGCCGGGAAGGTACCGAGAAGTTGGAGGAATCCTTGTAATATCTGACCGGGTAGCCGTTTATCGTATTGTTGGAATGGATGTGGTGTGAGCTGTACCTCGGCAGGTCATATTCCATCCAGGTCATGTTCCTCAGGTCCCGGTATTCGTCGGCTATCCGTATGCCGCAGTTATTGAACGTATTGCCGGATACGGTGCAGTTGAGGGATCCATCTATCAACAGCCCGTCCGTGAAGTTGGATATCTCGTTGTGGGCCACCAGTATATCCCTGGCAAAACTCAGCCTGATACCGGTGATGCTGCCGTTCAACTTGTTTTCGGTCACCGAGTTGTTCCTGCCCCCTATCCACATCCCGTTGTAGCTGTTCAGATGGTTGCCGGAGAACGTTGAATCCTCGCAGACCGCTGTAAACCCGCCCATCTGCCGGTTGGACCGGACCTCCAAAGATGTTCCGTAGAGAAGCACTCCGAAGCTCGTCCTGTTGCACGGTCGGTTACCTATGAAGCGGGACCACTTCAACCCGTCACCTTTTATGAAGTTCACCGAATTGTTCCGGAAGGTGATGTTGGAAGCATCCTTCAGCGCCATTTCATAACCGGAATTGTTGTTGTTGGGATAGGCGCTAACATTGAACAATGTGCAGTTCTCTATCAACACATGCTTGGTGGTGTTCTCGATATAGATGGAATACGGGGCCCCTTTTGAATCCACAAATAGGTCCTCTATCACGTAGGGGTCCGACCGGGAACCGTTCCCGTTCATCCCATTACTGTCCATCCATGATATCAGCTCTTGGTCGGAGGTCACGGATATGATCGTACCGTTCTGCCTCAAGCTGCTGGTGGGTTCTACCGCCAGCGGGACCTTCCCGCTTCCCGTCGTTGACAAGGTAAATAACATCAGAATTACTGTGAAGGTGTATATGAACATCACCCGTCCATGCTCCATATTCGATGCTCCCCGGAAGAACTTTCCGGGAAGTATTAATAAGGATTATGGTTCAATGATTAGAACAGAGGGCAATTTTTCTTTATGGGGCCTATTCCTCCTCATTTCCTTCCGGTTCCGACTGAAACGGCTGCCGGGAGGGCACCGTATCGTACCTCTTCTTCAATATGACCGCGGCGGCCATGAATATCAAAGCAACGGCAAGGACCAGAAGTATGATCCATAGGGATAATCCCCTATCCCCCTCTTCAGCTAGGTCATCGTCGTCATCGGGGACCCCGTGACCGTTCTCCTTCTCCTTTACGGTGATGTTGACCAGGGCGCTCACATTATTTCCAGGGGTCCCGTCGAAGACGTAGAGTCTTATCTCATGGCTCCCCGACGAGAGGACCGCCTCTGTCTCCATCCCGGTTCCCAACAGTCCGTCGATGGAGGAGATCCAGGTGAAGGAGAGCTCGTCCATGCCGGTTCTATCGTCATTGGTCCCTTCCGCGGAGAGATATATCAGGGTTCCATGGTCGAATACCTGACCCTCTTCCGGTTGGGATATCACCGCAACGGGAGGTAGGTCCACCTCGGGCCTGGAAACGTTGATCTCGTATACATCCGAGACGAAGATATTTTCCACCATGTCCGAGACCCGGAACTGATACCTTATCTTCCCGTATATCTCGCTCAGATAGGTGTACGCAGTGATCCTGCCCCCGGATGAGCCTCCTTCTTCCACGTTCATATCCATCCATTGGGACCACTGGTCTCCGACAGTGGAATAGCGAAACATGACCCCTGACCTGTTCACACCGGAACCTCCTATATCGCTTGCGGATATCAGAAGCCTCACCCGATCGGAGGTGATGTTGGAGCCAGGTACGGGTTCCAGCGGTTCCAGGGAGGGCGGGTCCGTGTCTACACCGAACCAGAATATATCCGAATAGGAAGGATTGCCGACCCGGTCCCGGGCAAGGAGCTGTACCGTTCCTTCCCAATCCTCTTCCAGATCAGGTTCTATGACAATATCCAGTGGACCTCGGGTGTCAAGGACCTCGAGGTCATCATCCTTCCATTCGGACCAATCCTCTCCGTCGCGCTTCATACGGTATAAGATGGAGGTGGCATCGGTGCCGGATGAGGTTTTCGGGTCGCCGTCGTCCATACTTGCCCTGATGGATACGTTTGTATCACTGTACCATGTTAGCATATCCCGGAACATTATCATCGGACCCGTGTCGTCGGTGATCCCGGTTGCAGTTATTGGAGGGGAGTCCTTATCCGTCCAATCGACGGATGCAACCGATACCAGCATGGTTCCGCTGTTATCCCCTTCCATGTTTGTATTGTTGGAGGGAGAATACAATTGTTGGTCCTTCAGAAGCTGGTATGACCCAAGGGAGTTGAGGTATTCCATCCTTATCCCGGAACTGCCGCTTTCCTGCCTGTAGTATACCTCTATCGGGAGCAACTCCTCTCCGGTTTCTTCATACGGACCTATCCTGGGGGTCCCCCCGAGGTCGGTCCAGTCAAGGGTCAGAGAGCCGTTCACGATTACCTTGACCATCCCTCTGCCCGAGAACCTGATGTATTGGGCGTGGTTCCCGGTAAGTTCCACGTATCCGTGCCATCTGACCGAGAAGTGGTCGGAAGGCAACAGAGAAGGATCGGGGCCCCAGTCCCCCCAATCAAGGAAATCTATGGAGCTGTCCACCCTCTCCATGGCGGCGGTGATCAGATCGGTGTCCTGATAATAGGTGCCCGCCAGTCCACCGGGCGCCTTTGGAACAACGCTTGTTCCACCGTATCTTATCTCGTAGTGCCTTACCCCGGAACCGTTGCTGTCACCTTTCTTTCCCAAGGCGTCTTTCCATTCCACCAGGAACTCACCGGTTTTCGAGAAATTGCCCACACCCGATACCGATCCGATTCTCAGTCCCTCCGGAGAAAGCGGACTGTCGCCATCTATCTGTATCCTGCGGGCCTCCCTGACCGCCCCGGTATCAGGTGACCCGTGTTCCCAGTCCTCTTCCCGGCCCGCTGTAAGTCTCAGCGAGAGATCGTAGAAGGGGATGTCTCCCAGAACGGTCTTGAGCCTTGTCCCATTATCGTATTCTATAGAATCCATTACGGTTCCGCCTTCTTTGAGAAGCTCCACCGTGAACGGACCTTCCTCCACGGTCCTGGAGCTATCGTGTGCGTATCTCAGTTCCGGCAGGTCCACGCCCAGTTCCTCGCCCGGAGAGAACCATCTTCCCGGCCTTATGACCTCTATGTCGTCGTGGTATATCTTTGCCCCTTTGGACATGAAGACATCGTTGCGCAGTATGAGGGCGTCTTCGAATGTCCTGGTTATGGTCTCGTTACTCTCGGTCTGGAACCCTACCTTCACATCCAGCCATTCATTGGAAACCAGGTCCCAACCTGGTTCCAGGGTGATCCCTACCTTCCCTTTCTCTTGGGAACCGCTCCACTGGAGTTCCACATCCTCGGATAGAAGTGACCCTAACAGGTTATCGTTGAGCTGGTACCCATCCCTTGAAAATGCCATCTCCAGGTCCATGCCCTCGGGGTCGATGACCAGCTTTCCCCGGGATATCCTGTCGGCGCCCCCGGTGTATCTATAGGGCAGGTCGATCGTTATTTCTCCGTCACCGAGGAATACGTCATTGTTGTCATTTACGGTCGGACCGGAGAGCCCTAGCTCACCTATCAAGAGACCCTTGCCCAGGATGATGTATGCTTCACCGCAGCGCGGTCTGTTGTTATCCGGACCGTCCGCCATGGGTGCGGTGAGGAATATATCATCCATTCCGTCGTTGTCCACATCCTCCACCAGCAATTGGTATCCCAGATTGTCACCTATGTCGTAACCATGGAGAACGAAATCACCCTGGGAACTGCTTATCTGGACCACGCGGACCTGATCGTTGAAGAGGTCCTTTAGGGGATACACCATGACCAGACCTGCCCTGTCCCTCTGTCTGCCTTCCTTCTCGGGTAGGTCCCTAAGGGGGAGTCCTGCGATGAACTCCAGTTCTCCATTTGCGTCGAGGTCCCCGATCCCGAACCTGGTGCCTAGGGAATCTCCCATTACCTCAGGGGGCCCCACCTGGTATCCCTGCTCTCCGTACACGATGGAGTCCGCATCGTTGTCGGCATCCATCACCTTGGGGAAACCCTCCTTCGTTCTGCCCTTGAACATGTATATCTGGCCCGAGTTCCGGGTCAGGTCGGACGGACCGTCCGCATAAGGGGCACCGATGAAGATATCATCCCTGCCGTCGCCGTTGATATCGTGGAGCATGACCTTGTTGCCGAACCCGTCACCATTGCCGGAACCCCAGATGATGGCATCGTAGCTCTCGTTCATCGGTATGAACTGCTCGTCCACGATGTAGTCGCCGAAGCGGTACTTTGAGATGTTGAAGAGGATCATGGCAGCGCCGTAGTTCTCCGTCTCCTGGAATTCCTTGGACATGTAGGGAGCTCCCACAACTAGATCGAACTGGCCATCCCCGTCGATATCCCCAAGGTCCATTGACCTGCCCATATAGCTCTGGCCCTGCTCTTCGAATAGGAGCGTTTTGTTGCCGGTGGAGCCCCAGTAGATGGAGACGGTCCACACACGGGGCAGGTTGCCGCACCCCAGATAACCGGAATCATCGGTCACGTACCCTCCGCATATCAGCTCATCGAACCCGTCTTTGTCAAGGTCCTCAGCGACCATGAAATTGTCCGTGATATCCCTGTTCATTCCGAAGCCGCCTATTGGATCGTTGAACATATCATACTGGGGGTCATCGTATATGGGTATCTCGTAACGGCTGTGTGTTCCGGCGGTGAGCTTTGTGATATTGTAGCCCGGATCGTAGCCCTCGGAGAGATTGACAACAACGTTCTTGGGGAGCCCCCCTTCCCTCCCCCATACGATGGCGGATTCCCTGACGCAGATGTTGGTGGGGACGGATAGTACGATATCGGTGTGGTTGTCGTTGTTGAAGTCGCCCACCTCCATCTGGTTCCCGAGGTTCGTCCAACCCCGGATCTTCTCGTTGGGATCGTCGGTATAGTGGGCATCCCCCATTATGACCTGGTCCGGTTCCCTATGGTCAAGGTCGATGAGTTGGGGGGGCCCACTCTCGTTCCCGAAGAAGACATAGATCCTTCCGTCCCCCCTGAAGCTCTGGTTGCTGTAATCCTCCATTGAGGTGATGGCTATGTCGTTGAGGCCGTCACCGTTAATATCTCCGATGTAAGAGTAGGTCCCCAGCCTGTGCCCCGCACCGTCGAAGGTCTTTCCCAGCACCTGGGTGTCGATGGCATCGTAGATGTCGACCTCTCCGGAGAGCGATATTTCCCTTGTTGGAGAGATGGTCTGTTCCATATTATCCGATGCTGCTGCATCACCCGGAATAAGCAGGTGGAGGACAGGGTGCATGCTCAGCAGCAAGAAAAGAGTTGGGATCAAGAGCAATAGCAAAAATTTTACTTTCGTATAAGCAGTACCCGGGCGCTCCATGAAGATCAGCTCCTTCTTACGATTACGGACAATTAGTGCTATTTGCCAGGATGTGTTTAAATCTTTATTGGTTTTAAGGTTGGATTAAATTCTACTTGTATTTGAAGGGTCCAATGATGATGATGTTGAAATGATGTATCTATGAAGCTTTCATCGATTGTCTTTTTTGTTCTTTTGCTATATTATGCGGGTTGGTGATCGGTATCCTAAGGTTGAATGGAATGTTGTTGGTAATAGCTTCCCTGGGAATGGGATCGATCATCGGTCTGATCGCTCATATTGCATGGAAAGTGTCGGAAAAGGAAAGGACTCCATGACCGATGTGTTCCGCTTGCTATCCTCCTTTTTATCGGATATCGAACAGAGAATATCGAGGCCACTACAAGCCATAATATGCTGGCCCCAGATTTTGGAGAAACAGCTCGAGGTCAATTATCTGGTGTTTCTCCCACTCCGGGTCGGATCTTTTGTGTTCCAAATAAAAACAGCTATATGGGAACACAAAAGGGCCGACCTGAGTCCAGGAAACGCTCTAAATATGGGAGAACAGGACTTTAACCAATTATGAGAAGGAATCTTTACTAACTACGGCGAATATGAAATTGATATTATTTGAACTTGACTTCAGTTTTTTCCCATGATCTTCATAGTTTTTGAAAGCATCACTGCTAGGATTCTGGAGAGATTCAATGCCCTCATCTATCACTTCGAACCCTGCTTCCTCGAGATCCTACTTCAGATCCTTCGGTGATTCAGCAATCCATCCATACGTTCTGAAAACGGCTCTTTGCAGCCCTTGAACCCGAAACCTTTCCGAAATGGAAAGGTATATTATGTCAGCTATTCAATGTTGGTCCAGTGATAACATGCCGTCTTTGAGACTAAGGGGCGTCAGTGCAAGGATCTCGGATAAGGACATCCCCGTTAAGATAAAAAAGATAAGGAAGCTGCTTGGTCCGCAATATCGTATAGTTATAGAGGGGGACCATATATCAATAGAAGGGGATATCCAGGACCATGATCTGAGGAAGAGGATAGATAAGATCCTTGCGAGTTGATGGTATTGGGAAGAAAATATTCGATCGTGACCGTGAGTCATAAAAAGAAAAAGATCGGAAATATTACTGCATTCATCGACAGCGGCGCCGACCTCAGCATAATAGGATCTTCAATAGCCAAGAGGTTGCAAATAACGGATTTCCTGTACGAAAGGTCTTGGATCGCTTCGGATGGAGACAGGCGGTACAGTCCGATAGTGGAGATCTGGGTAAAAGCAAAAGATGACCGAAACATCATCCATCTCGACGAGGTGATAGTGGATGATGCTCCTATAGATGTTGAATCAGATGAAGAGATCATACTGGGATTGGACTATCTTCAGAAAGGAAGAAAGATATTGGACTTCTCGGATTAGCTTTCATGACACTTTAAAATGTGAAAAAGAGAAGAAAACCACCTCATTACACCTTATGGAACTTGATCCATTTCCCTTTGTAATATGAGTGTCTTGTATATAGTAATAGTAACCATCCAGATATCATTACTATTAATCCACTGATGAGTAGAGAATAGAATAGATAAACATAGGAATAAAATTCTGATAGATCCGTACCTGTTAATTCATATCGTTCTATGATGAGTGAGGTTATTAATGACGATATGAACAATAATGCTCCCAACACGGAAGCGATGATTCCAATGACAAATAATCTTCGTTGCCTCTTGTTGACAATTGGTAACATAATCTCACTTCTTCTGCTTTCCCCTTGTATCATACATTTTTCTTTTTTTTGTGGTGGATATAAATCTTGTCAATTCCACCGTATCCGGCATAGATCTTATAGAATGGGCCGACCCAGATATACTGCTTACATCTGTGACCCCGTTTACTGTTGATACAACATGGTCACAGGCCTAATAAAACTAATCGTTTTCTGGTCTTGATGTTAAGCTTATTATCTGTTGATTTCCTAAACATCAAGATCAGGCAAAATCAGTGGACATAACAATGAAATGGCGATTTTGCTGACTTTTGTGTTCCAAATAAACAGCTATATGGGAACACAAAAGGGCCGACCCGATCTTCCCTTCAGGAAGATTGGGGCCAGTATCAGCTGATATCAGCTAGCCCCAGACCTTGTGAAAATCCAATTATGGATGCTTATCTGGTGATTTTCACGGTCCGGGTCGGAAGAATATGATGAAAAAACGATTCCCACTTTCTACGATTACAGAATAATTAGAATCGAAAGTGGGCCGACCCGGATTTGAACCGGGGACCTCCGCCATGTCAAGGCGACGTCATAACCAGCTAGACCATCGGCCCACGGGAACAGCTGCCGAAAAGAGGATTGCGATATTGCATATAAACGTTATGTGGAGCTCCCCCGCATCACAGGTACGAGACCAGGATATCAATGGTCTGCGTATCGTACCTCCGAAAGTCCTCCTCCGGGTTCTGTTCGTTCTCCGGACCGTTGTCCGCACAGGTGACGGATATGGTATAGGTTCCCCTCTCCGACCAACTATGCGAGACCCGTATGGTGGAGCTCTCGCCTTCTTCGATCTCCAGGAACTGGAGGTCACCACCCTCCTCGCCCCAGTCGATGGAATAGTAGGTTATACGACCGTTGGAGTCGGGGTCCACTGCCTTTATGGTGAAGGTGGCATCGTTATCCGGTCTCACCCTCTCGGGACCATCTATATCCGTTATCTCGGGCGCCCTGTTGATGAAAGAGGTCAGATACTCGGGGTCGCTGGTCAGGGTCCGGTATGGTGAACCGGGTTTAACGAGAAGGTTGGTGAATTCCGCAGAGAAGGTATAATCCCCCATCTCATCCAACTCCACCTCCTTCCAGACCTTGGTGAGGGTCCGGTTCTGTCCGTTCCATTCCTCCATGGTCCGGGTGGTCTCCTCGGGGGCCCCGTCCGGACCAGTGATCACCGTCTTCACTTCATAATTAGGAGAGTAATAGTAGATGGATTCTCCCTGACCGTCCGGGTAATCGAACTCCGGGGACGCGACCAGCATGATGGCATCGCTGTCCTTTTCGAAAGGGTTCCCGGACTGGATGGTCAGGTTGAGCTCGTGGGGGACCATCTTCGCAAGATAGTGTATCTCCTCGGACCTGCCGTCCATTGAGAACACGATGGTATAGTTGCCGTTTGCGATAATGAATTGATCGTACTCAATCCGAGCGGTCCCCATGTCATCCCTGATCTCGACCTGCTGAGAGTATTCCGTCTTCCCCTGGAATATGATATCGCGGCTCCCGGTACCTTCGACCGCTTTCACCCCGCCCATGACCCTGACCTCGACGGAGATGCCGTACCTCTCATCTGCTCTCCGGGTCATCACCTCGGGTTCCAGTATGGTGATCTCCTCCACCTCCGATCCGGTGAAAGCATATATCAGTGCAACGGCCACCAATATCACAACGATCACGATCGCGATTATGGGACCCGCTGTAATCCTTCTCCTGGGCCTCTCTTCCACAGGCTCTTCGAGGACCTCTGCTACCTCTACCTTCTCGGGTTCCATATTATCACCGGGAATAAATTGGTCCTGGTATATATATCTGGATTCGAACCATATCGGCGATATTATTTAAATCTTCACTGAACTATCTCAAAACGTTCCCTTGTCCCCTTCCTCCTCCTCTTCCGTACCAGCTGCTTTCCTCAGGTCCAGGTACCTCCTCCCGAAGCTGAGGATTGCCAGGGGGACCAATACAACAAGGGACACCACTGCCTTTCCGATCACCGCAGAGGATTCGTAGAAGGAATAGAACCACATGGAAGAGGTATCGAAGATCAGGGGGATGGCGAAGGGAAGATGCGCGATAAGGGATGACACTCCCAGGAATATCACTGTGTACGAGATCTGCCTCCTCCAGAGGATATCACGCATGTCCTTCCCCGACGGAGGCCGGGGGAACTCGGACCGGTTCGTATCCACATAGCGCCTCAACCAGTTCACTCCCTCCACGAATGATATCATGGACCACACGAAGAGCAATGAGAGTATCGGATCCTGCGATAGGACACTGGCGGAGGAGGCCTGGGAGAAGATCATGCAGACGGTTGGGATCAAGAAGAACATCATCACCGAACCCGCGATGTAGGTCCTCTTCCTGGTCAACACGGCAAGGACCCCCAGGTAGGTGGGGGAGCTGGAGGCCACTATCAGGAAGATCACTGCCCACGCTTTGAACAGAGGCCCCTGGGAGAGCCTGTCGAACAGATCGCCCTCCTCCGTGATCGATGAGATCACAATGGCTATCAACAGCCAGACGAAGAAACCCGCCTTCACCCTCTTGGAATAGATCCGGTACAGTTCCTTCTTCAGCAACTTGCTGACCACGAAACCTGCAACGGCCCCCAACGCAGCCCAGATCAGGAAAGGGAATGACGAGAGCTCTACCTGGAACCACCCTGAAAGTTCGCTGTAATTGGGAAACATCAGGTAGAGGAGAATGCTGCCGGCGAGGACGGAGAGGAGGGGTGCCAGCATGATGGTGGAGCGATCTCCTCTCATTTCCACACCTCCTCCATGGCCCAGAACAGGTCCTTGTCCGGTGTCCAATCTATTACCTTAGCACCCATGGACCTTATCTCCTTCAGGAGGTTCTGCCTCCCGATCCTCTTCAGCAGGTATCTCGGCGTCAGTTTTCCCGAGTAGACTATCCTCTCGAACTCGACACCTGCCGGGGAAACGATGGTGAGGGGGTGTCCCCTCCCGATGAGGCTCTTAATGGCCTCCTTGACGGTCGGATCCTCGGAAAGCGGCGAAAGAAGGAAGATGGGGACATTGGGAGGCAGGTAGGGAAGTGAATAATCGATGGTGGACCCCAGGGTGTTGTATCCCGTAGGAGTTATATTGGTCAGGTCGTGCATGATGGATGTCAGGGCGGCAGGGCCGCCTCTGGGTTTTATGACGTTCACCGATGAGCCATAGATTATCAAACCAACCCGGTTGGAACCCTGGAGGAGCTTCGCCGACATGGACCCTGTCATCCTGATGCTTCTTTCCAAGGGGTTCTCCACCATGGTCCCGACCCTTGTGACCATCCGTGAATCAATGATGAATATCACGTCGGTCACGCTTTCAGCCTCAAATTGATTTACAAGCAGCTTGCCTGTCCTCGCGTAGGCCTTCCAATTGATCGTGTTGAAGGGGTCGGTTGCTGTGTAGTCCCTGATGGAATGGAACTCCTTGCCCATGCCGACCCTCCTGAGCTTCATCTCCCCCGGTCTGTGCCTATATCTCTTTATCATCATGGAACGGCCAGTGACCGGAGTGATCACCGGAAATACGCACAGCTCTTCCTTGTCACCGTACTTGCCCTCCGAGAACCAGAGCCACAAGGGATCCCACCTCCTTACGGAGGCGGGGCCTATGTCATGGTAACCCCTGAGAGGTGCTTTGATCTTGTACTGAAAGGAGACCTCGCCCGGAGATACGAGCACTCTGTTGGAGGATGAATCCAGTTCCAGACCCGGGGAGATCCGGTCGTAGACCTCCAGGTTGCCCGACCCCTTACCGTTGATTTGAACATCGGCCTTGATGGTATCTCCTTCGAATATCTGCTCCTTCTCGAGTTCCCTGCTGAACCCCGGACGTCTTGGAAGCAGACCGATGGACATTATCACGACCCCCAGGCAGATCACCCCGGCTATAACGAAGAGCTGGGAGGAAAGCACTGTCCCAAGTATGATGAGGACGAAGGATGCGGCGGAATATCCGATCATCCTGTAGGAGTGGCCGGTTATCTCCGTTCCCAATCGTTCACCTCCACAAGCACCGTGGTAAGGTCCATGTTCTCCGGCAGCTTTCCTCTCCTTGCGAGATTGTACAACATATCGTCCTCGACGGTCTTTTCTATCTCTTCCCATGACAGGGATGAGAACTCATCCCGGGACATGCCCAAGGATATCCTAACCTTGTCTAGCAGCACCTTTCTTATCTCGGGCATGTCGCTATCGTAGATGGATGGGTCCACTATCTCTGCCACACCGGTCCTGTCAAGTATGGATGAATGCTTCCTCACCGCAGGTGGGTCATGCATGTATATCAGTGCGAACAGGGAGATGGCAGCTATGGTCCCAAGAACTATCTTCATGTTTATATCCGAGCTGAGAATGACCGGGAGTCTCAATGACCTCTGAAGCAGAAAGTTGCCTCCCTCCACATCCCTGACACCTTCGTCGAATATCACCTCCCCGCCCTCGGGCAGGAGGTGATCTATCAGAGCCTTGAACAGTTCGAGGTTCTTCTCCTCACCGATCATCCAGTTCATGAACATCGATGGATCGGAAAGGAAAGCTGCGGTCCCGGAGCCCTTTTCCTCGAAATTCGGATCGGTGACGACACCCACATATCTAGGTCCAGGTGATTCACCCTGTGAGGTGGTCTGGTTGTCCATTATTCCGTTTTCGTTCCGGTCCACCCATGAACTCTCCGAGGTCCTGATGAAACCCTGCCCCTCGGTGAACAGAAGGGATGTGGGTCTGTTCAGAAGGACTATCCCGTTGAAATCACCGATCCTTACATCGTCCACCCTGACCAGATCCGGAGTGCCCTCGAAGTTCTCGTCGTAGAGTTGACCACCCACCAGTGTCACGCCGAGCTCGCTGGCAAGCTTTTTCATGAAACCGCGGTCATCGGCCACCAGCACCCTGCCTCCTCTATTGATGAACTTCTTGATGATATGAACCTCCGTGGGGGAGTATCCTCTCTGGGGGCCGATACAGACCAGCAGTTTTTTCTCTGGCTCATCCTCCTCTATCAGGAGAGCCGGGGAGGTCAGGAGGACCTCTTTCCCGTATCCTTCCGGGACCGAGGAAAAGGCTTTGGAGAGTCCGCGGTCGCCTTCATCATATACGGATAGATCGGTCCCGCCACTGACGCTTATCAGAGCGAACGCCTGGCTCACGATCACCGTCAACAATATGACCAGGATGACCACAGTGAACGGTCTGGTCCATTTCTTGATCACTGCTTACCGCCCCCTTTGTCCCCCAGCAGTTCCTTGAGGTCCTCCTTCGGGTCCTCCTTCATCTTCCAGATTATGGGCCTTTCGACCTTGACCAGAGGAGCGGAGGCCTTCTCCCTGAACTCCTTGACCTTCCCGTCTACCTCCATCTTGTCAAGGTCCTTTATCATACCTTCCTTGATGGACCTCGCCCTGGGTATCAGATGGGAAGAGAGGTCATGGTCCGAGTATCTGGCCTCATCGAACATCCTGGTTATTTCGCCCAGATGCTCCTTCTTGGCGCTCTCTAAGGTTTGGGATACCGCCTCATTGAATTCGTCCGGGGTCATGTTCCGGGGCCTGTCGAATCCTTTTTCCCTGAACTTCTCAAGAAGCTCCTGGTAGTTGGAGACAATCATCTTTTGTGCACCGGGACGGGGGTCGAAATCGTAGAGCAGCTTCTCCTCGGCCTTTTTCACCCTATCGGATGCTGCCTGACCCCTTATTCGATCTATCCTTCTCTTCATCACCGCGAACACTATCAAGACCAGTAAGATGATCGGGACAGCTCCCAGAAGGTAGAGGTAATTGTAACCTCCACCACCCTCTACCTCCTCCTCAACTGTCAAGTTGGCCCTGGCAGGGAGCAAATACAGGGCGGGGTTGCCGGCATATCTTACATCGATCACGTCGCCCGGCGTCAATCCTGTCAAGGTCAGGGTAAGATTACCCTCGGCATCTGCCCGATAGGTCCGGAACTCGAAACCGACTCCCACCTGTAATGACGCACCTGGCAGGGGGGACCTCCTCTCGTCCTTAATGGAGATCAAAAGCGTCCGGTTGCCGCCCTCTCCGGAGAGATCCAGGTCTATCTTGACCCGGGAGAACACCTTGACCTCCCAGGAGATGGAGGATGCTTCGTACCTGTTATCTCCATTGAACCTCACGGTCATGAGGGCGTCGCCAAGGGTCGTGAAACGGTCCACAGTGTGCTGGATCTCGAAGAAACCTTGAGCGTCCGTTCCGGCAGTGGAGACCGCCTCCCCGTTCATCTCCAGGTCGATGATGTTGTCTCCCTCCACCCCCGTGCCAAGGTCCGAAACAAGCCTCCCCCTTATCACAAGGCTCTCAAGCAGTTGGATTCTGTCCGGATCCTGGCCCATATCCGCAATGGTGGTCCTGGCATGATAATCTATGTAGGCTTCCAGGGAGTTCTGGTCCATGTGATCCCCAGATGAGATGAGATGTGTTATTGTGATCTCGATCCTGCCCAGGGATGCTCCAGTGGGTGGGATCACCTTGAATATCACCTTCCCCGAGGAGTTGCTCCTTTCCTCCATCGAGGCCATGCCGCCATAGCCGGGAAAATCGATCCTGACCCGCTCACCCTGTAGGGGATCTGAATCGGACCCGTAGATGCCCACCATTATGATCTCATCCACGCCCCTGACGATGGAATCGTCCTCCAGAACCAGAGCGCTGATGTCCCTTATCTCGAAACCCAAACTCCCGTTCATCGAAAGCTGACCCTGCGCGGTGATCAGCGTGACCATTACCTGGTGCATCCCTACCTCGAAGAGATCGCTGGTCAAGGGTATCTCCTCTGAGAACGACGAGTCGACCACGGGAGCATAAACCTCGTGAACCGTGCTCTGGTCCTCCGATCTGATGAGTTCGATCAGGATCTCCTGGTCCTCCATGCGGCCTGCCCATCCCAGGGTCCCGTTGATGACAACGGTGTATCCCATCAATACCTCTTCCGGGATATCCTCCAGAAGGATGATGGGGCCATCCGAGACAAACACCTGGAGTGAGGTCATGGAGGGGGATACGTGCTGGGTGCCTCCGTACGATATGTTCACGGAATATGTGCCTTCCACTTCCGGCACCGGAAGACCCAGATAAAAAAACCCTTCTTCACCGGTCTCCGCAGTGAACTGTGCTCCCCACTCCGTGACAATGAGCAGGTCACTGTCCGGTACTGGCAGTTCACCAACGTCCTGAAGACGCCCTTTTAGAGGGACCACCGACCCCTGGGAGAAAGGACCCTCCAGAGGGTCCACTGCTATCTCCGAGTCGGTATTTACGATCAGTTCGACAGGCTGGGAGACACCTGCCAGGAAGAGCCTTCCGTTGGAACGCAGGTTCTCCGTCACCGCATATAATCTCGCCTCTCCGAAGGGCATCTCATCGGTGGTCACGCACGACACCTGAAAACCGCCGTCCGCACCGGTGTTCGATGTCCCCGCCACGTAGGCCGGGTTCCTGCCCATTCTCTTGATGACATCTTCCCTTATTCCGGGCTCCAGCAGGAGTATGGACACCCTGGCCCTCTCCAAGGGAACACCATCCTCGCTCTTTACGGAACCCTTAACCTGGAAGGTCATGGACACATCGCCGGGCTTTTTTTCTATAGTGGAGGGGGCTTCCTCCACCAACACAACCGTTTTCTTCTCGGGTTCGTACTCACGACCGGGGTCGCCTGGATCCAACGGATTGGTACCTCTCTGGACCTCTCTTAGATCGCTTATGGAATCTGAATCGGTGTCGTGATTGTTGGGATCGGTCCTGTTTTCCAGATGGCCGTCGCCGTCCCAATCCACGTAGGAAGGCATATCCATGAAATAATGGGTCACTTCCGTGTGGTCGCTGAGACCATCATCATCCGAATCCTGATCGTTGGGATCCGTATAATGGATGAATATCTCATCGTGATCGGAGAGACCGTCGCCGTCTGTATCATTGGTAAGAGGATTGGTGTCGTATACCATGACCTCATCACCATCGCTTATACCATCGTTATCGGTATCGGCATCGTAGGGATCGGGGCGGTGGTCGTTCCTGCCATCCTTGTCCCAATCGACGGTGGTCTTCTGGAAATAGAGGTCCATTGACCTCTTCTCCTCCCCATTGAGGAGTCCGTCACCGTCGGAGTCCAGGAGATCGTCATCATCATCCGGATCAAGTGGATTGAGTCCCTTTTCCACCTCCATCCCGTCCTTCATCCCACCCCCGTCAGTGTCCTTGTTGACAGGATCCGTCCTGAGGTCCACATCACTGGATGTGGTGGTATCCCATTTCACAACGGACATGGGGTATTTTGTCGTGACCTCGTAATGGTCCGAAAGACCGTCCCGATCCGTATCTTCACTGTGCGGGTCGGTCCCCGCGGTCACCTCGCCGTATATGCCAAGCGCGATGATGTTGGTCCCGTCCCAAAGATCATCTTCGTCCGTGTCGGGGTTCAGGGGATCCGTGGGAGCATAGGGAGATGAAGGGTCCCTCAGGTTCCTGGGCGTAAGCTCCCCCATATGAACCTGGGAATCCGACCCGAGAACATCGTAGCCGTCCCATAGACCGTCACCGTCGGTGTCCTCCTCGGCAGGGTTGGTCCCCAATTCGTACTCCTCCCCGTCGTTCAGGAGATCATCATCGGTGTGGGGGTTCAGAGGATCAGTGGTCACGTCCCATCCATGATGAGGGGTCATCTCACCGGGATACAGGATCTCATCGATGACCTGGTCCTCACCATCCCACAATCCGTCGCCGTCGGTGTCCGGGTCGTCCCATCTGGTCCCCAGGGTCTCGTTCTCCAGATGGTCGGGTAGGCCGTCACCGTCGGTGTCCTTCATGTAGATGTCATCGAAATCTTCAAGTGGATCGTACATCGGGGTGTGGAACAGTTCGTCACCATCGCTCACCCCTCCTCCGTCGGTGTCCCATTTCAAAGGGTCCGTTTCACCGGGACCATCACCTGATGACCAGGGACCAGTATCCACCATGCCGTTCAGATTGCGGTCCTCATATTCTCCTGGGTCCTTTTTCCCATTCAAAGGCAGGCCTCTCCAGCCGTCGATCCACCCATCCGGGAGACCGTCCCGATCGGTATCCGGATCCAGTGGGTCGGTCATTGAATTGAAGAGCTCCATTACATCGGTCAGACCGTCCTCATCACCATCAATGCCGGAAGGGTCGGAAACATATCCGAAGGTGCCCATTACCTCATCGAAGTCGGTGATCCCGTCGCCGTCAGTATCGTTCTTTGTGGGGTCCGAGACCAGGCCGTTTTCACCAGGTAGGACCTCCTCACCGTCCAGCAGACCATCACCGTCGGTATCCGGGTCACGCGGGTCGGTGGGCGGACCCAGGGTGCCGAATATCTCGTAGGAATCGATCAGACCATCATCATCTGTGTCCGGTTTCAACGGATCCGTTTCACCGGGGTCAAGGAATCCGTCACCGTTGAGGTCCTCCTCTACATCCAGAAGGCCGTCACCGTCGGTGTCCACATATTTACTGTCATCGGACGGATCGTGAGGGTCGCCTCCGTGCTCCATCTCTATGCCGTCCAGAGCACCCCCGCCGTCGGTGTCCTCATCCAAGGGGTCCGTTCCAAGTTCCAGATACTCATATCCATCCATCAGACCGTCGCCATCCGTGTCGGGATCATTGGGATCGGTCCCGATCTGTGTCTCTGTCCGGTCATCAAGATGGTCCATGTCCGTATCGTTCTGGAACGGGGATGTTCCCCAGCTCTTTATCTCTGCACCATCGGTCAGACCGTCGCCATCGGTATCTGGATCAAGTGGGTCCGTACCGTAGACCTTGACCTCCTCACCGTCGGAGAGACCGTCGCCATCGGTATCTGGATCAAGAGGATCCGTACCGGTCACAAGGAATTCCTCACCGTCGGAGAGGGCGTCACCGTCGGTATCCCATTTATTGGGGTCGGATATGTTCATGGACACCTCCAGAACATCGGGCAGTCCGTCATGGTCACTATCCTCGGGGAATGGAAGATCATCATCCGGATCAAGGGGGTCCCTCTCGAAGAGAAGTTCAAGAATGTCGACAATACCACCTCCGTCTGTATCCGGATCAAGGGGATCGGTCCCGATGATATAGAACTCACGATGATCGGAAAGTCCGTCATTATCGGTATCCGGAAGTCTTGGATCGGTCCCGATATGCATCTCCTTCGGATCGCAGATGCCATCATGGTCCGTGTCGTTCTCTTTGGGGGAAGTGAAAAGAACGAAAACCTCATCGTGATCGGAGAGACCGTCGCCGTCAGTATCATTATTATTTGGGTCGGTCCCCAACATGAAAAGCTCCATTCCATCCGTTAGGCCGTCGCCGTCGGTATCATTCCTGGAAGGTGATGTACCGTAGAAAGCTTCCTTATGATCCGGGATGCCATCACCATCCATGTCCGGATATCGGCCATCGCCGACCCATTGATCGATACCATCAAGGATCCCGTTCCCGTCCATGTCGCTCTCGAGAGGATGAAGATCATGACCGTCCGGCAATCCGTCGCCGTCCGTGTCGGGATCAAGGGGGTCCGTGCCCAGCTCCATCTCTAAGCCGTCGGATAACCCGTCATTGTCCGTATCGTAAAGTCTCGGAGAAGTACCTATCCGGATCTCCAGGTCATCCGTCAGACCATCACCATCCGTATCATTGGTGTTTGGATCCGTAAACCATCCATTGAGGCCGAATACCTCCTCATGGTCCTGCAATGTGTCATTATCGGTGTCCGGGTCCAGGGGGTCGGTGTTGTAAGAAAGTACCTCCTCTCCGTCTGTAAGATGATCGTCATCCGTGTGATTGGAAAGCTGGTCCGTACCTATCTGAAGCTCCAGCCGGTTGATAAGTCCGTCGGAATCCAGATCCGAGATCGCCCCGTCATCCGTTGGGTCAAGGGGATCAAGGGGGTCCTTCCTCAACACTTCGTCACCGTCATTCACACCACCTCCGTCGGTATCATTTACCAGTGGATCGGTACCATATGCATTGAACTCCTCACCATCGGAGAGCCGGTCCCCGTCGGTATCCCATTCAAGGGGATCGGTGGAGATTACATTGTATTCAAAGCCGTCGGATAACCCGTCATTGTCCGTATCCGGGAGGCGTGGGTTGGTCCCGAGCTCTATCTCAAGGGAATTGTTCAGCCCGTCGCCGTCCTCGTCACCGTCGGGGTCCAGCACAGAATCGCCCTTCCCCTTGAGGGTTCCTCCGCCATCCCCCAGGTTAGGCCCCAGTACGTTCGGATCATACCCGATTGAATGTACGCCTGATCCTCCGAGAGGCTCCAGTGAATGGGGGGTCGTCTCGATAGGGACCCACCCCACCCCGTCAAGGTTTATCTCGGACCAGACATGGAGATGGCCGGCCTGATACTCTCTGGGCCCCTCTGAGGTGGGCATTTCGCCGATGGCGAACCCCACGGCAAGCCTGCTGGGTATGCCGGATATCCGCATGATCAAGGTGAATGCGGAGGCGAAATCCACTGCGTTCCCTTTTCTGGTCACAAAGATCAGATCGTAGACCGGGTCCGTATCCGATCTAAGGAAATTCGTATCTGGAGAATAGAGGCATCTTTGCCATAGCTTCTGCGTCAGGTGGAGTGCTGTGAGGTATGGTGTGCTCTCTTCCAACTGGTCGTTCCATTCCTCTACTATGTCAATTATATCGTCGGGAAGCGCGGGATCCACCTGAAGGTACGCTCCCGATACCTTCCCGGTGGTCTCGATCAGTGATATGTCCCGGGAAGCAAGGTCCGGCTCGGCATACCTTGTGACATACTTTCCAATGGGGTTCCTCGACATATAGCCAGGGCCGGGCACATCCAGACCGTCGGACGCGTTGCCCGGGAAGATCCCCGATGAGTAAATGGGTATGATCTCGGATGTGCCGTAGGGGCGGGGGAGATCACCCCACCATTTATCGTTCAATGTGATCACGGCCTCTCCGGTGGCATTCGCAGTGTCCGGATCGGTCCTTGTACTATCCCTGGACCATTCTCCCTGTACGTATCCCGAAAACTGCGCCAGCTTGAGATAGCGGGGCCCCAGTCCCTCGGTGAACAGAAGAGGTACGTCCATGCTCCTGGGAGTGAAAAAACCCTCGACGGAAAAGGTTCCCTGATGACCACGGATAGTGTCGAAATGACGGGGGTCCCTGTTCTCAAGGTATTCGTCGAGATTGGACCTTCCGTCCGAGTCCGGGTCCCCATCCGGGTCCCGGATGCCGAAGTATTCCTCCCACTGGTCATCCATCCCGTCCTGGTCCAGGTCGACCATTACCCCGATCCTGGTATCATGGAGGTCCGGGACCCCGTCTCCATCCGAATCCGGGTCCAGGGGGTCCGTGCCGTTCTCCACCTCCTCACCATCCGGAATACCATCACCATCGGAGTCGGGGTCCAGGATGTTGCACCTACCGTCCAGGTCGATATCGCCAAGGGGGCCCAGGGTGTCCAGAACGGTCAGGTAGTCATCCGGATCGCTGTAGAACCTTTTTATCCAATTCGGCGTTTCCGTTGTATTCTTAGTCCTTGAGGAGTAGAGCTCATATTCCATACCATCGTCCAGACCATCTCCGTCCGTATCCGCGTTGTAGGGATCGGTCGGTGAGATCTCACCTCTGGTGAGCACGCCGTTCTGGTCGATATCCTCCTGCGTATCCTTCAACCCATCCCCATCGGTGTCTATACCAGGTATCTCCTTTTCATCCACAGGGGCATCGTCCAAGGTATAGTCGTGGGGGTCCTGGGTAGGATCGATGACGTTGGAAACTGTCACCGTGATAAGTAGTAATAGGACGGCTCCGGCAAATATGATCGAGGACCTCATGTTTAATCTTCTCCGGGACAGTGCCCAGTATTCGGTGGTCGCTCCACCCCTGGGTCATACATGGTATATATCACATATTATATAGCTAAATACCGCCAGGCAATATATTAATAAATTTTTGTTCAAAGACCCACATGATCATCAGATAAAATAGATGATGGAACAATATATAAGAAACAAAATAATACACTCCCGAAGGTGGCTGCTCCATGATAGATCGAGGAACAATCCAGGATATTGCTGAGAACTACAAGCCCGAAGATATCAGGCTTGGTATGACCGCTTCGCATTCCGCTCTTGATACGTGCGATGGCGCGGTAGAGGAAGGTTTCAGGACCGTGGCCTTCTGTCAGGAGGGTAGGGAGAGCACCTACTCCGATTATTTCAGATCCAAGAGGGCGGCAGATGGGAGGATCATACGTGGAATGGTGGATAAGGCGGTGGTGCTCCCAAGGTTCAAGGACATGATGGAGGCAAAATGGCAGAACTGGATCCGGGATAACAACGTACTCTGGATACCAAACAGATCCTTCACCTCCTATATCGGGATGAAGGAGATAGAAGATAACTTCCGGGTCCCAATGGTGGGATCCAGAAATATGCTGAGGTCCGAAGAGAGGGAAGAACAGCAGAACTACTACTGGCTTCTCGAGAAAGCCGGACTGCCCTTCCCGGAGAGGATCGACGACCCGACCAAGATAGACGAGCTGTCCATTGTCAAGCTCCACCACAAGCAGAAAAAACTGGAGAGGGGGTTCTTCTCCTGCTCCTCGTTTACGGAGTTCAAGGAAAAGTCCGAGAAGCTGATCTCACAGGGCGTCATCGACCGCGAGACCCTGGATCAGGCCAGGATAGAAAGGTATGTGATCGGTCCAGTGTTCAACTTCGATTTTTTTTACTCCCCACTCGAGGATGAGATGTCAAAGATAGAGCTTCTGGGAGTGGATTGGAGGTTCGAGACCTCCCTTGACGGGCATGTGAGACTCCCGGCCCCGCAGCAGATGACCCTGGAAGAGAAACAGTTCCTGCCGGAGTACACGGTCTGTGGCCATAACAGCGCCACCCTGAGAGAATCCTTGCTTGAAAAGGTATTCAAGATGGCAGAGAGGTTCGTGGACGCTTCCAAGGAGCATTACGACCCCGGCATCATAGGACCGTTCTGCCTCCAGACCTGTGTGGACAAGGACCTGAACTTCTACATCTACGATGTGGCACCAAGGATAGGAGGTGGTACGAATGTCCATATGTGGGTCGGCCATCCCTACGGTAATGCTTTGTGGAGGAGGAACATGTCCACCGGCAGAAGACTTGCCATGGAGGTCAGAAGAGCAGTGGTGGAGGAAAGGATCGGGGAGATCGTGACCTAACATTGATACAACCCAGACCCTCGATATCCCTCAAAAAGTAGATATAGTCCGCCCGCCCATCTGTCATATGCCGTATAGGGGGACCCTAAATGGTATTTGAATCACTTAAAAAATGGTTCGGCAAGAACAAGTTCGAACCGACACCAAACCACCAGATGGAGCTCATAGACGAGGAACTGGAAGGTATTGAGAGAGAGATACAGGAGTATCTGGTCTACAGCGACGAGAGTGGACCGGCCCCAGCACAACAACCCGAGGCATTGTCCCGAGGGGGTGCCAGGGGAACCAGTGATCTGATAACCCCTGAGGAGCAGAAGAGAATAGAAGAAGAAAAAAGCTGATACCCAATATATTTTACCTTTCCAGTTCTAGGATAAGCTCCCTGGCCCTCTGAAGCAGTTTATCGTGCTCTTCTTCCCATCTCTCATTGTCCATTTCGGTGTTCAGAAGGTCTTCGGCCTGGTCAAGGAAGGAGATGTCCAGGTGCTGCCCGTTCCTGGCCTCGATATGCTTCCTTGCGGATCCTATCAATTTCTTGTACATCGCCTTCCAGTTGGTCTGCTCTCGGTCTATCTTCGCCTGCATCAACTGGGCGGTGAGGAACGGATAGTTGCGGTTGATTATCTCCCTGGAACAGTTAGGGCATTCCCATACCGGAGACAGACTGTCCACATAGAACTCCTCTCGGCAGTCGGGATCGCCGCACTTGACCTTCATCCTCATAAGAACACCTCTATCGAGAACGGCGGACCGGATTATAAATCATTCCTAGATACTGGACGTTCTCTTTCACACAACCCCCCCTTGCTTCCCCTTTTAATAGCCCGCACTTCTCCGGCACCGGAGCAGCATGGGTTATGAAGAACTGTTTCCCTATGAAAAAAGGCAG